>JBDSNC010000278.1:0-13534 GCA_039915545.1 Luteolibacter sp.
AGCCATGAAAGGTCGCAAAAAGAAATCGATCAACGGCATGTTGATCACGATCATCCTGCTGTTTTTGATCGCCGGGGGCCTCGTCGGCTGGGCGATCTATCGGAAGGACCCCAACGAACCGAAAACCGGCGGCGGACTGCAGGAACTCGCCAAACACGGGGCCAGGGAGGATGGCAAAAAAGCCACTGAAAAAACCGCCCCCGCCCCGGCAGAGGATCGAGATTTGCCTCCGGAACTGCGCGAGGTGGCTGCGGCGATGAAGGAAACCGAAACGGCCGAGGAGCCGGCGGAGGAGAAAAAGGAGGATGTCGCCACTGCGGAGCCAGCGGCAACGTCCGCCAAAAGCGGCGGCGTATTTTCGCCCAACGACCCGAAGATTCTCCAGCAGGAAGGGCAGAACGTCGTCGTCGAGGGCGTCGTCGCGAAGCTCGATTATTCAAAAACCGGGAAAACCCTCTACGTCCTGTTTTCCGAAAAACCGTCGACCGCGGAAGCCCGCGGCGCCATCCTCGTCAGCAGGGGGGGACCAGACCTGAACGAGGCTGCCCTCACGCCGCTGATTGGGAAAAAAGTCCGGCTTTCCGGGAGGCTGGAGCTCCAGAAAATTTACAGCAGCAGCCGGCCGGAGGTCAGTCTCGTCAACCGCGCGGCGATCGAGGTGGTTCCATGAACGATTGGGTGCAGCCGGACGTTCCGACATTCGCCGTCGTCGGGCGCGTGAACATGGGGAAATCCGCCGTGATCGCGACTTTGTTGGAGATCGACGACAACGAAGTTGTTCGCGTCAGTCCGACGCCGGGTGAAACCACGCGCTGCCAGACCCACCGCGTGGTTTTCAGCGACCGCGAGTGCCTGCGTTTTATCGACACGCCGGGATTTTCGCGGCCCGTCGAAGCGATGCGGGCGATCCAGCGCATCCACGGCGACGGCACTCCGGGACTGGAAGCGTTGAGAAAATTCGTGGCGGAAGCCGGCGAGGAATTTGGCGATGAAAAGCGTCTGTTGGAGCCGCTCGTCCAAGGCGCGGGGGTCCTTTACATTGTCGATCCCTCAAAGCCGTTGCGTGATGATTTTCTAGCGGAAATGGAGATCCTGCGTTGGACCGGCAGGCCGCGGCTCGCCTTGTTGAACCGCCGTGAAAACGTCACGGGACCTGACGAGGAAGCGTGGAAAACCCGGCTCGGCGGCGCATTTAATCTCGTCCGGACTTTTGACGCCCATCATGCCCGCTACGACGAGCGTCTGCGGCTGCTCAAGGCTCTGCTGGAAATCGAGGAAACTCACCGCGCGCGGCTGGAGGAAACGATCCGGCTGGTGGAAAACGAGTGGCACGGCCGGCGGGAGGAGGCGGTGGAGGTGATGATCGGATTTCTCGAAGACGCCCTCGGCCTGCGGGTGAGCGCGACGCTGGAGGAAAGGGATTTGTTAGTCCCATCGCGCCGCGAGAAAAAAACCGAAGAGCTTTCGAAACGCTATTTTCTCAAACTCGCCGACGCCGAGCGGGCCTGTTTCAGCGGGCTGTTGAAAATCCACCGCCACCACCTGCTCAGGGCGGACAGCCAGCCGGATGCGTTCCGGGGCATCGATTTGGAAAGCGAGGAGACGTGGAGCAAATTTGGCCTCAGCCGGACCCAACTCGTCGCGGTTTCCGCCGCGCTCGGGGCATCGGCGGGAATGGTGGTCGACGCGGGCACGGCTTTTTTCTCCCACGGTGCCGGCACCGCGCTCGGTGCCTTGATCGGCGGCGGCGCTGCGTGGTTCAAGGGCGGCTCACTGCCCGATCTGCGGATTTCCCTAACTGGCGGCGTGAAGCTCGGAACCGGCGAGGGCAGGGCGCTGGCGATGGGGCCGCCGAAGAATCCGAATTTTCCGTGGATCCTGTTAGACGGAGCGATCACCCGCTATCAGCGGATCCTCGCCCGCGCCCACGGCCGGCGCGACGAGGAGCTGCTGGAAGGCGGTGAGAGTGGATTCACGCGGGCGTTTCCCGGAGAGCGGCGTGCTTTGTTAGTAAAGTGGTTTTCCTCGTGCCTCAAGGGAACTCCGAACCGTGCGCTGGAGCCGGAAGTTTTCGAAGCGCTGCTCGCCACGCTGGAAGAAGTCGGACGGACGGAGAACCGATAGATTTCAGAGCAGCGTCACGAGCTTCTTCACATCCGTGTTGCCGATCATGATGTAAATCTTGTTGCCGTCCTGCCATTGCGCGGACGCCCACTTGCCTTTCTGTTGCATCAGCGCTTTCGCCCGTTCCGGGAAATTTCCCTCGATGTCGTCGCGTTTGAAAATCACCAGATGGGTCACGCCCGTCTCACTGACATTGAAGCAGATCACCGAGCCGCGCTTGCCATCGATCAAGAGCTCGCGGCAGCCGATGGCATCCACGTTCATCAGCCCCGGTGGCAGGCACGACGGGCACGGCAGTTTGCGGTCCCGCAGATGCTGGACGAGCACGGTGTGATCCGTCTGCTTTTCTTCCAGATCGAAAGTCGGCGACTCGAAGGTCTTGATGAAACTCGCCTGCACCACATTCGCACTCAAGTGCCCGGAATGCGCCAGCGGGGTGACTTTGTCAGGGCGGGTGAAAACAAACGCCAGCGCGATGCCTGCGGCAGCGGCCAATGGAATTCCGGCTTTCCGCCAGAACGAGCTTCCGCCGGGATTGATGACCACATTGTTATCCTTCGCTGCCGTGCGGTCCATCGCGGCGATCAGTTCATCACGCAGGAAAGGTGGTGGCTGGATGGATGCGAACGCACCAATCAGCAGTGAGTCGCTGGAGTCCTCCGCTTGTGGGAAATCGCCGCGCTCGCCGGCAAGGCAGGCGATGATGTCCTCACGCAGGGTTTCCGGCAGATCGATGGAACCGAGCGCTTTTGCGAACGCGGCATCGAACGCGCGTTCCTTCGCCAGCCACTCGCCGAGCTCGCGGTTTTCCATCGCCAGAGCGAGTGCTTCGGCGAAATCGGTGTCGTTCACGTCAGCTCCATCAGGACGGAAGCTTCGCAAAACAAAGCGTGCCTGTTCCTTATCCATGGCGGTGCTGCCCTCCTTGTTCGATTTGCAAAATGTTCTTCGGGGCGCTCGATGGCTCGGCGGTCATCCGCTTCCTGAGCATCTGCTTGCCTCTGGACAGGCGCGACATCACGGTGCCGATCGGCACATCGAGGATCTCGGCGATTTCCTTGTAACTATGCTGTTGGAGATAAAACAGCGCGAGCGGTGCCCGGTAGGTTTCCTCCAGCATGCCTAGCAGCTCCATCGCCCGCTGGCCGTCCATCTGGCGTTCCGCGCCGCCGTGCGAATCCTCCACGGCACCCGCCACTTCCTCGTCGATCGGTTCGTCGGAAAATTTCGCCGCGCGGCGGCGGAGGTTGAGAAACTCGCGGTGGAGTGTGGTGAAGAGCCAGGTTTTCGCCTTCGAGCGGTCGCGGAGCTGATCGCCCTTCGCGGCCCAGATGCAGAACGTTTCCTGCACCAGATCGGACGCCCGGTCCACATCGCGCGTCAATGACATCCCGAAGCGAAACAACGCTTGGTAATGGGCATCAACTAATTCCGCGAATTCACTCATGGGCACACATGGGAGCGAGTGGGGCGGAGCTTATTCCCGAAAAATTTCAGACCGCCTGTTGCCAGGTCACTTCCTTGGCATCCTTCCAGAGTTCTTCGAGACCGTAATAGTCGCGGAGTTCCTGATCCATCACGTGGACCATCACGTCGATGTAGTCGAGCACGACCCAGCGGGTGTCCGCTTTGCCTTCGCTGTTCACGGCTTTCACGCCGTGGATTTCCTCCACATCGCCGGCCACGTCGCGCAGGATGGCGCGCAGTTGCGGCATCGATGTTCCCGAGCAGACCACCATGTAGTCCGTCAGGTTCGAAACCCCGCGCATGTCCCAGACGCGGATGTTTTCCGCCTTGATATCGTCTGCCGCCTTCGCGCAAGCCAGCGCCAGTTCTTCTCCTTGTATCGCCATAAATTCCCCTCGGGGGGCGGCACCCTAGTGCAAGCGGTCTTCCGCGCCAACCTAAAATCGCGCCTGAAAAGGCGGTCATCGGAGAACCGGCCTTCTCCGATCTACGATTCGCGCCGTTACTTCCCCAAAAGCGTCATCACCTTTTGCTCGGCCTTCTTCAAATCGCCGGGGCTTTGGAACGCGACTTTGCCCTTCTGGTCGATCACCACAGTGAGCCAGGATTTAGCGCCGAATGCCTGACTCATGGCTCCTTCCTCCGGCTCGATCGCCAGCGGAATTTTGAAATCCGGATAATCTTTTGCCAGGATTTCCGCCACTTCTTCCTTTGGCCAGAAACCATGCACCACAATGATTTCCAGCTCTTTTTCGGAGTGTTGGTCGCGGAATTTCTGAAGGACGGGCAACAGATCCGGGAAAAAGATCAGCGGCCGGTCCAAGCCCACGAACGAGATCAGCCGGACTTTGCCGGGCTGGTTTTCCGGAAGAGGATCGGAGTGAAACCAGGTTTGCGCCTTCAGCGGAGGGGCGGGCTTGCCCACGAAATCCACGAGTTTCTCCTTTTTCCCGGCCACCGGCGCTTCGGGTAATTTTATCAGCAAGTTATCTTTGCCGGTCCGAACGCGCGCTTCTTTCTGAACCCACCTCGTGATCGAGCCTTTGGTCGCGGTGATATCCAACCATCCGTCCACCAACCCGTGGAGTTCAAACCTGCCATTCTGGTCTGAGGATGTTTCCACTCCATTTGGCTGCAGGTAGCCTGAAGCCTCAACCCGTGCGCCCGGAACCGGGTTCCCTGCGGCGTCCACCACGTTCCCGGCCACGGACGAAGTCGCTTTCGCCAGCGTCATTGTTTCTACGATGACCGCTTGGCCTGCGTTCAGATCAGCTTGCGCCATCACCGTGCCGAAACCGTCTTTGGAGGCATAGAATCCAATTAGTTTTCCGGGCAACATTTTCGCTGCCTGATAGCGTCCTTCCGCATCCGTGTGGGATTCGCTGGGGATTCCACCTACGTCCTCCCCGGCCCATCGGATCAAGACTCCTTCAAGGGGTTTGCCGTCCTGATCCACCACCTGGCCGGAGGCGCTGGCAAATCCGTTGCCCTTCAGTTCCAGCTTCGCCTCCTCTCCCAACGGATACTTCACACCACTGGCGGTGACCATTCCCTCGAACGCGGCCACCAGCTGGGCATTTTCGGCTCCTGCGGTGAAGGTGATGGAAAATTTTCCGGCTTCGTCGCTGATCACTTGATAAGGCGCGCCCATCCGGTCCTTTGGCTCAAGGCAGGTCACGTTCGCTCCAGCCACCGGCTTGCCGGAAGGATCAATCACAACTCCGCTGATCCCGCTTTCCCGCGGCAGTGCGAAGTCCGCCGTGCTGGTTCCTCCGTCCCTGACCTCCAGCTCGACCTCCGCCGAAGACTCATCCGCCGCAGCGTTCGTATAGCCTTGGGGAGCCCCTCCCGCCACATAGACCTTTCTTTTTCCGGGCGGAAAGCGGTAACGGAAGCTGCCGTTTTCGTTCGTCGTCACAGAACCATTGCAGAGAGGCGAAGAACCCCCATTCGATGTCACCCCGATCAGGATATCCCTCACTGGCGCGCCCGTGTCCGCCAAGGTCACTTTCCCGGTGATCAATCCGCCTTTCGACAGGGAAAGGTCCAGCCCTTGCCGCTGCTCACCCGCACGCAGGGTCAGCGCGGTCAAATCAGCCGTCCAATCGTCATTCAACGGCTTGTTCAGCGTGACCCGGATGTCGTAGTCGCTCGGCAGCAGCCGCTGCAATTCGTAGTGGCCGCGTGCATCTGTCAGGGTTTCCGCAGAGCATCCGCCCTGTTGATAACTGTAGTGTTCGAGAGTCTCAATCTTGGCACCTTCCACCGGCGTTCCGTCAGGCAGCCGCAGGTTTCCGGAAACGGTGGCAGCCGGGAGGAGTTCGAGTTCGGTTTCTGCTCCGGCAGGTTCCGATTTGTATTGAAGCTTCGAGTCATGCCGCCCGGGGATTTGTCCATATCTGGGATCATCGTGATCCACGTAAAATTGCCCCGAGGGCATTCCTTCGATCGAGCACCGGCCTTGCGCATCCGTCACCGCACTCCAAAATCCATCGGGAAGTGCCGGCACATGGCCGAAGAACTGCGGACCTTTGCGAAGTGACTCATTTGTCAGCACGGGGATCTGCGCGGTCATCACCCGGAGACGCATGCCGGGAATGGGTTCGCGGTTTTGGTCCAACATGCGGAAGCGCAAAGGCAGTCCCTTGGACAGGCTGAGTTCAATCGATGGACCCATCGGGGCTGCCGACCACCTGCTGATGGCCGCATACCCTTCGTTCGGATGCCGTGCGAAAAGTTTGATCGTGGCATTTTTAGACCCCCGCAAATCCGGGCGCAGGTGAACCTTGATTTCTCCGGCTCCGTCGGTTTTCCCCACCAAAGTCAGGGCATCAAGCGTCTGACCGTCCAATTGCGAAACCACCTGCAGATAGACTTCCGCATCAGGCACGGGAGCATCTTCAGAAGAATGGACCCGGCAGTTAAATGAATCCGCCGCCGCTTCAGTCGATGAGTGAGTCGCGATCGTTCCCGGGACGTTTTCCGCCTCGGGTGGCTGGGTCAGCCCCACCGCTGCCAACCCTAGCAAAATCGCTGCCGATGCCGTCGCCGCCAAACGGCTGCGTTTTCCCGTGAACCTTGCGATGGCAACCATCCTCTGCCGCAAGTCGCCGGGACTTTCCACCACACTCACCATCCCGGAAAACACGACGCGTGGTTTCGCGCTTTGATCCAGCAGCCGCAGCAGCATTTCTCCGTAATTCGTCACATGCTCCGCCCCAGCGCGCCGCAAGACCCAATCGTCCGTCGCCCGCTCGCTTTCGAGGCGTGTCCGGTGAAAGGCCCACCAAACTAACGGATTGAACCAATGAACCGCCTGAAGCAGCGCCAAGGCGGAATTGACCAAAAGATCCCGCCGCTTCCAATGCCCTAGCTCATGGAGCAGCACCAGCCGCAGTTCGGTATCTGACAGGCGGTCCAGCACCGTGGGTGGCATCAGAATTCTCGGCCACAGCAGTCCGAAGAGGGCAGGGGCCTCCACCGCCTCAGTCACTTGCACGCGCGGGAGATTCCGCCATCCTGAATCACGTCCCAGGGTTTCAAGCATCATCTCCAAATCGCCGCCTTTCGGATGGGATCGCATCAACCGCCGCGCCCGCCTCTGGAAGCGCCAGGTCAACGCAGCTCCGAGAAGCAGCAAGCCGATCACCCCGCAGATCCAAACTCCGGCCACGATCTCCCAAACTGTTATGGGATTCTCCTGCGATTTTTCGATCGCTGGCTTCCCTTCGATGCCCACCGGAGAGCTCGGAGCCACCGCAACCGGATCAACCGTTGGGAGCGGCGATTGCTTTTCGGAAAAAGTCACCACGGATGCCTCGGTTTCCATCTTCATCGACGGAGTCGCCTGCTGCGTTTCGGGCAACACCCGTTGCCAGGAAAACGGGCTCACTGGCAAGATCGGCATCAGTAAGCGCACCGCCACCAGCAGCCACAGCCCATGTCGCCATCCCGCCGGGATTCGTTGGCCGGACAGCTGGATCACACACCCGATCGCCACCGCCAGAATCGCGGCATCCCGCGATGCGGACAAAATCGATTCCATCCAGGCACTCATGATTCCCCTCCTATTTCGGAATTTCTCTCCGGAAGAAGACTTCGCAGCGCCTCGATCTCCTCGTGACTGAGCGGTCTTTTGCTCTCCATCAGGTGCGCCAGCATCGGCACCAATGATCCCCGTCTGATCCGGTCCAGAAACGAATCGGTTTCCGCCGCCACCGCCGCCTCACGACTCACTTCCGGATAGTAGAGGAAACGGTTTCCGTCCGCCTCCGTCCGCAGCACGGATTTGACCACCAACCGTGCCAACAGCGTTTTGATCGTCTGCGGCTTCCATCCCTCTGATACTCCCAGTGCGTTGGTCACCTGTTGTGCGGTCACCGGAGGCCCGGTCCAAACGACTTCCATCACCTTCCATTCCGACTCAGAAATTCGTGCTCCTGCAGACATGACTACATCCGTAGATGAATCGACTACGGTTGTAAACATATTTCTTCATGATCGCTTCCGAGCAGGCTCATGTCGGAGTGTTTTCCCGATCAATCAGTCTTGGATGCGCTCGTTTTTCTTCCTCTCCCGTGCCTCGCGGAAGAAACTCTGGATCACAAACAGGCATTCCTCACCGAGCACGCCCGAGGTGACGTCGCAGCGGTGGTTGAGCGGTGGATTTGCTTCGAGCAGATTGATCCAGCCGCCGGCGGCTCCGGCTTTCGGGTCCGGACAGCCGAAAACAACGCGCTCCGGCCGGCAGTGGACGATGGCTCCGGCGCACATCGGGCAGGGTTCCTTGGTGACGTAGAGTGTGCATTTTTCCAGCCGCCAATCGCCGAGAGCGACTTGGGCCGCTGAGAGGGCGAGCATTTCCGCATGAGCGGTGGCGTCCTTGAGGGTTTCCACCTGGTTCCAGGCGCGGGAAATGATCCGGCCCTCGCGCACCATCACCGCGCCGACCGGCACTTCCCCCGCGGCATAAGCCTTCCGCGCCTCACGCAGCGCCTGGCCCATGAAATAACTGTCGCTGTGCAAATCGATGATCGGTCCTTCGTCGTCCACGCCGGAGGGGTAACGAATGGTGCCCGGTGACGCACGCCGTTTCATCTCCCGGGGAAAATTTTCCGTGCATCCCCGCCGGATCGAGGCTCGTATTCCGTCCGTGATCCCTAAAATTTATAAGGACCGTGTCATCGCCCCGTCGCTGCTGGCGGCGGATTTTTCGCGCATCGGCGAGGAAGTCAGCCGGGCAATCCATGCCGGCGCGGACTGGATGCACCTCGACGTGATGGACGGAAACTTCGTGGACAACATTTCCTTCGGGCCCGCCGTCGTTCAGACCGTGCACGAGTCGAACGACATCTACCTCGACGTCCACCTGATGATCTCGCGCCCGGACCATTATCTGCAACGCTTCGTCGCCGCCGGGGCGGATATGATCACCGTCCACGTCGAGGCCGATCATGATGTGTCTGAAACGCTGCGCCGCATCCGCGAGGCCGGTTGCGAGGCCGGCCTGGCACTCAATCCCGCCACCCCGCTCAGCGCGGTGGAGCCGTATCTCGACCAGATCGATCTGCTGCTCTGTATGACCGTGGTCCCCGGCTTCGGCGGGCAGGCGTTCATGCCGGAAGTGTTGGAGAAAATCACCGCCGCCGCCAAAATCAGACAGACAAAAAACCTCTCGTTCCACGTTGAAGTGGATGGAGGCATCGACGCCGTCACTGCCGCACGGTGTTTCACCGCCGGAGCAAATGTGATGGTAGCCGGATCCTCCACCTTTCGCGCGTCCGACATGGCCGCCGCGATCTCCGCCATCCGCAACGCATGAAAAACAAGTTTCTCCTTCCCGCCGCCACCGCCTTGATCGGATTTTCCGTCGCTTGGGTGGCAAAGCCAAGTCCAGCAGTGACCTCCGCGGCAGTTCCGGCGACCGAAACCCCGCAGCCGAAATCCACCCACCCGACCAAGTCGGAATCCCGCCCCACGGTGGGCGACGGCAAGCGCCCGAAGGAAGTGACCGCCGGTGATTTCCCGCTCGCCGATCAGGCGGAAAAAGGCCCGAAAACCCGCGAGGAAGCGAAGATGCTGCGCCTCACCGAGGCCCTCGGCCTGACCATCGACCAACAGGGCGAGATCATCCGCCTCGTCGAGGAGAGCCACGCCAGCGCCACCGACACCGTGCCCGTCATCGAGGACCTCGCCACCCGCGGCAAGGCGATCGAGGAAGCGCTCACGAAACTCCTCAACCCCGAACAGCTCGCGAAATTCAACGAACTCCGGGTCCGCGAGCGCGACAACCAGATCGAATCCCGCGCCCAGAAGGCACTCACCACCGTAATCGAGGAAGTCGATCTTTCTCCGCAACAACGGGAGGACGTGATGGCGCGCCTCCGCCAGTCGGCGAAATCCGAGCTGCAGTCCATCCCGGCCTCCGCCACCCTGTTATTTGATAAATCCGTGCTGCCCACCGGCAAGTCCGAGCTTTCCGTCGACGGCATCCTGCTCCTCGCCAAGATCGGCGAACCCCTCGACGCCAGCAACCCGATCGCCGCTCACGAAAAGGTCCTGCAAACCCAGCGCCAGGAGCTTGAGGAGAAGCTCCAGTGCTACGACGGCATCCTCACCTCCGGGCAGATGGGGCAGTATTACGCCGCCCTCGCCGAGCAGAAGGCCGTCATGCGAACCTTCCCCACCCGCGAGAGACCGGTGGTGGGCGACACCACTCCGCCGTCCGAGCCGGCGATGATCTTCGAGCCCGATCAGGATCCCGAGTGAAATTTCATGGCGTCCGGCGGAATTCTGATTAGGCTTCAGGGCAGGAAAAATCCACGCCCTCCCACATGCCCCTCATCGACCACCTGTTCTCCATCGGCCCCATCCGCAAGGCCATCTGGCAATACTGGTATCCCTTCCTAACCCGCCGCCTTCAGGACGAGGGAGTGATTTTCCTCAACTACGCGTTCGAGACCGATCCGCCCATGCGCATCCCGCTCGAGCCGCAGGACGAGCCGAACCGCGCGTGCATCCAGCTCTATCACCACATCGGCCTGCGGGTGAATTTCCGCCGGCAGAACGTGCTCGAAGTCAGTTGCGGCCACGGTGGCGGGGCGTCCTACCTCGCCCGCACTCAGGAACCTGAGAACTACACCGGGCTTGATCTCAATCCGACCGGCATTGAGTTCTGCAAAAAGCGCCACCACGTGCCCGGCCTCGATTTCGTCCAGGGCGACGCGCAGAACCTGCCGTTCCCGACGGACACCTTCGATGTCGTCATCAACGTCGAGGCCTCGCACTGCTATCCGAATTTCCCGAAATTTCTATCCGAAGTCGCCCGTGTTCTCAAGCCTGGCGGCTTTTTCCTCTACGCGGACTTCCGCTTCAGCGACGGCATCCGGAAATGGGAAAACGCGATGGAGGACGCCCCGCTGAAACTCCAGGAATCGCATGAAATCAGCTCCAAAGTCCTCCGCGGCATGGATGCGAACTCGGCGCGCTCCGTCGAGCTGTTGGACAAAAAGCTTCCGAAATTCCTCCACAGCCTTGGCCGCGACTTCGCCGGCGTGAAAGGCTCGCGCGTCTACAACGCGCTGGAGGACGGCTCGCTGTCCTACCGCTCCTACGTTTTCCGGAAACCGGTTTGAGGCGATTTTATTGTGGCGGCGGCTGAAATCCGACAGATCGGCGCGGTGAACTGGCAGAAACCCCTTTTCAGGGCCGGCAATCTCCTGCGTCTATTATCTTAACCCGTCAGGAAGTCGAACCGGAACCTCAAAAACGCAAAGGTTTCCGCCAGCCTCAGCCGGCGGAAACCCATATTGCGGCAAACCAGGAACTACAGGATCACGGCTGTATGACCACGCTAAGGGTGGACGTCGTGTTATTATGATTCGTGGGCTGGTTGTCGAAGGCTTTGGCTGTGACGGCGTGGGTGCTGCCATTTACATACCCAACGCCATTGATGACCCAGTTAAATTCGTACGGCGGGAGAGTGTCAGTAAAGGTGAGAACGCCATCGACATAAAACTCCACCTTCTGGATGGCGCTCTTGTCGGAAGCATTCACTTTGACGATTTTTGGCGAGGTGCTTTTATACAACGTCGCGGCCGAGGGGGATACGATGCTGACGAAAGGAGGCATGCTATCCGGCGCCGGCATTGCATCGCTCGTGAGCGGCTGAATCAGAGTATCCTGAACTGTAAGGGCGTATGAATTGCCCGCATAGTAATTTGCGCTGTTCAGCATGCTATCGTTATAACCTGCCGCTGCCGCTGCCTGCGAGGTCGCGGTGATGTTGTTGGTGTATCCGACATCCGCGTTGAAATAGCACCAGGCCTTAATGCGGGGGTAATAGTTCTTGAACTGCGTTTTGAGGGCGTTCTGGAACCACAGAGCTTTGTCCCCTCCTACATCGTTACAACCTGCTTCTGCGATCATCACGGGCTTTCCAGGAGCGGCGGCCACGGTGTCGTCGTAGGTGCTGGCACCGCTGGACGGGTCAATCAAATCAATAAAGCTTGTCCAGTTATAGCTCCCTGTGGTGCCGCGATTATATGCATCGATGGCGATCCAGTCCACGTATTGGTCACCGGGATAGAAGCGGCTGAGCGGGGTGATGGAACCCGAGTAATGCTTGTTCACGCACCAGACCCAGGTGACGTTTTTCACGCCGAGCGCGGTGAAACGGTCGTGGACGTAGCGCCACATCTCCACGTATTTACCGTTTCCCTGGTTGGTGCCGTAGCCCACTTCGCACCAAGGATACCACTGGGCATTCATCTCGTGCGCGAAACGGAGGAAGAAGGGGTAGCCCCAAGTTTTCGCTGCAGTTGCCCACCCATCGATATATTCATCATATTGGCCATCGAGGATTTTTTGTAAGGTAAACTGGGATTGATCGGAACCGTCATTTTCCGGTTGCCACGTGACCATGGGGATCGAACCATGATTCCGAATTTTGTTCATTGTGCCATTGCTCCAAGAATTATTCGCCTCTTCGCCCCAGAGCCGAAAAATATTGATGATCGACAAACCTTTGCCCGATTTCGTTTCGAAAGCGGTGACTTCGGGCCACTCGGACGGATTGTTTGGCCAGCTGGTGGTGTAGGAGCCTTGATAGACGGATTGGGCATGCGACGCGGGGATCGACAGGGCGAGCGCCGCGATGGCAAGGAGGGGAATACGGATTATTACGGTGTGTTTGAGTTTCATTTGGGTTTTTATTGGAAACGTGCCTTTTCAAGCTAACGTCGGGGGAGCTTTAATCGAATTCCGTGAAGTTTCTATTGGCCGATCGGCCCTGCGGAAATCACGATGCGTGATCCTGCGCCGCAGAAACCCGGACTTCGCAAATGGGATCAGATTTGAATTAAGCTAGGCGTCGGGCTTTTCAGCGATAGGGAATTTCTTTGAGCTCTCCTCGCGGTGCGTTGGGATAACTGGAGGTTTCCTAGCACTTCTTTTGGACCATGGGCTCTTTCCAGAAAGGACGTATTCAAATTTTTCGCCTTTGGAAGGGTTTGCGGGAGAGAGACAGGGGGAGAAAGCCTCCAGTTTTCAACGGCAGCCTTTGAGAGAATCTTCTTTCAATGCGCCCGCCGGATGTCCTATTTTGGACCGCTATGAAAACGAACACCACCTCGCATCCGCCGATGCCATTTCATTCCCCCCAGCGAACCGCGGCCGCCGCCCGTCAGACGGGTTTCGTCCGTTTCCTACCGGTCGTATTGTGCGCTTCGTTGGTCGCATTCACCACACCCGCCGCCCTCGGTGCGGGCGCGGACGGTGATTACAAATTCACGAGTGCCACCGGCTCGTTCACCTATGCCGGCAACACCACCGAGCTTCCGCAGGATCTGATACTCGAACTCGCCGCCATCCAGAACGGCAGGATGACCATCCAGAACCCCAAAGATAGGTTTGGGCGATAGCCCCGAACCTATCGGTTGTTGGA
>JBDSNC010000089.1:0-31327 GCA_039915545.1 Luteolibacter sp.
GCGTTGTCCTCGTTGATTCCGCCGCCGATCTGCAAACCACCCGGCCATGCGACGAGCGCTTCACGCGCTGCCTCGTCGTTTCCAGGTCCCAGCTTGATCACGTGTCCGCCGGTCAGTTGATCCTCACGAAACCGCCCAGCAAACCATCCCGAAGAATGTTCGGATACGAAATTCTCCGTCGGCCCTGGCCCGTCGTCACGCAGGCTGCCACCGACGATTTGTTTGACCTTCCCCTGATGAAGGTCGATGCACGGGCGGAATTTTGTCATGAGCTGAGCAGCAGGTTCTTCACCATTCTCCCCAACCCACCCGCCACCGCAAGCGGTAACTGGAGCCTGTTTTAGCCATCCGATGGGATTGAAGTCATCTTCTTTGCTTCGGCCTCCGTCTTTTCCAGAACATCAGATCCGTATTTTCTGGTGATCTCGCTCATCATGACTTCGTTGTAAGTCCTGAGGTGCTCAGCGGCTTCTTCAGTGATCATACATCCACCAACGATACGAAATTCAATCCCGTAACGCTGCCGGAGCAGACGTTTGTAGTTAGGATCCCATCGGAATGGCATGCCTGCCGATTCAATGGCCAGTTGGCCTCGGCTGATGTCGGCCTGTGCGTCAACCCTACCCTGACGTGCGGAGTTTGATAACGAGACGCAGCCGGAAATCGACAAAGTGGCGATTGCTGATAGGAAAATTTTAGAAACGCTCATGCATTTGTCCACGTGTGAAAGGACCTCCTGAATCGTATTGGGACATGCGTTGGATGACCTCCTCTGCCTTCTTGCGTTTTTCGCAGCTTCGTGAAATTTCCTCCAGCCACTCTCGAAAAAGTGCGTTGAGCGTGGTTTTCCTCGCCCGGGCCTCGTTACGGGCTAGTTCGATGAGATGATCATCAGCGCTTAACGTGATGTTTTTCATGACACTAAAGTAGTGCGCACTGGATTCGTGGTCAAATAATGGGTGGCGACTCGGTTTTGAATATCGACGCTTATACCGAAGCTGGGACCCAACGGCCGGAAGAAGTTAGGTCATCGCCTTCAAAAGTTTCTGCAATTTCATCGCCGGCGGATCTGACAGGGTAACCGGTAAAAGTAGATGGTGAGAAGGCAGGGCGAAATCACACTTTGATTTTAGGGAAGTATTTGACCTGCGGCAGTCCTTCGAAGTGTCGGTCCTGGGTCCAGAGGGTGGCCTTGTGGGCGAGGGCGACGGCGTAGGTCAGGGAATCGGCGAGGGGGAGCTTGTGGCGGATGAAGAGATCGGCGGCGGAGATGGCGATGTCTTCATCGATGGAGACGACGATGCCGGAGCGCATGGCCTGGGTGACTTCGTCGGCCTTTTCCAAAGTCCGTTGTTTGAGAGCCACCATGCGGACTTCCGTGATGACGATGCTCGGAATGAGCAGGGTGGGGAGCTTGAGCAGAATGGGGCTGAAGTGGACGGTGTTGGGTCCGGCGTCGAGGCATTCGAGCCAGCCGCTGGAATCGAGAAGATCGAGCTTCATGGTGCGGGAAAGGCCAGGCTTGCTCAGAATTCGCGATCCGACTCGCGCTCGAATTCAAGCGGTGTTTCGCCTTTCAGAAACCCGACGAGCTGTTCCGGGGTAAGGATGGGACGGAGCTCGATGTGGCCATCCTTCTCAATGACGCTGAGCTTCTGGCCCGGTTTGAGATCCAGCGCACGCCGGATTTCCTTGGGGATGACGACTTGGTATTTGGGTGACAAAAGGGAGGTTGTCATACGATCTGTATATTGGGGGTGCTGGCTAAAATTGCAACCAGTTTCTACATTTCGGCGATGCTCGAAACGAGCATACCCAAGGATTGGCAGGTAGTAAGTCACGCTGAAAAGTGCGGGTAAAAACTCGACACTCCGCGCGCCATTCATTGGATTCCCCTGACGGTGAGCAGCTTATCCACATACTTCGCCAGCATGTCCACCTCCAGATTCATCGCCTGCCCGACCTTCGCCGCTTTCAGATGCGTATTCTCCCATGTGTGTGGTGTGATCCAGAAAACCGCGCCGTCCGCCGTCAGCTCGGCGATAGTTAGGGAAATCCCGTCGAGCGTGAGTGAACCCTTGTCGATGCACAGCCGGTGGATTTCCGGAGGTAGCGAAACTCCGACGATGTGATCCTGGCCGCTTTCCTCCAGCCGCGTGACGATTCCCGTGCTGTCCACATGGCCCTGCACGAAATGTCCGCCGAAGCGCTCGCCCACCATCATCGCGCGTTCGAGATTCACGATCGATCCGGCGGCCAGCGCGCCGAGCGAGGTCACCTTCAGCGTCTGGGCTAACAAGTCGAACGAGGTTCCGCTGCTGGCGAGTTCGGCAACCGTGAGGCAGCAGCCGTTGATCGCCACGGAATCACCGAGGGCGAGTTCGCTGGCGAACGGGAGATCGAGGGTGAGCCGCGCCTGTTCGCCTTTGGATTCCAGCGAGAGAACGGTTCCGATTGCTTCGACGAGTCCGGTAAACATGGGTCAGTGCTGGGGAATGGTTTGTTCGATGGTGGGAGGTGCCGACGGGTGTTCCTCCGCCGTACCGTTGGGAAGGATGATGAAACAGGCGTAAACAACGATCGTCGGGACCAGCGCTCCCAGCAGAAGTCCGAGTGGAGAGATGCCGTCCTTGAAGTAGCGCGAGAGAATGCTCTGGCCTGCGGGATTCGGCGCGTTGGCGATCACAGTCAGGCCGCCGCCGGTCACTGCCCCGGCGACCACAGCGTGTTTAGCGGCGAGGGAGAGACCTTCGACCTGCGAGGCCAGATAGGTGATCGCGGCGTTGTCGTTGAAAGCCGTTAGGATCGTCGATCCGAACATCAGCGCTTGGTTCGGCAGCGCCATGATCACCGGCGCGATCCACCACGCCTGGCAGCCGCCGTGGACGACCAGACCTGCGAGGAAAAAGCCGACCAGCAGCGGGCTTTTCAGCGAGATCCGGTTCTGGTGGTGACCGGTGGCATTCGAAAATGCCATGAAAAACAGGAAGCCGCCGATGAACAGCACCGGATAGTGCGCCGTGTAAACCGTCCACCCGAGGAACGCGAGATGGACCAATGTCACCCACGTGGGAATCGAAGTCTCCCGCTCGTTCCATGCGGGTGCCTCGACGATGCCGTCCTCATTGCCATCCGCGATGTCCGAGATCTTGAAAAGAGCCTTGCGGAAAAACAGGAAATACAGTCCGCAGGAAATCAGGATGCCGATGATCGCCTTCCATCCGAAGTGCTCCAGCATGAACAGCGTGTCCCAACCCCATTTCGTCGCCACCATCAGCACCGGCGGCGCGGCGAAATGCGTGAGCGTGCCACCCACCGAGATGTTTACGAACAATAATCCGAGCGTGCCGTAAGCCAGCGCCGGCGGTGGATTGAACCGATAGAAACGCTTCGCCAGGATCAGCGCGCCGATTGTCATCGCCGCAGGTTCCGTGATGAACGAGCCGAGCACCGGGGCGATGATCAGCACGCTCAACCACCACGCCGCGGGCGTGCCTTTGCCCAGGGCGGCCGCCTTCGACATCAGATTTTCCGAAACTCTCAGCACCGGCCGGCTGGCGGCGATCGCCATGATCACGAACACGAAAAGCGGTTCCGTGAACACCCGGTCCTTCGCGATGTAGAGAATGAAATCATGCCACGAGTGATAGTAAACCGCCGCACCTGCCAGGGCGATCACCCACATGCCGAACACCGCCTCTACCTCACCGAGGTAGTGGAAAAGCGTGGCCTTGAACGAAACCTCCGCCACTCCGTCCGGATGCAGGTGGTCGCGCACCCCGCGGCGTTTCAACTCCTCCTCATGCTCGTCCTCCAGCTTGTGTGAGAGTTTTGTGAACGAACTGGCGGCGAACGTGTGGAGGATCGCCAGCAGGAAAATCACCGAAGCCGCGACGTTGAACGGGTCCGCCTGTGCGCGGGCCTTCAGCGTTTCGACAATGCCGCCTTCCGCCGGCGGATAGGTTTCGAGTGGTTTCGGAAACGCGGCGTATTGGGCGCTGCCGTCCGCCAATTTTGGATAGGCAGCCTTGTCGTGTGAGTCCGCTGCGGCGAAAGACACGGCTGGCAGCAGGATGGCCAGGCAGGCGAGCAGGCGGGCGAAGGACTTGATGGCGGGCACGACCGGGGAGTCTTAAAGCCGGGGGGCGGGGGCAGCAAGAGTAACTTGACCCTGCGGGTGCCCATGCGGCTGGACTTCGCGGTGGGAAAACGTCATGCACTGCCCGGTGATCCGTTCGTCCCGCACTCGCGCGTTTGCTCCGCTGCTCCTGCCTGCCGCCGTTTGCGCGGGCTTGCTGATTTGCTCGATTCCCTCACTTCTGATCGCGAAAAAAGTGATCGGATTTCTGCTCCTTCCGTCCGGCCTCGTCTGGCTCGGATTGATGGCGATCACCGCGTGGCCGGGATTGTCCCGTTGCGGACGATGGATCACCACGCTGGTCTTCTTCACTTACACGCTCGCCGGAAACGCCTGGTTCGGCGGCTGGCTGTTGGGGAAATTGGAATCACCCTACGCCGCGATGAATCATCCGGCGGAACCCTTCGATGTCATCTGCGTGCTTGGCGGCGGATCGTCCGCCACACCCGGTGGTGACGCCCAGCTCGGCCCGTCCGGCGACCGCCTCATCGTTCCCGCGAAACTGTTTCTCTCAGGAAAAACCCAACACCTCGTCGCCAGCGGCCTCAGCGTCACCGACATCGGTGGCAGCCGCTCCATCGCGGACGACACCGCCACCCTGTGGATCGCGCTCGGCATTCCGGACGCCGCGATTTCCCGTCTATCAAAACCCCGCACCACCTCCGAGGAGATCCGCGCCTACAAGGAGCTTATCGCCGCGAAGTCATGGAAACGCGTCGGCATCTGCACTTCCGCCTGGCATCTCCGCCGCGTGGAGAAACTCTGCCGGAAGGAAGGCGTCGCCATGATCCCCGTTCCCGCCGATTTTCTATCATCTCCGCTGCCGTGGACGCCGATGTATGCCGTGCCGCAAGCGAGAGGATTTCAAAACGTCCAGAAAGCGCTTTGGGAATACCTCGGCAGTGCCACCGGTGGTTGATTTCAAAAGTAGTGGAGAGCTTCAGTTCGTTCTTCGGAAGATTCAGAGCGGACTGAAGTCCTGGACTACCTTGGGCACCAGCCATTTCTCGCGGCGGAACCAGGTTTCCTGGCGCTTCGCATACTGGCGGGTGGCGGCGTTGATGAGTTCCTCGCAGGTGGCGCGGTCGATCTCACCATTGAGAAGCGAGCGGATCTCGCGGAAGCCGATGGCTTTCTCGCAGTTGGAGGAAATCGCACTCATCGCGGCGACTTCTTCAAGCGCGCCGCCGTCGAGCATCGCCTTCGTCCGCAGGGCGATGCGGGCGTGGAGGTCTTCACGGGTGCGATGGATGACAATACCGCGCAGTTTTGAGGAAATTCCGGCGGTCTGTTTTTCCCATCCATCGCGCAGGTCGGAGGCCTTTTGCCCGCTAAGGATGCAGATTTCCAAAGCACGCGAGACGAAACGGCGGTTCTGAAGGGCGGTGCGCGATGCCTCGACTGGATCCAACTGTTGGAGTTTCGCGACGAGTTCTTCGAGTGATTGCGAATCCATCTCCGCACGGAGAACCGCGTCTCCCGTCGGAAGCGGAGCCGCGCCGTGAGTCATAAATTTCAGATAGAGTCCGGAGCCGCCGGTGATGATGGGCGTTTTTCCTCGCGATTGAATTTCCGCGATGACGGGCTTCGCGAGCTTCACGTAGAGCTGCGCGTCGGCGGACACCGTGGGATCGAGCACTCCGTAGAGATGGTGGGGAACCAACGCCTGCTCGTCCGCCGATGGCGCGGCGCTGACGATTTCGAGGCCCCGATAGAGTTGGAATGCATCCGCATTGACGATCTCTCCGTCGTGTTCCCGCGCCATTTCGAGGGCGAGGCTGCTTTTTCCCGAAGCCGTGGGACCGCAGATGTAGATGGGCTGGCGTAAGTCGGAAGTCATGATTTCCGCGCTTCAAGATTCCGGCGGGCGGTGGTGATCTCCGCGGCGAGTGATTTTTCGTCTGGCAAGGCGGTGAGATACTCGCGGACGAGCACCTTGGTGGGCAGATTGTCGGTGGCGTATCGGACGATCGCGTCGCCCTTTCCCGCGCAGAGGATGATGCCGACCGGCGGGTTCTCATCCGGCAGCGACCAATGCTCGCGGGCATAGTTCAGATAGACGTGCATTTGCCCGGCATCGGCGTGGGTGAAGCGTCCGAGCTTCAGATCGAGGATGACCAGACAACGCAGGCGGCGATGGAAGAAAAGCAGATCAACGCGGAACCATTCGTCATCGATCCGCAGCCTGCGCTGGCGGGCAACGAAGGTGAAATCGTTGCCGAGTTCCAATAGGAATTGTTCGAGGTGTTTGATCAATCCCTCCTCCAGCTCGGATTCGGAGTATTCGTCTTTCAGTCCTAGGAACTCCAGAACCAGCGGGTCTTTGACTTCCTCGTCGGCGGTGACCGTGTCTTCTGCTTTGGGGATTCCACCCTTTTTCAGCATTGCCACTTTGTTGGTGGAAAGG
The DNA here is from genome assembly GCA_039915545.1 of Luteolibacter sp. GTDB lineage: Bacteria > Verrucomicrobiota > Verrucomicrobiia > Verrucomicrobiales > Akkermansiaceae > Luteolibacter. Next base: position 6,546 of record JBDSNC010000089.1, read on the forward strand.
GCGGTGCGCTCGTAAAACTGGGTGTCGATCTGGCGCTTGAGCTGGCGGACGGACCATCCGCCGCGGAGGGCTTCGGTGTGGTAGAATTCGAGGGCTTCCGGGGAGCGGGAGTTTGAGACGAGCTGGACGTAATGAGACCAGGGGAGGGGGAAAGCGCGGGCGAGGTCGCGGAAGTCAATGGGATTCGAGATCCCGGATGATGGCCCGGCAATTTGGTGTGAGTCGTCCAAGTGATTTATTGGCAATTGTGCAGACAGTGTCTGCACAATCTTTCCTGTTTCGTTTTTGAGCAGTGGGTAAGGATAGGCTGCGTAAAACGCTCGCATCAAAAACACGTTTCGGCGGCTGAACCCTCGACCCAACCGCGCGGCGAGATCTTTAGCAAGGCGATCAACAACGGCATCGCCATATTCACCCTGCTCGAACTCCACGATCCGGCGGCCGACCTCCCAATACGTGGCCGTCATCACCGCGTTCACGGCGCGGGCGGAGGTGCGGCGGGCGGTTTCCAATAGCTCGCCGATGTTGCCGATGAGGACGGTGTAGCCGCCCGGCACTGCCGGCGACTTGGTGTTCTTGCTGGCGATGGGCTTTTTCATGGTACTGGCGAAATGAATTTCGCGGTCCGTCAGAACGGGAATTTGCCGCCGCCGAGGCCTTTCATCATGTCCTTCATGCCGCCGGCACCGCCCATTTGTTTCATCATGTTGCCCATCTTGGTGGGGGACTTCATCATCTTGCGCATCTCGCCGAACTGTTTGATGAGCTGGTTCACCTCCATGATGGTGGTGCCGGAACCGGCGGCGATGCGCTGGCGGCGGGAGCCTTTGATGATCTCCGGGCGGGTGCGTTCCTGCATGGTCATCGAGAGCACGATGGCTTCGGTGCGTTTGATCTTTTTCGTGTCGAAGGCACCGGCAGGGAGCTGTTTCTTGATCTTGCTGAATCCGGGCATCAGTCCTAGCAGCCCTTCGAGCGGGCCGAGGTTCTGGATCATTTTCATCTGATCGAGGAAGTCGGTGAAATCGAATTTGCCTTCCTGCATGCGCTTCATCGAGCGCATGGCGTCGGCTTCGTTGACCTTGTCGGCGACCTGCTCGACCATGCCGACGATGTCGCCCATGCCGAGGATGCGGTCGGCCATGCGGCTGGGGTGGAATTCGAAAAGCTGGTCGAGTTTCTCACCTTCACCCGCGTATTTGATCGGCTTGCCGGTGACGGTGCGCATCGAGAGGGCCGCGCCGCCGCGAGCGTCGCCGTCGAGCTTGGTGAGGATGATGCCGGTGATACCGACGGCTTCGTCGAAGTGTTGGGCAACCGAGACGGCCTGCTGGCCGGTGGCGGAGTCAGCGACTAACAAGGTTTCCTTCGGGTTGACGAAGGCGTGCAGACGCTTGAGTTCGGCGACGAGCTTCTCGTCGATTTCCTGACGACCGGCGGTGTCGAAAATAAGGACGGTGCCCTGCTGCTTTTCCGCCCAGACAAGGGCGTCCTTGGCGACCTTGACGACATCGGTCTCGGTGGCTTCGGGCGTGTAACAAGGGACGTCGATCTGTTTCGCGAGCAGGGCCAACTGGTCGATGGCGGCGGGGCGGTAGAGGTCGCAGGCGATGAGCAGCGGGCGGCGGCCTTCCTTTTTCAGGCGGTTTGCGAGCTTGGCGGCAGTGGTGGTCTTGCCCGCGCCGTTGAGTCCGCAGATGAGGATGCGGGCGGGCGGATTGAGATCGAGCGGAGACTGGTCGCCGCCTAGCAGGGCTTCGAGTTCGTCGTGGAAGATCTTGACGATCTGCTCGCCGGGTTTGATCGACTTGAGCACGTCCTCGCCGAGAGCTTTTTCCTTCACCTTGGCGATGAAATCCTTGGCGACGCCGAACTCGACATCCGCCTCAAGCAGGGCGATGCGGATGTCACGGAGTGCGTCCGCGATGTTTTTTTCCGAAATGCGGCCGACACCACGGAGGTTGCGGAAGGTCTTGTCGAGGCTGTCTGAGAGTGAGGAGAACATGGTTTTGAGAGATGAGTTGTTATCAGTCGCCGTCGGGGAGATAGGCGGAGTCGAGATCGATTTGGAATGACCAGCGGAGCGGAAGTTCCGGAGCTTTTCCGGCGGTGTCCTTCCAGGCGATGGAAACCTGGCAGGTCGGCAGGCGCAGGCGGCGGTTCACCTGCCATGAGAATTTTCCGGTTTCCGGGACAAAACTCGCGGGAACCTCGCCGAAGCCGGCCACTTTCATCACGAGTGATTTAGGATCGAGGCCGGGGACTTTTGATAGATCCGCGGAAATTTCCGGAAGCCGGGAATTGATGATCACACCGGGCTCGGGCAAGACGGGGAAAGGAGTGGTCTGCGGCGCGGCAGAGGCGGCTCCACCAGCCGCGCCGGGAATGCTCAGGCCGTCCCGGAAAGTGGTGGCCATCACGAAGGCTCTGTCGTCATTTCCGAGGACGATGTAACGCGGGAGTGTTTCATCCGGCAGCGATTTCCTCACTTTGCCGGAAATAACGGTGAACATGAAATTGTAGCCGAGCTCGTCGCCGAGTTTCTTCATTTCCTCGGTATAGAAGCCGCCGGGATAGGCGTAGGAGCCGACCTTCACAGAGAATTTGGATTCCAGAAAAATTTTCGACTCACCCATTTCCTTCCGCAAAAAGGCATCGTAGATATCAGGGCCCTTTTTTTTGAAACTCTTCACTACGATCGGATAGGGATGGCTGGCAGAGTGGCAGCCGATGGTGGCTCCATTCGCGAGCATTTCCTGGATCATGGGGGTGGTGAGCGCCTTGCCGCCGCCGTCCACGTAGTCCTTGTAGAGGAAGATGGTGAAGGGAAAACCGAACTCCTTGAGAATGGGATAGGCGTCGGTGTAAACGGATTTCCAACCGTCGTCGAAGGTGAGCAGGATGGATTTTTCCGGAAGCAGCTTGGTGCCCTTTTTCCAAGCGGTGAAATCATCCATGGTGATAACGGTGATGCCGAGCTGCTTGATAGCCTCCATCTGCAGGCGGAACTTCGAGGTCCGGGCACGCATCGCTGTTTGTGGCGCGGTTTCGGACAAATCGTGATAGCCGATGACCGAAACGCGCACGCCGTCATCCGGCACCTCGGGCGTCTCCGCCGGGGGCGCTACGGGTTCGGTTGGAACGGGCACAGGCGTGTCCTGCGCCCACAGGCAGGCGCTGGTCAGAAAGCTGAAAAACAGGGCGAATTTCGTCATCGATGGCGGCAGCGTACGCAGGGATGCGGATTTTGGAAGTCCCAAGACGTGGTAGCGATTTTATCGTAAAAGGCTCGGAATCGGCGCTTGCCGTCAGAACCGCACCGTGACTTGACCGGCGGCGAGCTGGGAAATATCGTCCTCCGCGTGGTCCTCGTGCTGGAGGCTGTATTGGAGTTTTACCTGCATTTCCGGGGTGAAACGGTAGGTCACAGCGGCGTCGATGCGGGATATGTCGTGCCCCCATGGTTCCTCGCCGCCTTTGCCGTCCGGAACGTCGTCGAAGAGCTGCTGGTTCCAACGCAGTGCGCCGGCGAGACCGGGCGTGAACTTGTATTTCGCCTCGATGTAGTACCCCAGCGTGTCCGCATTTCCCACGTTAGGCACGTCGAAACGGGCCTCATACACCTCCGCCCAGATCTGCCAGTGGCCCCAGGAAAAAGCGGCGTCCTGCCCCAGCACCTGCTGCTTGAAATCGCTCAGCCCGGTCCCGTCTGGCAGACTGCCACGCGCTTCGTCGGTGAGGTAGGCACCCTCGCTTGCGGAAAACCCGAACTCCCAGGCCATGTCGGGTCGCCACGAAATGCGCGTGCTCAGCGTGGGATTGCTGAAGCCGCCGTCGGTCGCGTCCCACGATTCGGGCCGCGACGAGAGGCTCGCGTTCTTGATTTCCGCAGCGTAGCCGAACTGGCCGAGTTTTCCTGAAACCGATAGACCGGTGGCATATGACGGGCCCCAGATCACCGGATTGTATTCATACTTCGCGCCCGCCACACTTCCGGCGAAGTCCGAAGGATATTGCGGTGCGTAGGCATCGTAGATGCGCGTCACATTTTCATAGATCAACGGTGCGTTGATGAATGGATTCTCCCATGACCCGTGGCGTTCCACCTGGTTTCCCACCACGGTGGCGAAGCGCCCGACCTGCAGATTGAAACGTCCGTCCTCCCACGGCGTCCAGCGCACCGCGTATTCCTCAAGACGGGTTTCGAGGGGAGCGTCGCTGGGGTCGAATCCCTGGTCCAGCCGTGCCTGCGAAAAGAAGTAGAATGCCGGACCTAACTGCGAATCCAGAAACAAGCTGAGCCGCGAATTGAAGAGATGGTTGTCGTCTGTGTAGATCAAACCGGGAGCATTACCTGTGAGCTGATAGTATTCCAGATCGAGCAGGCCGCTGATCCTCGCACGGTATTGTCCGTCCTCGCTGGAAAACGTGAGCGCCTCGTCCAAGCGGTCCATGAAATCGTCGCCCCGGGCGCTGACCGCGGTCAACGCGAGCAAGGCGGCGCAAATGGAGCGGCGACAGTTCATGCGGAAGGAATAGGCCGAGCCAGCCGGAAGGAAACCTCAAATTCGGTCCACGAGTTTTCGGAAACCACCAGCCGCAGGTCGCCGCCGTGGAGCAGGGCGAGTTCGCGGGCGATGTTCAGGCCCAGACCGTGGCCGGGAATGTTCTCTCCCACCGCCGCCCGGTGGAAGCGTTCGAAAACGTGCTTCTGCGCATCTTGGGGTATGCCCCGGCCGGAATTGCCGACGCGCAGCAACAGCCTGCCGTCATCAGTCCGGGCGCTGATCGAGATGATGCCGTGCGCCACGTTGTATTTCCACGCGTTTTCCAACAGATTCTGGAGAATCATGGACAGGTAGCGCTTTTCGCCGAGAACATGGAGGTTCTGCGGCACATCCACCACGATGTTGAAGTCGGATGCTCCGGGCACCACGCTCAGATCGTCCGCCAGGGCGTCGATGAAACGGGTGAGGTCGATGTCGGTCATCTGCAGCTCCAGCCGGCCCGCGTCGAGGCGCGAGAGAAGGAGCAGGTCGTTGATCATGCTGGAGATCTTGGTGGTCTGGCCGATGAGGTCGCTGATCTCCTCGCGGATTTCCTCGGTCACACACGGCGCGCGGCGGATTTCCTCAAGGCCGGCCCGCAGCACGGTGATCGGGGTTTTCAACTGATGGGAGGTGTCGGCGGAAAATCTCATCGAGCGATGCAGTTCCACGCTGGTCTGCGCGAGCGCCGCCTCCGCCACTTCACGCTGGACCTCGCTGCGCGCCGAACTCTCGGCGAGTTGCTCCACCGGAACCGCGAGCCTGCGTGAAATGAGATGGCTGGCGATCCCCGCTCCTAACAAAAGCAGCGCGCCTGCGCCGAGGATCTGCCAGCGCAGGCTCCGCTGGTGTTCGAGGGCCTCCGCCATCGGAAAGACGCACACCTCGTAGGCGGGCGGAAACAGCGACCCGGGATTGAGCAACTGGCTGATCACGAGGTGGGGCTGGCCGCCGATACTCGCTTCGAACAATGAATCCGTCGGCGCGCTGCTGATCGCGGCCGCGAGTTGTGCGTTTCCTTCCGCCGATGCATTTGGCAGGAAAAGGCGGCCATCGGTCCAGATGCCGGATTTCAACGAGGGATCCTGGCCGTTCAGGTCGAAGGGTTTGAAGCCGAGCACGATGCTGGCGATGACTTCGTGAGTGTCGGTGGAAATGATCGGCGCGGCAATGATCTCGTCCACTCCACCGTCGCCCGTGAGATAGCCGTCCTGTTGGACATCCGGGACTTTTGCGAGACTGAGTTTTGCTTCCTCACCCTCGCTGAGTTTTCCTGCGTCGATTTCAGGGGGAGCAGGGATCACCTTTCCAGCGGGATCGAGAAATCGATAGAATCTCGCCTGCAGTGGGTGGTCCGGATCGGCTTCCATCACGTCACGCAGCTCGTCCTCCGCGTTCGGATAGAGAAGGTCGAGCGCGTTGTCCTCGAGCGCGGCGTGGATCCGCGGCCTGCGGGCGAGCGAGCGCGATCGTTCCACCAGCGCCGCGTGGCGGACGTCGCGGGTGCGGTGCAGCGAGGCGATTTCGTCGTGGAATGCCTGCCGCAGGCGCTGCCCGGCGTCCCTTGAAACATTCCGCTGGGTCGCCCACAGGGCGAGGGCGGTCACCCCGCAGACCACCAGCATCATCCTGATGAACAGCCGTTTCCGGAAGCCGGTGATGTCGGGCGGGGCGCTCACGGGAAGTCCACCTTGAGCCTGCCGCCGTTAGTGATCGTGACGGGTTTCTCAAGAGTCGTGCGGCTGTCGATCCATGCCTTGAGCTTGTAGTTTCCGGCGGGCAGTCCGCTGAGTTTGAAATTTCCGTCCTGTCCGCTTACCACGAAGTGCGGCGTGTCCAGCACCAGGATGATTCCGCGCATGTGCTCGTGGATGTCGCAGCGCAGGGTGATCATACCCGCTTTGTCGAAGACCTGTGATGGCAGCGGTTTGTCCTCGGGGCGGTGGCGGCCGAGGTCGAATCGCTTCGCCGGGGAGAAGGAGAACACATTGTGATAGGTGTCGTCCTGATTGGGGAACTCGACCTTGGTACCGGTCCGGACGGCGAGCAGGGATGGCTGGAAAATGAAGTCCTTCTGAATGACCTGCTGGGTGGGCAGCGAGGCGGGAGCCGGGAACGTACCTTCCAGATAGACGATGGCAACCGGCGGATTGGTGGAAAGGACGCCGCCCTTGGTGATGATTTCATAACGCTTCGTCATCACCGGCGCGGTTTTGGTTTTCGGAAGCTGGACGTGGCCCTCGATGACGGTTTCCGCACGCGCCACCGCGGCCGCAAGGAGGAGGATGGAGAGCGTTTTCATGCCGTGGCCTGGATGCCGGGTTTGATGGTGTAGCCGACCGCCCGCAACGTGTGTATCAGAGGCACTTCGAATCCGGCGTCCACCTTTTTCCTCAGCCGGGTGATGAAAATCTCCACGGTCCGGGTGTCATATTCGTGCTCACGCTGCCAGACCCGGTCGGAAATCTCACTACGGGTGAAAACGCGTCCGGGCTCATTCATCAGCAGTTGGAGCAGTTCGAACTCACGCGGCGAGAGAGCGATGCTTTTGCCGTTGCGGATGACCTTGTGCCTGAGCAAGTCCATGGTGAGATCGGCGACCTTCAGCAGGTTGGCGGCGACCGGAGCGACACCCCTGCGGCCGAGGGCTTCGACGCGGGCGATGAGTTCATCCATTGAAAAAGGTTTCGCCAGATAGTCATCGGCACCGGCGGTGAGGCCCTTGACGCGGTCGTCGATGTCGCCGCTCGCGGTCAGGATGATCACCCGGGACTTGCACTTCGCCTCCTGCATGCGCTCGAGGATTTCCATTCCGTTCATCGATGGCAGGTTCAGATCGAGCACGATGAGATCCGGTTGGTTTTTCAAAACAGAAGCAAGCGCATCCACCCCGTCGTGCTCTGCGCTGACCTCGTGACCGCTGCGGTACAAGGCGCTGCAGATGTGGCGGGCGAGCCGTTGTTCGTCTTCGATGACAAGGATTTGCATGTGCGGGAGTCGGTTTATCACAGCGCGTGCTGCATTGCCAACCGGCAGGTGCCCTGCCGGCGGGAGTAGCGTAACAGGATCGTTACCGGCGAACGTATGAAAAAAGCGGAGCATGGACGGAACAAACCTGTTACACCAAACCTCCCGCCAGAGCTTGAAAACCAGGCCCTGGATAGTTTCTAACGAAGGTGCCGCCGGTGGACGCTCAGTTCAATCCGCCGAGCGCGCTGACGACCGCCTTCTGTACCGGCGGGGCCGCCAGATTTCCGAGATGGCCGCCGTCAGGGAAGACGGTGAGCTGGGACGGGCGGAAGGTGGACTTCAGCCAGGAGAGATCCTTTGCGGGGAGAAGGAAGTCGTTTTTGTTCACAAGCAGGCGGATCTTCGGCTGGCGGCGCAGCAGGGATTCGTGCGAGCGCAGATTTCCTTCACGTAGGATTTGTTCCATACTGACGCCCCGTTGTTTGTAGTAGGGAGCGGCGTAGTTGAAGAAGTAGTCCTTGTAGGAAATATTCATGATCTCGTCATACACGGGTTCCCTGCGCCATTTCGACAGCGGCGTCCGCAGCTTGCCCATGTTGTTCCGCATCTGGCTGCTGAAGACGATGTCGCGCAGGGTGATGCGGAAGGTGAGTCCTAGCAGATACTTGGACTCGATTGCATCGAACGGCGGCACCTCGCTGGCGGTGGAGTCCAGTGCCCCGATCGCGGCTGCCTTGTGAAGCGTGTTGTTCACGAGTCCCTGGCGCTGCGACGCGGGCCAGTCCATCGGTGCGTTCTGATAGTCGTCGACCAGGTGGGCACCGTGGATCACGTCCACCGGCGAGTCGATGGCGACGTAGCGGTCGAAATGGAGCAGGTCCGGACTCGTGCGGCTTTCGTAGGCGGCGAGGCGCAGCGTGATGAAGCCGCCCATCGAGCAGCCGACGAGCGCGCGCTTGCCGAATTTTCCGGGATACTTCGCCGCCAGCGCGTGGTCGGCCTCGGTCATTGCGACGAGCAGATCGTTGCTGTCCACCGGCGCATAAACGGGAAGCGCGGCGGACGAGGCGTTTTCCATGAACTCGGGATGGAACACGCTGGTGGTGGTGACGACGGAGAAGCCGTTGTGATAGAGGTGCTCCGCAAGCGAGAGTGTAGTCAGGGAAAGCCGGTGCGAGCTGAGTCCGGGCGAAATGTAAACCAGCGGTGCGGTTTCCTTTTGCAGCCAGTAGTTGAATTTCAGATTGCGGCCCGTGGACGGGATGCGGACGCTGATTTCCCTACCCTGGCCGAGGAAATCCGGATCCTGATAGGTGATCCGCACCGCGCCGAGGGTCTGCATGGTGGGGACATCGACGGGACCTCTGAGCGTCCAATCAGGCTTCTGGTCCTTGGTGGCATAGGTCCACGCGTATTTGACCAGCGCATACGAATCCGTCTCGGTGCGGGTGAGGCGGAGAGCTTCTTCCGAAACGCCGGTGATCTCGTTGTAGGCGGAGCCGTAGGACGCGTAAGTGTAGGGAGCCTGATAGTTCCAAGGCGCGGCGAGCTCGTCAGCGCCGAGACCGATGGCATGGCGGTCGTCGCTGGGTCCGAAAAACGGCAGGACCACGAAGGAGTTGGGCTTCCATCCCCATTTGCCGAAGGTCTGGCTGAAATCGGCGTCGGACTTCGGGATGTTCCATTTGCTGGCCACGTCGAAAATCCCGCCGATGCCGACGGTGGTGTTGCAGATGAAGCGCTTGGTCTCGTCGCCGGCCCCGGACCAGCGGCCTTGCAGCGCGTTGTTGAAGACGCGCCCAGGGTAGGTGATGTTTCGTGTGAAATCGGTGATGGAGCCGCGGACGGGCTTGGGCACCACGGTGCGATAGACCCGGCCGGTGGGCTCGATCACTCCGACGAGCAGTCCTTTGTTCACCGCCCACATCCCGCGGTTCATTGGCTCGAAAGGATCCGCCAGCGAATCAGGAACCGGCGTGGAGTGGCTGATAGGACCTTTTTTCCCAACCGCCACGTCGCCGCCTCCCGGAGGAGTGGTCGAGCAGGCAGTAAATAGACCGGCCGCCAGCACCCAGGAGGAATGCTTGGTAAATCGACGGAAACGGGAATGTGGCGGGAATTTGCGGATCATGGGTGAGGGCGGAAACGCTGGGAAATTAACCCGCAACGCCTTTTGGTAAAGGGCGGATGTCGGGTGAAAACAGCGATTTTTCACATCCGGGCAGCATCATCCGGACCTGGAAATCCGGAAAATGACCTGCCCGCCGGCATTCCGGAGCCTTATTCGACCGTCAGTTTCGCCAGCAGATCGTCACTGTCCACCTGGTCGCCCTTTTTCACCAAGACTTCGGCCACGACGCCATCCGCGCTTGCGCTGACAGTCGTGAGCATCTTCATGGCTTCGAGGATGACCAGCTTGTCGCCGGCTTTCACCGTCTGGCCGATGGAAACGGCGACCTCGGTGACCATGCCGGGCATCGGCGCGCAGGACTGCGTGGGATCGGCCGGATCGCCCTTCACGCGGGACGCTTTCGAGACGGATTTGAGTGAATGGTCCATCACCATGGACTCACGCGGCATGCCGTTGAGTTCGTAGAAAAGCGCACGACGTCCGTTGGAGTCCGCCTCACCGATGGAAATCAGTTTGATGATGAGTGTCTTGCCGGTGTCGATCTCGATCTCGATTTCCTCGCCGATATGGAGGCCGTAGAAAAACGCCGGAGTCGGCAGGCCGCTGAGGTCGTCGTATTTCGCGCGGAAGGTGCAGAAATCCGCGAAAACCTGCGGGTACATCAGATGCGAATACAGATCGTCCTCGCTGGCGGGGCGTCCGAGTTTTTTCGAAAGTTCGGCGCGGGTCGCATCGAGATCGATCGGCTCTGCGAGTTCGCCGGGGCGTTTGGTGGTCGGCTTCCTGGTTCCTAACACGACACGCTGCACGTCCGCCGGCCAGCCGCCGTCGGGTTGGCCGAGGCCGCCCGCAAGCATGTCGATCACGCTTTCGGGGAAATCGATCGAGCCTGGTTTGATCTTCGTCACGTCCGCCGCCTTGATGCCGCGGGTGACGAGGAACATGCACATGTCGCCGACGACTTTCGACGAAGGTGTGACCTTCACGATGTCGCCGAAAAGCTGGTTCACCTCGGCATAGGTGCGGGCGATCTCGCGCCAGCGCTGGCCGAGGCCCATCGAGTTCGCCTGTTCGCGGAGATTGGTGTATTGGCCGCCGGGCATCTCGTGTTCGTAAACCTCCGCCGTGCCCGCGCGCGGGGCGGAATTGAACGGCTGATAGAATTCGAGCACTTGTTCCCAGTAGTCGGAAAACTCGTTGAGCGAATCGAAGTCGAGTCCCGGGTCACGCTCGGTGCTGGCCAGTGCGGCGCAGACGGAGTTGAGGTTCGGCTGCGAGGTGGAGCCCGACATTGACGCAATGGCGAGGTCCACGATATCCACTCCCGCCTTGGACGCTGCAATGGCGGACGCGGCGTTCAGGCCGGAAGTGTCGTGGGTGTGGAAGTGGATCGGAATCCCGATCTCCTCCTTCAGCGCGGTGACCAGTTTGAAAGCGGCGTGCGGTTTGCAAAGGCCGGCCATGTCCTTGATCGCCAGGATGTGCGCGCCCATGCGTTCGACTTCCTTTGCTTTCGCGACGTAGTATTTCAGCGAATACTTGTCGCGTTTTGCGTTCGTGATGTCGCCCGTATAACAGATCGCCGCTTCGCAAAGCACCTTGCCGTGTTCACGCGCGGCATCCATCGGTACCTGCATGTTCGGCAGGTAGTTGAGCGAGTCGAAGATCCGGAATATATCCATGCCCGAGTCCGCAGCGTGCTTGACGAAGCCGGCGACGACGTTGTCCGGATAGTTCGAGTAACCCACCGCGTTCGAGCCGCGGAAGAGCATTTGGAAACAAATGTTCGGTACCTTTTCGCGCAGGCGGCGGAGTCGTTCCCACGGGCACTCGCTGAGGAAACGCATCGCTGTGTCGAACGTCGCACCGCCCCACATTTCCAGCGAGAATAGGCTCGGGATGCGATGGGAAATCGCCTCGGCGACGCGCAGCATGTCGAAGGTGCGCATGCGTGTGGCGATCAGCGACTGATGGGCGTCGCGGAGCGTGGTGTCGGTAATCAGCAGCCGCTTCTCGTTGAGAATCCACTGCGCGAATTTCTCCGGCCCGAGCTCCAACAGCAGATCGCGACTACCCTTCGGAACCTCGGCGTGGTGTTCGATGAGCAGCGAGTCCGGCACGATCGCCTTGGGCATCGCGGCGGCCGGTTTCCAGCCTTTCGCGGTGGCGTTGCCATTGATCGTGATGTCGGATAGATAGGAAAGCGTGCGGGTCGCCCGGTCACGGCGGCGCTTGAACTGGAAAAGCTCGGTTTTCGTGTCGATCAGCTTCGTATGCGCCTGACCGCTGCGGAACGTCTCGTCCGCGATGACGTTTTCGAGGAAAGGAATGTTCGTCTTCACCCCGCGGATGCGGAACTCGCGCAACGCCCGGTCCATCCGTTGGCAGGCCATCGGAAAATCACGGCCCATCGCGGTGATCTTCACCAGCATCGAGTCGTAATACGGCGTCACCACTGATCCCGCATCGCCCGAAGCAGCGTCCAGACGGATGCCGAAACCGGCGGCCGAGCGGTAGTTGAGGATGCGGCCGTAGTCGGGAGAGAAATTCTTCTCAGGATCCTCAGTCGTCACGCGGCACTGGATGGCAAAACCGATGCACGGCATGTCCTCCTGCGCCGGAATGGCGATTTCTTCGCTGAAAAGCGTGTGCCCGGCGGCGACGAGGATCTGCGAGCGTACGAGATCGATGCCTGTCACGCACTCGGTCACCGTGTGCTCCACCTGGATCCGCGGGTTCATCTCGATGAAAAACCAGTCGTTCTGATCCATGTCGTAAAGGAACTCAACAGTGCCAGCGTTGTTGTAGCCGATACCCTTCGCCAGCGCGACCGCCGCATCGCAGAGCTCCTTGCGGACCTTCGGATCGAGGTGCATCGCGGGCGCGACCTCCACGACTTTCTGATAGCGGCGCTGCACGGAGCAGTCGCGTTCGTAAAGATGGACGACGTTGCCGTGCTGGTCGCCGAGGATCTGCACTTCGATGTGCTTGGCGCGGGAAATATAGCGCTCCAGGAAAACCGCGGAGTTCCCGAACGCATTCAGTGCCTCGTTCTGCGCCTCGGCTAACAGTCCGGCGAGCTGCGACGGTTTCTCCACCACCCGCATGCCGCGTCCGCCACCGCCGAACGCGGCCTTGATGATGAGCGGAAAGCCGATCTCATGCGCAACGGTGAGCGCCTGGTCCGGATCGGTGATCGGCTCCTCGGTGCCGGGCAGGGTGGGGACGTTGAACTTGTGGGCCAGCGTGCGTGCCGCGGTCTTGTCACCCATGTTTTCCAACAGATCCGGCGACGGTCCGATGAAGGTGATGCCCTCGCGCGCGCAGGCCCGGGCGAACGCCGCGTTTTCCGACAGGAACCCATAGCCCGGGTGGATCATCGTCACGCCCTTCTGTTTCGCCAGAGCGACGATGCCCTCGACATCGAGATACGCACCCACAGGCCCCTTCGAGGAATCGAGCTGATAGGCCTCGTCCGCCTTGAAACGGTGGATCGAAAAGCGGTCCTCTTCGGCGAAAATCGAGACGGTCCGGAGACCGAGTTCGTTGGCGGCGCGGAAAATCCGGATTGCGATCTCGCCCCGGTTCGCGGCCATGAGTTTTCCTGCGGGTCTTTGGGTATCAAGCATGTCGGCGATCCTTCTAGGGACTGCCGGGGCGTTCGTGAAGCGGAAAACCCGTGATCCGCATCCCTGTTTGAATTATCGGGGATTCCCGGTCAGCGAGTGTCACTCGGGCTTCACCTTGCCGCCTAGACGGACGCCGGGTTTCGCCAGAATTTCGATGAAAACCGCATCCGCACCGCTGGCCGCCGCCTGATCGATCGCTGTGACGATCTCCTCGACGTGTTTTTGCTCCGGTTCCGCCGCGCCTTGGCCGATCCGGCAGTCGAAATCCCAGAAATCGACACCTTCAGGCAGCTTCTTTTTGCGCTCGCGCTTCACGTATTTCCGCACGTCGCTCTTGATCTGCTCGACGACGCGGGCCGGTTGGTGGGTCGGAGAGGTGAGCGGAAATATCTTTTTCATGGCACACGCTTGTGTGTCCCGGCGGCGGATTTGTCTAGTCGCGATATTTGGAACGCGGTTGATCGTTTGAGTCGTCAGAGGACTTGAGCCATGGACAATTTGCTCGGAACTGATCCCGAATGAGCTAAGCTGCATTAATGAAAGTGGTGAGCACTCACGAGGCCAAGACCCACCTGTCGCGGTTGCTCGACGAAGCCTCCGTCGGCGAGGAAATTGTGATCGCAAAAGCTGGCCAGCCCGTGGCGCGGTTGGTGCGCTATGAGGTTGCCAAGAAACCCAGGAAACTGGGTGCGCTCAAGGGGAAGATCGTGGAATCGAGCGACTGCTGGGAACCAGATGCGGAGGCGTAGTTCTTGCGAACTGTTGCTGGTTCGCTAGCCTCGCCGCATGGCCATCGAGACTTTTGCAGGGATTTCTCCGACGATTCATGAAAGCGCCTTCATTGCCGCGAGCGCGGATGTGATCGGGCGGGTGACTCTGGGAGAGGAAACTAGTATCTGGTATAACGCCACCCTGCGCGGAGACATCAACGAAATCGTGATCGGCCCGCGGTCGAACGTGCAGGATAACGCGGTCATTCACCTGGCGGATGATTACGGCTGTTATGTCGGCGAACTGGTGACGGTGGGTCACTCGGCGATCCTGCATGCCTGCACGGTTAAGGACGAGGTGCTCATCGGCATGGGCGCGATCGTTTTGGACGGCGCGGTGATCGGCGAGCGGTCGATCATCGGAGCCGGGGCGCTGGTCACCGGCGGGACGATCATTCCGCCGGGTTCGCTGGTATTGGGGTCACCTGCGAAAGTAGTTAGGACGCTTTCGCTCGACGAACAATCCAAGGTGAAGAGCTGGGCGGAAAAATATGTGAAAGGCTCGCGGATGTATCTGGAGCGAAAATAAGGGGATTTATCACCTCGGTGTTTGCAGATGCTGCGTCACTTGGTCCCGGGTAACCGCAGGCAGGGTTTTCACCCACAGGGCGACGGCTTCCGAGTCGTATTGCTGCCAATTGGCGGCTAGGTTCTTGCGGGCCCAGAGTTTCGCGTCGCCTTCCGGCAGGGTGTTGATCCAGGAGGTGGCCGCCGCCGGGTCGCTGATGGCCAGCCCCACCGCATAGGTCGAGCTGGCCATGATAGGGTCGCCGCCGCTTGGTCGGCTGGTGACGGCGGGCGGATGGGTCACGAAGAACCGGATTGCGTCACCGGCGAATCCCGGGTCGATTCCCGACTGCATCCCGCTGGCCGCCACCATCCGGGCGATGTTCTGTTGTTGATCGACCGGGAGTGCGTTGAACCGGGCTCTCAGGTCGGCGACCTTCGACTTATCCCAGCTTTGAATTTGATTGAGCACTTCATAAGGACTGTTCAAAGCACCGTCGATACCGCCGATTTTCTCCAGCCATTCCGTCGGGTTTTGGGCTTTGACCGCGCTGGCGGCGAGTTCCTCCCGCTTGAGTTGGTCCCGGGCAAGCTGTTTATCCGCTTCCGAGTCCATCATCGCGATGAGCTTCTCCGCCTCCACGCCATCGCCTTTCACACTGCGGAGGGCGGAGGAAATGATGTCTTCTTTCGTGCCGTCGACGCCGGCTCCACCCAAATTTTTCAGCGCGAATCCGGGGTCGCTCGACGCCAGTTCCATCAGCGCCCTTTCCCGAATACGCTTCGCTTGGGAGGAGGAGAATCCGGCACCTTCGAGATCGGCCTCGAACCATTGTCTTCCGTTCTTTTCGCTGACGAAATTGTAGGGACTGTCGGCCATGCCAGTCCTCCAGCTTTCGGGGAGATCGGCGATTTTGGCGATCAGTTTGGTGCCCAGTTCGCTGTTTCCGGACAAATTGTCCGAGAAGATCTTCAACCCGTCGGGCCTTTCCCACAGCGCGCGGACTTCGGTCGGGAACGAAGCGGCGAGGCGCTGCCCGCTCAAGGCCCGCTCCGCCTCTTGTTGCAAGTGCGGTGCAAGGTTGGCGATCGCCGCCTCCAAGGCGGCAGGTGAGTTTTTGGCAAGCTCGTCCAGCAAGCCCTTGGCAATCCGCGTCGTCCCGGACGGGAGCCCTCGTTCGGAGAGCTCCTGCAATCGTTGAAGCGCGAGCGCGGGATGTTTTTTAGCCACCTCTCGGAGAGTTTGTAGCTCGGTTTTGTCGTCGGGATGGCTGCGATAATGGTCGATCAGGCTTTGAGGGTCATTGTTGGCAAGGGCAACCAGGGCGCGTGAAGCCTGGCCGTAATTGTGTGTAGCTGCCCACGGAATGAGGCTGGCGGGATCTTCCTTGATCCAGCGCTCGAAAACGATCATCCGGAAAACGCTCAGTTCCGGCCCCTTGCGGAGGTCGAACCGGTCACCTTCCATCCACGCGGCGAACTCCGAGGGCGGCAGGGAATTCGCCAGGGAAATGGCCATGCGCATCCTTTCCGATGGCGAGCCGGCGTTGCGAATGGCGCGCATTTGCTGTGCGACGATGCCTCCGTTCCGTGGCGATTTCGGCGGGTGCCGGTGATCCCGGGGAGCGCTTCCGTTTGCCGCCGCTTGTGCCGTGGTCGGAGGGAGCGCTGGCTTGGCCAAATACCAGCCAAGCGCGGTCATGCCCAGAAATCCGAAGATACCCGGTGCGATCGTGGAGATGAGAGCGGGTTTCATTCGTTGCGTTTGATGAAGTTCCTGAGGCTGGCTTTCTCCGCCTCCGGGAGGTCCACGGATTCCAACCAGGCTGAAGCTTCCGCGCGGTTGCTGTGGCTCCATTGGTTAGCGAGATTGTAAAGATTGCCGGGATCCGGCTTGTCCCCGCTCATCGCCCATTCGGCGGCCTCGTGGAACTGGCCTTGGGAGGAAAGCTGGCTCACCACTTGTCTTGCGGCGGGGTTACGGATCCGGGGATCGGTCTGGAGGTTCACCCATTCCGAGTAGGCGACAAGATCCTGTGCAGCCCATTTTCTGGCAAGGTCCTTGAATGTTCCTGAAACAGGATCCGTCCCGGCCGTGGTCATGTCCAATGTTCTCGCGGGATCCTTGATCAGCAGCGATTCCATGAAGGTCGCTGCCGGGTTTTTTTCCGCACCATAAAGTTGAGTGTATCCTGTGGATTGGATCTGCATTTCAGGACCCAGCTTTCCCGGACTCACAGCAAGAATGTCCGCGCCGATGCCAAAAGCTTTTTCCGGATCCGAGGCCAGCAGCGAGGCTCCGATTTCCGCGAACCGCCTTGCCGCCACCAGCGGGGTTTTCGTGGCTTTCGCTTGCGCCTGGGCAGCTTCGGGATCGGTGGCGAGCAGGTTTGCGAAAACGGCATCATCCAGTTTTCGCTTCAGCGCGCCGGATGGAGTGGTGGCGGCCAAGCGCTCAAGATCGTCCGGGTGCGCGGACTTCATGGCGTCGAGCAGGATGTCGATCGGTGCGCCGTCTCTCGGGTCGAGCTTGTCGTTTTTTTCCAGCCAATCGAAAGCTGCCCACGGATCCTTACGGGCGAGAGTCCTGAAAAGAAACCCAGGGAAGCCGATTCCCTGTTTCTTGAGAAAATCCAAGGTGGCCACGGAGTCTCCATCCTCCGACCAAGTCATCACCCCGTTCAGAGCTTGTTCCCGAAATGCTTCGGGAATCTGGTCGAAATGCTCCCGCAGCCACTCCGGCTGGAATTCGCCGATGCCACGTGCCACGTCCTTCATCCGCTCCGGTCCCGCCGCAGCGAGCGCGGCCTGTGGATCCTGCGCCGCCCACGACCACCACGGGACACTCGCACTATCTGTCCCGGCCACGGCGGCGATCGCCGCCTGCGGATCGAGCCGTGTCCAGTTGAGGAAAAGCAGGCGTTTCATGTCGCCGTCGAATTTGCCGTTCTTGCGGAACTCCCAGTACGCCGCGATGTCCGGCGCGCTGGCATCGAGCATCCACAGCGCCAGTCCGGCGTAGGTGGCGCTCTCGCCGCGGGCGACCATCGTTTCCAGAGTCTCGTCCGAGTGGATCTTCTCCAATGGGGCGGCACCGGCCACTCCTCCGGTCGCGGTTTCGCGGGAGTTTCGCGGTGTGGGTTTGGAAACGGACGCCGTTTCCTCCGTCTTGACGTTGCCCGGGACCCTGCTGTTCGCCGCATAACCGGCGAGCAGCCCGAGCGCGCCCATAATAAGGGCGGTCTTGGCGGAGGTTTTGTTCATGAAGTCGTTCAATCTGTCAGAGTCCGCTATCAGAAGCTTCTTCAGCAGGCGATCAAATTCCGCCAGGCAGGCAATCTTCCAACCAAGGAGGGAGGACAGGGATGGCACGCTCCTACAAAAACGGATTACTCATCCGCTCTTCGGCTAGAGTCGTGGCCGGGCCGTGGCCTGGGAGTAGGATGGTGGTGTCGGGCAGGGGAGTCAGGACATCCCGCAGGCGGCGCAGCGCGTGTTGATAGAGTTCGGGCGTGGGGCAGCCGCCGATGGAGCCGGCGAACAGGGCGTCTCCGGTGACCAGGACGGGGTGGGCGAGGCCGTCGATGAAATAGCCGAGGGTCGGCGTATAGTGGCCGGATAGATCGCAGGCGCGGACGGTGAGCGGGCCGCAGCGGATGGCGTCTCCCGGGAGCATGGGCGTGGCATGTTCGATGTGCGCGCCGTGGATGGGAATTCCGATGAAGGAGCGGACACCTCCGATGTGATCGTTGTGGCCGTGGGTGATGAAGACCTGATCGGGCCTGACCGATCCGAGGGTGGCGGCGCAGGAACCCGGCTGATAGCCGGTGTCGAAAAGAAGGGTGGTGCCGCTGCTTGTGACGAGCCACGCGTTCACCCGTTCGTCGCCGAACGGAAGATCGATCCGCTGGATTTCCGGCAGGGCGAGCGGTTTGGGAAGATAGTCCGCATGGTTGGCGAGCGCGGTGGGGTTCAGACGGAGAACCGGAGCGAGTTTACGGGCGATCTCGGCGGAGAAACGGCCCTTGGAGAAAGTCATCACGTCATGCTCCGGAAGCCCCGCACGTCGGGCCGCTTCCCCCGGTGCGAGGGCGAGGCCTTTGAAGGCCTTGCGGATGACGTAGGTGAAGTCGTCTTCTAGCATTTGAAATGGAGAACAGGCAGGAATGTCTGTGTCGCGTGAGGGGGTATAGTCCTTTGAGAAGAACTGGGAAATGGCTGGGGTTGCGAAAGGGGTTGCAAACCCCTTCTCCTTAAAGGGTCTAGCGGGTGCGGTAGTAGCTGTCGGGATTGTAGATGAAATAGACGTCCTTGGGATTGAGGTGGGGCAGCCAGGCGAAGGGCTTGCCGTTGGCGTCGACTTCTTCGGATAGGGCGCCGGGCGCGGTTGGTTTGCCGGCATCGGCGGTGTCCGGGTCCTTGGTGAAGGAGGTTTCATCAATGCCGTTGACGATGTGGTTCACCCACTTCAGGTCCTTCGCCTGTTCGCCGAATTCGCTCCAGTCGCCGTTGGAGGAGTGTTTGTACATCTGTTTGATGAGTTCGTCGGTGGTGATGCCCATCTTGGTGGCGATGGGAGTGCCGAGGCGGGCCCACCAGCGTTCGCTTTCCTCGTGGAACTCGCGCTGCTGGGTGAGGTTGAGCTGGCCCATCATCATCGAGCTGATCTGGTGATGGAGGATGACGGCGTTCGGATAGGCGTAGGATTCCTTGGCGAGCGTGGTGATGGCGGCGGCCATCGATGCGGCGAAGGATTTCACCACGACGTGTACCGGCGCGTCGCTGGATTCCATCGCTTTCAAAATCCGGTAGCCGGCCATCACTGAGCCGCCCGGGCTGGCGTCGATGACGATGAAAATGGGCAGCTCGCGATCCTTGTTGTTCCAATACTGGATGCGGCTGGTGACATAATCCGCGGTGGCACTGGTGATCAGCCCGTTGAGCGGAATGCGGCGGTCGGAAATGACGACGATGCCGTTTTCCTTGAGCGGGTGGGTGAGGAAAACCGGTTTGGCGTCGGCGAATTTGGCGCGCTTGTCGGCGGTCTCGATGCGGGCGATGTCGTTCTGGAGGCGGGTGATTTCCAAGGCTGATTCGGTTTGCACGGCCTTGAGATCGTTCGCGAGCTTGTCGGCGCGGACCTTGGAGAGTTCGCCCTGTTCGGTGAGCATTTCCTTTTCAGACTCCAATTTCGCGAGCTGGTCCTGAAGAGCGGTTTGGCGTTTGGCGGCTTCGAGCGTGAGTTTTTCGGTCAGCAACTCGCGCTCCAGCTTGAGGCGGGCGACTTCGGCTCGCATGGAATTGGTCGCTTGGGTGAGGCGTTCGGCCTCGAGTTTGTTGTCGATGGCGAGGGCTTCCTGCTCTTTGGTCTTCGCTTCGAGCTCCGGGTTTTTCGGAGCATCCGCCGGTTTGGCGGGATCAGCGGCGACGGCTGCTGCCGGAGGGGCGAGGTCCTTGGCGGGAAGCCAGGTCGTCAGCGAAAGTCCTAACACGGCGGCGGAGGTGGCGATGTTTTTCATGATTCCGGAGGGGAGCGGTGCTGTTGGTTGGCTTTGTCTGGGCGATCCTACGTGTCGGAACCCTTGCGGGCTTTCGCACGAAGTCCGATGATGACGATGATGCCCGCGAAAACGAGGAAAATGGTGGCGGCGAGCCCGAGGGAGAGAAACAAGCGGCTGCTGGCGGAATCGACCTGCTCGTTGGTGATCATGTCCACAGGGTTTTCCTTCGGATTGCGGGTGAGAATGATTTTTCCGTCTGCCACCCCGATGCGGGTAAGCTTGGCCATCGCGGGGCCGATGATCTTGTCCGCGAGGTAGCGCTCGGTGATGCGGTAGGGCGACATCTGGTCGATGAACTGTTGCGGCACGGCGGCTCCGGGGACTTCGATGGTGTCGAGCCGCAGCACGACTTCCTTTTTCAGCAGGAACGGCCGGGCGACCAGCGTGCCATTCAGATAGCGGAAATCCGATGCAATCCATCCCGGCTCGCCGTTGTGGGAAAACCGTGGCCTGCCGTTGAGCTGATAGGAAATGGCGGCGCTCAGGGTTTCTCCCTCGATCTTCGTGACCCGGAAGGTGCCGCGCAATTCCTTGAATTCATCGTAAGCCGCGATGGCGAGGTTCAGGTCGTCGGCAGACAGGGCGAGCGACGACTCCTGGTCGCCTGACAGATCCGCGCGGAATTTTTCCAGCCGTGCGGTGAGGTCGTTGATTTCGGCAGCCTTGTTGTCGGTCGGAGAAACCTCGATCGGCACGGGTTTTACCGCGGTGAATTTTTCGATTTCTCCGGCTTGCCGGAACAACGCGAAAACGGAGAAACCGATGAGGAAAACCATCATCACCACGGCAGCGATGAGGATGGCGCACCCGGCGAACGGGGAGCGGGCGCCGGCTTCGTAAGGGGCCTTTGGCTGGGTCATCTGTGAGGGAAATCAGGGATCGTTGCGGCGGCGTTCTTCCTCTTCAGGGAGATGGTCCGGCAGGGAAGTGGTGGGAATGTCTTCGTGCGGCTTGGTTTCGCCGATTTCCGCATGCGGGTCCTGTTGGGGGATTTCTTCCTTCCATCCATCGTCGCCATCGGTGGCTTCGTGGACGCCCTCATGGGGGTTTTCGTCGTGCCATGGATCATGTTCCGGCTCATGGGCAGGGGCGGCGGCTTCGGCCTCGCGCTCGCGGAGGAGGAGGCGTTCCATGTTTTCACGGGCCTCCTGTTCCTCCTTGATGCGGCTCTTTTTCTCATCGAAATAGGCCAGCCAGATGCAGATTTCGTAAAGGATGATCATCGGCGATGCCATCAGCAGCATCGTCGGGATGTCGGGCGTCGGCGTGAGGACGGCGGCGGCGATGAAGATGGCGACGACCGCGTAGGAGCGCGTCCTGGACATCGTCTGATAGGTCAGCAGTCCCAGTTTTACAAAAACCATGACCACGACCGGGAGCTCGAATGACACGCCGAACAGCAGCGTGAACTGTGTGGCGAACGAGATATACTCGCCGATCCGCCAGTCATTCGAAATCCCCATGTCACCGCTCCATTGATAGAAAAACAGCAGCGTGCGCGGCAGGATGAGGAAATAGGCGAAACTGGAACCCGCGAGAAACAGCCCGAATCCGATGGCCATCGCCGGCCACAGCACGCGCTTCTCGTGGCTGTGCAGTCCCGGAAGGACGAACTGGAGGATAAACATCAGCAGCAGCGGGAAGGAAACCACAATGCCCGCGACGAATGAGAGTTTCATCGACAGCATGAAACCCTCGGTCGGTTTGAGGGCCGACATCATGTTGAGATTCCCGTGCTGCTGGGTTTCCGTGTTTGGCTTCGATAGGATCAGCGATCTGACCTGTTCCTTCATGTCCGGTGGCACGTCCAGTGATGCCACGAAGTTATCCCGCCTCTCGTCCGGCAGGCTCATCGCGGCACGCAGCAGGCTGATGGATTTCGCGTGGAAGGCCAGGTTCTCGTCCTTGAGGAAACGGAAGTAAATTTCCTGTTGCTGGGGATTGAGGTTCTCAGCGGCGTGTTCCACCTTCTGCGCTTCCTTCCACAGATCCGCTGTTAGCGGGTGGGGGGCTTTCGGCGGCAGCGTGGACTCCAACTGGGTCTGCATCACCTGATCCACCGGATGCCGGAAAAACGCCATGATCCGGTTGTTGAAAGCAAAGCAGGCGATCATGGCGATCACCAGTGTGACCACAACCCGGATGATCATGACACGCAGGTCCTCGAGGTGCTCGAGAAACGGTTTTTCGTGATCCGGGTGCGACTTTTCCCTGAGCTCGATCGCTTTTTTCAGTAAATACATGCTGGAACGCGCGCATTCAACGCGTGGAGGTTACGAACCGCAAGGGCAGATGTTTTTCGCAGGAAATTCCGGCATTGCGGCCCGCGCTGGCGTGTTCCAACCTGCGGCGTCGCCCCGACCGCGTAAATTTCCCCATGTTTGACCACGAAACGCTGATTCAAGATTTCCCCATCCTCGATCAAACGATCCAAGGCCGGCCCCTCGTGTATCTGGACAACGCCGCCACCACCCAGAAGCCGATGGCGGTGATGTTCGCCTCCCGCCACTACTACGAGGCGATCAACTCGAACATCCACCGCGGCACCCACCACCTCGCCCGCCTCGCCACCGAGGCATTCGAAAAAGCCCGGCAAACGGTCGCCACCCACCTCAACGCGGCCAGCCCCGACGAGATCATCTTCACCTCCGGCACCACCGACGGCATCAACCTCGTCGCCAACGTCCTGGGCCTCTCCGGCCGCATCGGAAAAGGCGACGAAATCCTCATCTCCACCCTCGAGCACCACTCGAACATCGTCCCCTGGCAGATGCTTTGCGAACGCACCGGCGCGACGCTCAAGGTCATTCCCTGCCACGACGACGGCTCGCTCGACCAGGACGCCTTCATTTCCCTCCTCAGCGAACGCACGAAAATCCTCTCGCTCACCTGGATTTCCAACTCCTTCGGCACCGTCAATCCGATCCTGGAAATGACCGCCGCCGCGAAAAAAGCGGGAGCGCTCGTCATGATCGATGCCGCCCAGGCTACCGCCCACCAGCACATCGACGTGCAGGCGCTCGGCATCGATTTCCTCGCCCTTTCCGGCCACAAGGTTTACGCCCCGACCGGCATCGGCGTCCTCTGGGGCCGCGCCGATGTCCTCGACTCCCTCCCGCCCTGGCGTGGCGGCGGCGAGATGATCAAGGAAGTGACCTTTGAAAAAACCACCTACAACGAACTCCCCTTCAAATTCGAAGCCGGCACTCCCAATATCGAGGGCGCCATCTCCCTCGCCGCCGCTCTGGATTATGTGAACGGCATCGGCCTTCACGCCATCCACAAGCACGAGGAAAATCTCATCCTCACCGCCGCCGATGCGCTTTCCTCCATTCCCGGCATCCGTTTTTTCGGCCCCGCCGGCCGCTCGGGCGCACTTTCTTTCAATGTCGAGGGCGTCCATCACTACGACCTCGGCACGCTGATGGACCAGATGGGCGTCGCCGTCCGCACCGGCCACCATTGCTGCCAGCCGCTGATGGCCCGTTTCGGCATCACCGGCACCGTCCGCGCCTCCTTCGCCTTATATAATAGCGAGGAAGACGTCGCTGCCCTCGCGGAAACCACCGCGAAGGCCGTGAAAATGCTCCGCTAACGGAAAATCCCCATGCACATCGTTCTCGGCATCTCAGGATCCATCGCCGCCTACAAGGCCGCCGATCTCGCCTCGCAACTCGTAAAACTGGGCCACGAAGTCCACGTCGTCATGACGCGCGCCGCCACCGAGTTCATCACCCCGCTCACCCTGCAAACGCTCACCCGCCAGCCGGTGCTCGTCTCGCTGGAGGATGAAAAACAATCCTGGAAACCCGGCCACATCGACCTCGCCGACCGCGCCGACCTCCTCGTCGTCGCTCCCGCCACCGCCAACGTCATCGGGAATTTCGCCAACGGCCTCGCGCCCGATCCGCTCGCCTCCATCTACCTCGCCCTCCCGCGCACCACCCCCGTCCTCATCGCCCCGGCCATGAACGGGAAAATGTGGCTCCACCCCGCCACCCAGCGCAACGTCGCCCGACTCACCGCCGACGGCTGCCACTTCACCGGCCCCGCCGAAGGCGACCTCGCCTGCGGCTACGAAGGCATCGGCCGCCTCGTCCCGGTGGAGGAGATCCTGGCGAAAGTCTCTGTGATCGCCTAACTGGACCGCGGAATTCATTCCGCCAGCCAATGAGCCGCGAAAGAGAATCGCCCAAGCGCTCCCGCCTTTCCCTCTCCATTGCCCACCCGGCCACCAGCGCAAATCCCACTGGCGAAATGAATTTCGCGGTCCGTCAGAGGGTTTGCCGCGGATTTCCAGCATCCCGACAATCGGAGTCAGGCAAGGCCCCACCTCCGCCCTGCGGCACCGGACCTCATAACCGGGTGAACGGAGCAAATAACCGCGATGTCGGAGTGCCAAGCTCCGGCAGCGCAGTTAAAAGCTCCGCTTGAGCAGTTCCGAACTCCAGCATCGCGGCTCAAAGCTCCGTCATCGCACCTAAAAGCCGCTCGCGAGCAGTTCCGAACTCCGACGTCGCAGGTCGGAACTCCGGCACCGCCACGAGCAGAGGAAACCCACAAAAGGGTAACCACCCATCCATAGAAAAGGGTCAAGCCACTTGACGCCGCGAGGCCGGCGCGAACCACTCGCGAGAGCCCCGCGAAGCGGTGGCGGAGTCAACACA
>JBDSNC010000139.1:0-8407 GCA_039915545.1 Luteolibacter sp.
CTTTCCATCAACAATCAACTCTCAACCATCAACTATCTCACGCCAGCGCGAGCCGCTCGTCGGACTCGAGTTTGGCGTTGAGTTCGGGCCAGCCGCCGGGGACCTGTATGTTGAAGCAATGGAGGTAAACGGTGAGGAGCTTGGGATCGAAGACATCGACGAGGCGGTCGATGGTGGTGGCGAGGCGCTCGCCATCGAGTTTTTTCGGCAGGTCGCCGACGACGGAGCCTTTGCCATCGTGAGGGATGCCCATGCCGTCACAGAACATCGCGAGGAGCGATTGCTGGCCGGCCATAAGGTAGGCTTGCAGGAGGTGCTCGCCGATGGTGTCGCAGGGCTTGAGTTTCAGCGTCTTGATGATCCAGGCGTATTGATCGGCCATGGATTTTTTCTCAATGAAAACGGGGCGGAGCTTGCGGTTGGTGGCAAGGGTGGCGACGGCGGATCGGTACACATTCTTGTCGTTGGCACGGAACCAATCGAGGATTTGAGTGACAATGGCGGGGTCAACGGCGGTGTAGAGTTCGTGGGCTTTCACGGTGTGGAAATTTCGAGTGGCGGGAAGTCAATGCGCTGGTCCGGCCCGTGGCAAGGGCGGAGAAGGGAAAAAGCGAGGGCCCGGATTTCCGGGTTTCCTTGGGATTTTCCTACGGGAAAACCTTCCGCAGCAGGTCGGCCAGACCGGGTTTGTCGAGTTCGTGTTTCGCGATGGCGATCATGGCGGCGTAGAGCTGCCTCTCGATCACCGGAGTGCCATGGGCGGGGATGTCGTTCAGCTTCAAAAACAGCAGGGCCGCCCCGATGCCGGTGCGTATGTTTCCATCGAAAAAACACTGCGATTCCGCGAGGTGAAAGGCGTAGGCTGCTGCCACCTCGAAAGCGTCGCCGTTCATGTAGAGAAACGTGTTCATGGCCGCGGCGAGCGCGGAATCGAGAAGGCCGGGGTCGCGCAATCCATTTGCCCCGCCGTAACGCCGGAGCGACTCCTCATGAAGATCCAGAACGTCTTCGATTTCCAGGAAATCAAACATTCCGGCGCTTACTTTGCGAGTTCGCTGAGGAGAAAATCATACTCGGTGAAGATCTCACCTTTCGCCTTTGCGATCCGTGCCTTGCGATCCTCGGCAGGCTCGGCAGTCGTGTCGGCGGGCTCGCACAATTCATCAACCGAGCGCTTCAATTCCAGAAGCTCGGCCTGGCTGAGTGTTTTCAGCGATTCCGTGATTTCCCGTGCAAGCATGCTCAGACACTAGCAAAGGCGGGCCTTTCTTCAAGTTTCAATTCGATCAGCAGCCCCAGCCACTTCTCTCATCCCTGCGGCCAGAAAACGGGAATGACGCAGGAGAAAAGAACCACTGCGGCCGAAACGACGAGTCCCGCGGAGAAAATCAACCACCGGCCTTTTCCGATTCCCTCGCCGCGGCGGAAAAGTGCCCGCAGGTAGAGTTCGGCCAGCGGTCCGAGGAAAAACGCGGTGTTCGCTCCGAGGCCGACGATGATGGCGAACACGATCGCGACGGGGATGGGAAGATTTGCACGGCTGATCCACAGCGCCAGCACACCCAGACCGGGGAGAATCATGATGCCGTTGTAAAGCAGCCGGAGTTTCTCCCAGGCACGCACCAGTTCGCCCAGTGCCGCGATGTCCGGATCTGAGGAATCCGCAGCCTGTGGCGTTCGATAGGGATCAAACCGGGGTTCTTCCATCATTTCAGGCCGAGGACTTTTGGCGGACTTGCGTTTCCGAAACGATCAAAAGCAGTGACGGCAATGGTGTCGGCTCGCGGGATGGTGGTGCCTTTCGATCCGCTCGGGGCGATCTTCACGGTGCGCCAGGTGCCGTCGATGCGGGCCTGGACGGCGATTTTTGCGGTGCTGCCGTCCGGCTGCCATTGGATGGAGGTGCCGTTCGGGCTGATGCTCGCGCCCACACCGGGAGCGGCGGGAGCCTTGCTGCTGAGCCACGGCATCGGCGGGACGGCGGCGGGCTGGGTGTAGGTGCTGGCGAGCCGGGTGGAAATGCCGCCACGGTTGGTGACGAGGCTTTTGGCGCTCCAATGGATGTGGCCGTTCCAGTTGCTGCCGATTTTCCGAGAGGCATCGATCTGGTTGGTGATCTCGGAAGCGGAGCGATGATCCTCTTTTCCACCAATGCGCTCCGTAGCGATGCCGGGCCAAACCGGGCGCGATCCCTGCTGCCGCCACCAGCTAAGGAGCGTGGTGAAACTCTGCTTCTGCGGGGAAATCGGCCAGTAGAGCTGCGGCGCAAGGTAATCGACCCAGCCGTTTTTCAGCCACTTCCGCGAATCTCCGGCGAGCTGCTCGTAGCTGTCGAGACCGGCCTCGATCCCCGCTGGCACGCCCGGCCGCCAGATCCCGAACGGGCTGATGCCCACCCGCACCCACGACTTCTGGCGCTTCACGGCGGAGTAGAGGTTGCTGACGAATCCATCGACGAAGGAACGGCGCTCGGCAGGGCTTTTCCCATCGGCGAAAGTGAGACTGCCGGAGGGATACGGATAGAAATAGTCGTCGAGGTGGACGCCATCGACATCGTAGCGGCGGACGACGTCGAGGATCACGTTCAGCGCCCGCGCGCGGGTGTCCGGCTGGGCGGGGTCGCACCAGGTCATCGTGCCGAATTTCCGCGTGATCTGCGGGGCGACGCGCGTAACGTGGTTCCCGGCGACCGCTTGGGAGTTGTTGGAAAGCGCGCGGAAAGGATTGAACCACGCATGCACCTCGATGCCGCGGGCATGGGCCTCGCGGATGCAGTAGGCGAGGGGATCGTAGCCGGGCGAGCGGCCCATGGTGCCGGTGAGGAACGGGCTCCACGGCTCGATCGTGGAGGTGTAGATCGTGTCGCACTGCGAGCGGACCTGGAAAACGACGGCGTTCATTTTCAGCGCTACCAACTTGTCGAGGATGGCGCGCAATTCCGCCTGCTGGCTTTCCGCGCTAAGACCGGAAGAGCTGGGCCAGTCGAGGTTGTAAACGGAGGCCACCCAAGCGGCCCGGAACTCGCGGGCGATGGCGGGCGGACGCTCGTTCACCGGCGCGTAGGACTGCCCGGAAGCGACGGCGGCCAGACCGAGAGTGGCGAGAAATGCGAATCTGCGAAACATGGCAGACAGCATGCCGCCATCGCTCCGCATCGGCAAGCTTCTGTGTCCGGCAGAACCGCTTACGGCTTCTTCTCCACCATCGGGCGGTAGTCGGGATCCTTCAGTTTTCCGGAGCCGAAGAGCCATGACGCGCTCTGATAGAACGAGGTGGCTCTGTGGAGGATTTCCGGGTTTTCCGTTTTCGGCGGCGAGAGGTCGCCGGTTTTCAGATCGCAGGAATAAAGCGAACTCTCGCGTTTCGGCTTGAGGATCACGAGCGAGTCTTTCTCCAGCATCGCGATCTTCTGATAGTTGCTGATGAACGCGCGCTCGGTCAGCGAGTGGGCCGACGGTGCGAGCAGGTCGTGGCCGTAGCTGAGCGTGTCGTAGTTCCAGTTCAGCAGGCCGAAGACGGTGGGCATCAGGTCAACCTGGCTGCAAACTTTGGAATACGTCTGCGGCTGGATCAGGCCGGGATTGTAGATCATCGCCGGGATGTGGAATTTCGTGACATCGAGGTCCGACTTGCCCGCGCTGCTGGCGCAGTGGTCGGCCACGAAGATGAACAGCGTGTCCTTGAACCACGGCTTCTTACTGGCGTTTTCAATGAGATTACCGACCGCCCAGTCCGAATACTTCACGGCGGGGCTTCTGCCGTGGTGGGACTTCTTGTCGATCCGGCCGTCCGGGAAATCATACGGGCGGTGGTTGCTGGTGGTCATGCAGAAGTAATGGAACGGCGTGCCGGCGGCGTAGTTTCTATCCGCATCGGCGATGGTCTTGTTGAAAAGGTCCTCGTCGCACGCGCCCCATGAGGTTTTGAAAGTGACATCCTTTTTGTCCCACGCGTTCACATCCATGACGCGGGCGCCGGCGGTCGAGAAAAAGCGGTTCATGTAGTCGAACTTGCCATCGCCGCCGTAGAAGAACGCGCAGTCATAACCGCGTTTCAGGAAGGGACGGAAGGTGGTGACCAGTTCCTTGCCCTCTGGCCGATAGATGATCGACTGCCCGGGCGTCGGTGGCAGGTTGAGCGTCAGCGCCTCCATTCCGCGGACGGTGCGGGTGCCGGTGGCGTAGAGGTTGTCGAAGAAAATCGACTGGGTGGCGAGGCGGTCGAGATTTGGGGAAAGTCCCTTCTTCTTGCCCACGGCGTATTGCATGTATTCCGCGCTGTAGCTTTCCATGCAGATGAGGATCACGTTCCAGCGGCGCTCTTCGCCACGGCCCTTGATGGTGCGGTGGAAATCCTCGGGAGCGGGCGAGGTGGGCTTTTCGTTTTCGGTCGTCAGCAGTTTTTTGGTGGAAGCCAGCGCCTCTTCCTGCGGGAGTTTCGGATACCATTCGTCGTAATTCAGCTCCATCTGCTTGAACGCGGCGAGGAACGACCAGCAGCCGTTTTTCGCGAGTTCGCCGTGGTATTGGTTGGTGAACGCGGGCATCGACGACTGCGAAACAAACAATGCCGCGAGCGTCGGCAGCGCCAGCCCGACGACCAGCGCCACTCCGCGTCCGGCCCAGGATGAATCGTCCTTCACCGCCCATTTCAGCACGCCCTTGCGATGCAGCAGCCAGACCACGCCGGCACCCAGCAGGATGATTCCTGACATGATCGGCACCATCGGATAGGACTCGGTGATGTTGCCCAGCACCTCCTGCGTCCAGATCAGGTAGTCGACCGCGATGAAGTTGAAACGCACGCCAAACTCGTCCCAGAAGAACCATTCCGAGACCGTGATGAAAATCAGCGTGCTCGCGAAAATCACCATCCCCGCCGCCGTCGCCGTGCGCCCGGCCTTCGATCTCAGGAAACGGTCAGGGGCCAGCGCTCCATAAATCACCCACGGCACCGCCGCGAACAGCCCGGACATCACATCGAAAAACAGCCCGCAGCCGAACACTCCGGCCAGCGACAGGTTCCACGTCAGGAAATGGCGGGCCGCCACCAGCAGTGCCAGCCGCGAGATCAGCGAGAGGACGAAAAACACCGCGAACGCGATGAACGGAAGGCGCGATGGCGCGGAGCGGAAAGGGAGCGTCATGTGTAAATGATTGGGCGGAAACGGATTGCCTCAAGGATGTTATCGGTTGGCGAGAAAATTTCCTCCGGCGGGCGGGTTTGTTTACCCCGCCGAACATGAGAACCCGGTGAGAGATCCCCGGAAATCACTTCGGCTGCCAAGCCAGCACCAGCGCCCCGGCCACGATCAGCACCCCGCCGACCGCAGTTTGCAGGCTCAGTTTCTCCTTCAAGACCAACGCGGAAATGGCGATGGCGAAAACCACGCTCAACTTGTCCACCGGAGCCACCCGCGAGACCTCGCCAAGCTGCAGCGCGCGGAAATAACACAGCCACGAAAGCCCGGTCGCGATCCCCGACAGCGCGAGGAAAAGCCATACCCGCTTCGGGAAATCCAGCGCCTCCGCCGGTTTCGTCGTGGCGAACGCGATGCCCCACGTGAAAACCAGCACCACCGTCGTGCGGATCGCCGTCGCCAGATTCGAGTCCACGCCGCCCACGCCGATTTTCGCCAGCACCGCAGTCAGGCCGGCGAAAAATGCCGAGAGCAGTGACCAAGTGATCCAGTTCATATCATCGGGAGGAAAAAGGGCCGTTCAATACCAGGAGAAGAAGTGATGGATCACCCCATGCGCCCGCAGGATCTGGATGCCCTCCACCGCGATGAGCGCCACCAGGAACCACAGCACCTCGGACAGCGAGCTGATGAAAACCTTCGTGCTCACCTGGAGCGTCTGGTTGTCCTTAAAGGCAAAACTCCGGGGCCAGAAGCGCGGCACGTTGCGCTCGTAAACCGGGAATTCCTCGGGGAAAATTCCCGACAGCTTCTTCTCCTCACTGCGGATCACCGCGCGGTAGAGGATCAGGAAAAGCACGGCCGCACCGGCGGTCAGCGTGAGGTTTTTCGAAACCAGGCAGATCCCGACGAAGCCGAGGAACGAGAAGAAATACAGCGGATTGCGGCACATTCCGTAAATTCCGCTCTGGCACAGCTCGCGGTTTTTCCGGCCGCCGATGTAAACCGTGCAAAGAATCCGCCCCAGCGCACCGGCGAAAACGAGGAACAGCCCCGCCAGTTTCAAAATCTCTTTCACCAGCGAACCCGCCTCGCGAGGCTCCACGAACACCAGCAGGAAAATCAGGATCGACGCCATCAGGAAGGAAATCGGCTTGCGCAGCTTTTCGATGGTTCCCTTGTCGGTGGCTTTTTTTCGGGGCTTTTCGGCGGTCGGTTCCAAGGCAGTCGGGTTCATAGGCGAAGATTGGCAGCGGCATTGTGAGAGCATCATGAGACGCCCGCCACAGGGGTTGGAGGCGCACTCTTGGGGATTCGCCACCCGAAATCAATCGAATCCTGACGGCGGGGAGAAACGCGTTTCCTGCCGCACCCTGACCGACGGGTTTCTGAAAGGCTCACGTTCTCCTCATCATGGAAGCACTATTCCATGCGCCGGACAGCATGAAACAAACCACATCCCCAGTCACGACAGCCTTGCGGCAAATCACCTGCACCGCCGGAATTCTGATTTCCACCGCAGGTCTGCTACACGCGGACCTCGTTCTCGAAACCGAAACCGCCGAGCTTGGAAAACAAGGCGACGGACTCGTCAGCACCGCCCTCCAGTTCGAGCGCGAAAAGGACGGCGGCACCGCCTATTTCACCCTCAACCAGTTCGAATACGGCATCACCGACCGCGCGGAAATCCTCATCGAGCCTTTCTTCTACGAGTGGGACAATCCCAAGGACGGCCCTTCCTACAGCGGCGTCGGCGATCTCGAGGTCACGCCTTCCTACATGATGGTGCTGGACGATCCGCATTCATGGATCCCCGCCGCCGTCGCTGCTTTCAAACTGAAAGTCCCCACCGCCACCAACCGTGACATCGGCACCGGCGAGTTCGACTATCAGCCCTACATCATCCTCGGGAAAAACATCGGCCCGTGGACATGGAACGCGAACCTCGGCTACGACTTCGTCACCTCCACCAAGGACGAGTCCCTGAGAAACCAGCTCATCTGGGATCTTTCCGTACAACGGAATGTTACGGAAAAACTCACGCTTTATGCCGAGATTTTCAGTAACTCTTCCCCAGCCAAAGGCGAAAGCGGAACCTTCGCCGGAGCCATCGCCGGCGAATACAAGTTCACAGAGCATGTCAACGCGTTCACCAGCATCGGCTACGATACCGACGACGTCCTGACCCTGCGGTCCGGCTTCAACATCGAGTTCTGATTCATTTCACGCGTTTTTCCGCCAATCTGACATTCACGCAACCATGAGAAAAATCGCCAGGATGGATCTCCTTTTCTGGGTCATGAAAATCTGTGCCGCCACCCTTGGCGGCACGGCGGGGGAGTTTCTATCAACGGTGACGAACGTCGGATGGGCCTTGAGATTGTTGGTCCTTGCTGCGGTTTGTTTGGTTCCCCTGGTCGCGCAGATCCGGGCGAAAAAGTTCCATGCCGGGCTTTTCTGGTCCGCGGTCCTGTCCGCCGGTGCTGCCGGCGCGGCTGTCTCCGACTTCATGGCCCGCGCCTTGAAGTCGGGACACGTTAGGGGCCAGTGGGTGCTTGTCGCCACGCTGGTCACAGTGCTGGCGGTCTGGCGGATGAGTGAAAAAACCCTTTCGTTGAAACGGATGCACCGCCGCAGGGCGGAGTTGTTTTTTTGGGCTGCCATAGTTGTCTCCAGCGCGCTGGGTGCCGCGATGGGACCCGCAGGTGTGGACGCCGGCCTAGCGGGCGGAACCGTGGCGTTGGTGGGGCTGCTCATGGCGGTCGTCGTCGTCTTCTTTTCTACCCGTTGGAGCCGGACGGTCCTGTTCTGGAGCGCCTTCGTCCTCACCGGCCCGCTTGGCGCAATCTCCGGCGATCTGCTGGCCAGGCCCGTTGCCCACGGCGGCCTCGGCTTCGGCATCATCGGTTCTTTTTCTGTCCTCGCCTGCCTGCTGGCGGGATTGATCGGATACACCTGCCGGAAGGAGCAGGGCATGGTGGCCTGTTCGTAAGAGGCTGTCTTAAAATTGGCAGGGACCGTTTTGCCTGTGGCCATGCGGGAAGCGCTTCGCGGTTCTTTTGAATTCGCTAGCGCTCACCTGGCATTCCGCAACGGTCCAGCGAATGCGAGGAGAACGCAGATGCCCATGAACGGCTTGGAAATCGACCCATGGGCGGACGTTCGCTTCCCATTCGCTCGGACCGCCCGGAATGCAGAGCGAGCGTTCGCGAGATCCTATCAACCGCGAAGCGCCATCCGCATGGCCGGAGGCAATTCGATCCCTGC
>JBDSNC010000162.1:0-25115 GCA_039915545.1 Luteolibacter sp.
CCAGCACCGGCGGCGTGGACGCGGTGAAAGTCCCGTATGTCGGCCTCGGCATCGCCTTCATCGCCCTCGCGGGATTTTTCAAAATGATCTCGCTGCCGAATTTCAGCCAGGAAGGCAAGGTCGAGGCCGGCGTCAAAGCCTTCCGCCACAAGCATTTCGTCTGGGGCTGGCTCGCCATCTTTTTCTACGTCGGCAGCGAAGTCACCATCGGCAGCATCCTCATCAACTACCTCAAGGATTCCAGCGTCATGGGCATGTCGGAAGACACCTCCGCGAAGTTTCTCTCCTTCTACTGGGGCGGCACCATGATCGGCCGTCTGATGGGCGCCATCTCTCTCAGCAATATCCAACAGTCGCGAAAATATCTCTTCATGGCGCTCGCCGCCGTTGGTGCGACGGGAGTGATCTTCGCCAACGCCACCTTCAAGGAAAACCTCACTCACGGGCATTACATCGATCCGCAGACCATCCTTCCCTACATCGGCATGGTGGTGATGAGCTTCGTATTCTTCGTCCTCGGTCGTTCGAATCCCGGGAAAATGGTCGGTCTCTTCGCCCTCGTTGCGATGGCCCTCACCGCCCTGTCCATGAGCACGAAGGGTGAGTTCGCGCTGTGGTCGATCATCGGCATCGGCCTGTTCAACTCGATCATGTGGTCCAATATTTTCAGCCTCTCGATCCGCGGCCTCGGCAAGGACACCAGCCAGGGCAGCTCGTTGCTTGTCATGATGATCGTCGGCGGTGCGATCATGCCGCTCATCCAGGGCGCGCTGATGGACTCCTTCGGCGTCCGTGCCTCGCTCGGCATCGTCCTCGTCGGCTACGCCTACCTGGTTTACTTCGGCTTCTTCGGTGCCCGCGCCGACGAAGTGGCGGGAGAAGGCGCTGCGCGGGTCAGCGGTGGTCATTGATTCCGGCGTCTCCGCGCCGCATCGTTTGAAGGCACAAAAAATTCCCGGAAGTCACATTGGCGCAAACCGGGAAACGATTGGCGCAATCGGGTGATCTGAAATCGTTGCGGGGCAGGGGACGGAAATGACAATTCGGCACCGCAAATGGGGAGTTTTTGACACTTCCCGAAATTGACCGTTCCATTCGGCCGTTCAACAGCTTGCATTTGAAATCCAATTGAAATGAATCAAGAAACCCGACCCGACAATCAAATCCAAGCTGCCGGCCAGTCCTCATGGAGCCGCCGGAATTTCATGCAGAGAACCATTCTGGCCGCCTCCGCCCTGGCGCTGGCTCCTTCGTCCTATGCGGCGGAAACCTCGTTTCCCGTGGTCCGCACGCCGGTGGAAAAGCGCAGGTTCAAGAGCGCCGCCATCGACGCGGCGATCGAGAAATTCAAGTCGTCGGTCGGCAACAAGGAGCTTGGCTGGTTGTTTGAAAACTGCTTCCCTAACACTCTGGATACGACGGTCGAATTCAAAATGGTCGATGGCAGGCCGGACACCTATGTCATCACTGGCGACATCGATGCGATGTGGCTGCGCGACAGCTCCGCGCAGGTTTATCCCTACCTGCATTTCATCAAGGAGGACAAGCCGCTGAAGGATCTCATCGCCGGCGTTATCAATCGTCAGACCCGCTGTATTCTCAAGGACCCCTACGCGAACGCTTTCTACGGTGACGACAACAAGGTCGGCGAATGGAAGACCGACATGACCGACATGAAACCGGGCATTCACGAACGCAAATGGGAAATCGACTCCCTCTGCTATCCGATCCGCCTGGCTCACGAATATTGGAAGACCTGCGGCGATGTTTCCCCATTCGATGAAAAGTGGCATGACGCCATCAGGCTGACGCTGAAAACCTTCCGCGAGCAGCAGCGCAAGGACGGTAAAGGCCCCTATCACTTCATGCGCCGCACCGAGTGGGCGACCGACTCCCTGCCAGGCAGAGGCTACGGAAACCCGGCGAAACCGGTGGGTCTCATTTACTCCGCCTTCCGCCCCAGCGACGACGCGACGATCTTCCCGTTCCTCGTTCCCTCGAACTACTTCGCCATGGTGAGCCTGCGCCAGGCGGCGGAAATGGTGGAAACCATCGCGAAGGACAAGGACCTCGCCGCCGAATGCCGCGCTCTCGCAGACGAAGTGGAAAAGGCGCTCACCGAGCACGCCATCGTCAATCACCCGAAGGCCGGCAAGGTCTATGCCTTCGAGGTCGATGCTTTCGGCAACTACTACTGCACCGACGACGGCAACATCCCGAACCTCCTCTCGCTGCCTTACCTCGGCGCGGTGAAGAAAAATGATGAGATCTATCAAAACACCCGCAGGATGCTCCTATCCGCGGAGAATCCGTACTGGTGCATCGGCAAGGCTGCGAACGGACTCGGTGGGCCGCACGTCGGCGTTGACATGATCTGGCCACTTGGCGTGATCGTTCAAGGTCTGACAGCCACCGATGATGCCGAACTGAAAGGCTGTATCGAAACCCTTCGCAAGAACCACGCCGGCACCGGGTTCATGCACGAGGCCTTCCACAAGGATGATCCCCGGAAGTTCACCCGCTCCTGGTTCGCGTGGGCGAACACCATCTTCGGCGAACTGCTGTGGACGACCTATCAGAAAAATCCGAAGCTCTTGGACTGAGGTCCTTTCGGAACGCCGGGCCGTGCGCGGCGGGCGTCCCGGCAAAGGAAGCACACCGCAAACATCGCTTTATTTCCCGTCCGCTTCCACGACTCCGATTTCAGCGACCGCGGCGTGGTTCTTTTCCAGCGCATGTTTTGCGGTGAACTTGAAGAAGCGTGCCTTCACGGCGGTAAACGGCACCGTCTGTTCGATCAGATTGGCGCGCAGGTTGCCGAACTCGCCCTCCGCCGCCGTCGTCCAGGTTTTGCCATCGATCGAAGTGGCGAAGGCGTATTGGTCGACCACCCCGTTCAAGGTGCCGGTGCGCGGGGTGTAGGTGAAACCTTTGAGCGTCTTTTCCTTGCCCATGTCGACCGAGAAATCCTGTGGCAAATGGTGTTCCCCGTCACCACCATGCGTGTGCCAGAGGGTGCCGGTGTCACCATCAATGGCGCGGCGGGCCTCGCCTCCCTCGGCTTCGTAGGAAGCCCCGGCTATTTTCCAACCCGCTTTTGCGGCGACTTTGGGATCTCCGCCGACGGGTGGCACCCATGTGTCGAACCCGGGTTCCAGAAAGAGTCCGAAGTCGGAGAGCGCGGGAGCGACTTCCGACTTGGTGACGCGGACGCGCACTTTCGTCGTCGCGGTCTTGGGAATCCGCCAGAGGTGGCACGAGCCGATGGATTCAGCCTTGGCCAGTTCCTTCCACGCGCCGTCGACCCATGCGTCCACGGCGACTCCTTCCACCCGCAAGCCGAGCCGGATATCCTCGCGGAGGCGGACCATGTTGAACTGCTTTTCACCAGTTAGTTCGAGCGTCACCTCGGGTGTCTTCACTTCGTCATCGCTCACCCATGCACTCCAGATGTTCTGGTCCAGCAGGCGAGCCGGCCCGTAAAAGGCGTCTTTTCCGCGGACGTTCGTCGCAACACAGGTCGCGCCTTGCGCCAGGTTCGTGCCGAAGGTCTGCCGCAAATGCTCGCCGAACTGACGCAGGCTGGCCGCATCATTTTCGTGGATCAATCCGCGGCGGTCCGGCGGGACATTGAGGTTGAAGGTGGTGCCGTGGCCGATGGAGGCGAGGTAGATTTCCATCAGGTTTTCCGGCGAGCGGACTTTGCCGTTCTGGCTTTCATGCCAGAACCAGCCGGGGCGGATGGAGACATCGACCTCCGCCGGGCACCAGCTTGTGCCGTGCAGGGTTCCGGGGCCGAGCTTGCTCTCATCGATATGGCCGACGGAATCGCCGGGTTCGAAGGTGATGGTGGCCCGGGAGGGATCGGGCGCGTGCCCGCGCTCGTTGCCGACCCAGCGGACGCCGGGGCCGACGTCGGAGAAGATGATGATGCCCGGTTGTTTCTTTTGCACCATCGCCCAGGTCTCGGGCCACTCGTAGTATTTCAAACGGTCCACGGCGCGGTTTTTGTTCACGTCCTTGGATTCGACCGGGCCGACCTTGCCCTGATAGTAGCCGCTGCCTCCATTGGCTCCGTCGAACCAGATTTCGAAAAGCTTGCCGTATTTCGTGGTCAACTCCTCGATCTGCTTTCGATAGACCGGAAGGTAGTCGGGCGTGCCGTAGGCGGGGTGGTTGCGGTCCCATGGCGAAACATAGATGCCGAACTCGAAATCATTGCGGGCGCAGGCGTCGGCGAACTCGCGGACGATGTCGCCCTTGCCGTTTCGATAGGGGCTGGCGGAAATGTTGTGCTCGGTGGTGGCGGTCGGCCACAGGCAGAAACCATCGTGGTGCTTGGCCGTCAGAATGACGCCCGCGGCAGTGGAGGATTTGAGCGCTTTGACAATCTGATCGGCGTCGAACGCGGTCGGATTGAACACGCTTTCGGACTCACCGCCGGTGCCCCACTCGCGGTCGGTGAAGGTATCCACCGTAAAATGGCAGAACGCGTAAAAGGCCCGCTCGGCCTGCTTCACCTGCGCTTCGCTGGGCGTGGCGCCAAACGGTTTGGGAGGAGCCACCTTGGGGGCTGCGGGGAAGCGGGGAGGGGAGTTCGGTTGCTCGGCAAGAACAGCGAGGCACGCGCAAAACGAAAGCGTCATCACCAAGGAGTTCGCGCGAAAATTGATGGGTGAAGGAGTGGCTAACATACGTGGGATTTTCATAGGTAGTTCGGAGGGGATGTTGTTAGGAAAGATCCGTTTTGGATTTTTCAGAGGTCCCGGCTTGGTTCTCTTCTGGGAGACCGGCTTGATCCAAACGGCGATTGATGGACCTGATTGCTTGGGCGGTTATCGCAGCGCCAAAAGCAAGCATGGAAAAGACGCCGCTGATTGGAGCTCCGATTCTGTCGGAACTATTGTGGAGTGCCGAAAACGAGTAGATAAAGCTCAAGACCATAGCCGTAGCCGCAAGTCCAATGAGCATCCGAAAATGGAAGTTTTTCATGAAGAGATCGTAGTGGGGAAAGTCGTGGGGCTGCCTGGCCGGATGAAGACGCCCTGAAGGGCTGGACTACGTACGAAGAGGAAACAGGCTACGGCTGTTTTGTTAGCGTGATCGAGCGCAGGTTGAGGAATCCTTCACCCTGCTTCGAGACGGCCTTGAGCGTGATTTCCTTGGCCCCTTCGGCCAGCTTGAGGAGGCCGGCGTCCTGCACCGCGAAGGTGCTCCAGGAATCCGTGGAGGTGAACGGGAACCGGAGGTTGCCACCGGAGGCGGCGAGTTCGAGTTCGGATGTTCCGGATTTGCTAGCTCCTTCAACGGCGACCTTGTAGGTTCCGGCGGGAAGATTGGCTTTCCATGAGATGGAGTCCTTGGCGTCGATCCAGTAATCGATGTGGTCGTTCTCCAGCTTGATCGTGCCGCCTTGGAGTTTCGCGTCGGTGGCACTCAGGTTGAGCACTCCATTGGCGTCCGGCTCGGCGGCGATCTCGCGGATTTCGGGTTTACCCTTGATGGTGAGGGCGATGACCGTGGCGATAGGATCGGTGGCGGAGGAGGGGAACGGGATGGCCCACTCGCCTTCTTTCCCGGTGACTTCAAGTTTGTCGGATTGGCCGAGGACCGCTGCGGAATCCGGACGATTTACCAATCCACGAACGGTGATTTTTCCGTCCGCTGGCTTGGCGAAGACGTGGAGATAGATGCGGGTGCTTCCATCCGGATTCCTGCGGGTGGTGGAGCGTCCGTTCCATGAGACTTTGGGGAACAACGAGGCGGTGGTGCCGTGAATCGACTCGCCATTGACCTTCATCCAGTCGCCGATGGCGGCGAGCCGTTCCAACGAGGCGGAGGGGATCTCGCCCTCGCCGGTTGGGCCGACGTTGAGCAGGTAGTTGCCGCCCTTGCTGGCGATGTCGATGAGGTTGCGGACGAGGGTTTCGGTGGATTTCCAGCCGGTGTCGGCGGTTTTAAATCCCCAGGTGCCGTTCATGGTCATGCAGGATTCCCACGCCTCGCCTTCGGCGAATCCAGTGGCGGGGATTTGCTGTTCCGGTGTGCCATAATCGCCCTTGAACTTGGGATCGGTGGTGTGGCCCTCCATGCCTTTGCGGCCCTTGTCGACGCGGTTGTTGATGATGAGCTTGGGATCGAGGTCGCGCAGGTAGTCATACAAATCAGCGCCGCGTTCGTGGGTCCATGCGGCTTCCCATTCGCCGTCGAACCAGATGATCCCTGGATGATAGTCGGTGACGATCTCCTTGAGCTGGCCTTTCAGATAGGCGGTGAACTTGTCCATGTCCGGCTGGGGATTGCTGGCATTGCCGCGCCACGGAGCCTTGGTGCCCCAGTCCGGGTGGGACCAATCCATGATGGAATGATAGAGGCAGAATTTGACGCCATGTTTCTCGCAGGCTTCCGCCAGAGGTTTGAGAAGATCCTTGTGATAGGGCGATGAGCCGACGTCCCAATCGGTGAGTTTCGAATCCCACAGGCAGAAGCCGTCGTGGTGTTTCGAGGTGATGACGATATACTTCATGCCGGCGTTTTTGGCGGCGATGACCCATGCCTCGGGATCGTATTTCGTCGGGTTGAATTTCGGCAGGAGCTCGGTGCGGTAATCCGCCGCGGGGATGGCACCGCCGCTTTGAAGCCACTCGCCGGCACCGGGCACCGGCTTGCCTTTGAAATTTCCGGCTGCTTCCGAATAGAGGCCCCAGTGGATGAACATGCCGAAGCGGGCGTCGTTGAACCACTCCATGCGCTGTGCCTTTTCCGCTTCCGTTTCGGCGCGGGCGGCGGTGGTCATCAAGGGGATGGCGAGGGTGGCGAGCAGGGAGGTTAGTTTCATGTAGCGATTGCAGTGGGATGAGGACGATTGATTCTTTCATGTCAAAAATCAGCAATCAACAATCTTCGTTCGTCAATCCGGCTGGCTGGCGTGGAAGAATTGACGATTGATGATTGAGGAACTGTGATTTTTGATTTTTTGAAGATCCTTCGCATTACCTGGCGTTGAGCCTGACCCGTGCGGCGGTGTAGCCGGGAGCTTCGGCGGTGATTTCCCAAGCTCCGCCGGGTTGCGCGCTGCTGCCTGCCGGCGATGGGGAAAGGACAAGCGTTCCGGTGCCGGTGCCGCGGGTTTCCGCCATGCCTTCGGCGAGTCCGAGGATGGCGCGGATGAGTGTTTGGACTTCGGCGTCCGACACGGCGGCCTGCGGCGGCATCGGCACTTCGCCCCATACGCCGCCACCGCCAGCCTTGACCTTGGCTTGCAATTTGGCCGCGGCTTCGGGTTGATCGCGATATTTCATCGCGACATCGAGGTAGGCCGGGCCGACCGAGGTCTTGTCCACCTGATGGCAGGCGAAGCATTGCTTGGAGGTGGCGAGTTTCTCAATGTCCGGAGCGAACTGCGGCCCGCCGGCATCGTGTCCGGTCGGCGGGATGTAGCGGGCGCGAACGACCAGTTTGGCGGGATCCGCCGCGCCCTTGACCGAGAAGGACAGTGGATCGCCGAAGCCTGCCTTGTCCGGCTTGCCGGTGAATTCCATGACCAAGCTGGGTTGCGCCTGCTCCTGCACCAGAGCCACGCGGGCAACCGTCACCGCTCCCTTGGCATCGGTGGCGACGGCGCGCAGTTCGGAGCCACCGCCGGTATGGGAGACGGATGTGCCGCTGCCGACCTTCGTTTCGTTGGCTCCCCGGGTCAGCCACCATTCGACTGTGATTTTGTCCTTGTCCGGATCCGAAGCGGTGGCGGTGTAAGTGGTTCCGCTGGTGGCGATGGAAATGACCGGTGGCTTGTTGCCATCGTCCGGTCTCAGGCGGCGGATGCGCCCGTTTTTGTTGAAATACCACTCGCTGCCGTATTCGAGCATCCAAAGCGTGCCATCGGCGTCCATGGCGGTATCCATCGGGTGCATCAGCTTGTCGATCAGCGGCTCAAGCTTCTCTAACTTTTCATCGCGGCCGAGCTTGGCCTTCCACATTTTGCCGCGCATCCAGTCGTAGGTCAGCAGGGTATGGTCGTCCTCCCTGCCGAGCAGGTTGTATTTCCGGAGGCCGTCGTAGTAGAAGACCGGGCCGGCCATGGCGTTGCGGCCGCCGCTGCCTATGACGGGAAATTCAGGGCTGGCCGCGTACGGGTAAAAGATGAAGGCGGGCTGTGCCGGCGGTAGATCAGTTAGGCCTGTGTTGTGCTTGGCTGGGTTTTTCGGTTTTGCGGGATCCGTCATCTCGCCGGGCATGCCGGTGGTGAAATCGACGATCGGGTAGGGGCGGTTGTTAGCGATGACGAAGGGCCAGCCGAAATTGCCGGCCTGTGTCGCCTGGTTGATCTCGTCGTAACCGCGAGGTCCGTTAGCTCCGTCGCCTTGGGCATCCGGACCGACCTCGCCCCAGTAAACGGCGCGGGTTTTCGGATCGACCGACAGTCGGAACGGGTTGCGGCAACCCATCGCATAAATTTCGGGGCGGGTCTTCGCCGTGCCGGGCGGAAACAAATTTCCCTTGGGAATGTCGTAGCCGTTTTCGGTCGGACGGATGCGCAGGATCTTGCCGCGCAGGTCGTTGGTGTTGCCAGCACTGCGCATCGAGTTTGTGTGCTCGCGGCCGTCGCGATCGTCCATCGGTGCAAAGCCGCCGCTTTCGAAGGGATTGGTGTTGTCGCCGGTGCTCAGGTGGAGGAGTCCGTCCGGGCCGAAGGCGAGCGAGCCCGCCTGATGGCAGACCCTGTCGCGGCGTTCGGTGGGGATATCGAGCAGCACCTTTTCTGACGAAAGGTCGAGCAGGCCATCCTTCAGTTCGAAGCGCGACAGGCGGTTGAGCAGCTTTTCCGGATGGCTGTAGTAAAGAAACAGCCGGCGGTTCTTGGAGAAGCCGGGGTCGAGGGCCAGTCCGAGCAAGCCGTCCTCGCGCGCCCACGGCACGCTCGGGTTGCTCTCCCGCAGGGCCGTCACGGCGACCGTGCCGATTTCGAAGATTCCTCCGGTCGACGGGCGGACGCGCAGGACGCGGCCCTGGCGTTCGATGACGATCAGGTCACCGTTCGGCACGACCGCCAGCTCCATCGGGTCACGGAGGTTCTCCGCGACGATGGTGCTTTGGATTTCCGCAGACATGGCTTCAGGAGCCATCCATGCGAGAAGGGCTGCGGTGCAGATGAAAGGGGTGGCTCGGTGCATGGCTGAATGATGGAGGATCGAGGATTCGGTTCCGCGTCGAACGTTGCCGGACGGCGGTTCTTGTCTTGATCTTTGACGTGAAAATGAGGGGTCTTCGATCACGGATTCAATACGGAGGCGGGGCAATACGCGTTTTTTTACAACCGAGTATCGATCGGGGGGCTTTCACCTGTCGAGGACGGCGTTTCCAGGACGATCTCAGATCCTGCATCACCGCCGCCTCGCAGGTCCGCGGCGGCCACCGAGGCACCGGAGAGGGCTCCGTGTTAAATTTGCATCGGTTTTCACGCAAGGGAGTATGAGTTATTTCCGGCCTCATGGGGCATGTTCGGCAGTTAGTCAGACAAGGCTGAACTCTCCGTCATGCGGCATGCATGGAAGGGACGGGCGCTCTTTCTTTCGAAGACCCAATTATGAAAACCCGTCTCAAAGTTTCCTGCAGCCTTGCCATTCTCGGATTCCTGTCCTTGGTCGTCTTCTGGCATTCGTCGAAGCCGTCATCCGCACCTGACAAAAGGGTCGCACCGCAAGCTTCGCCAGATGTCGCGTTCCAAGCAGCGCAGCCGGCATCGGCGTCGGAAACCTCGGGTCCGACAGACGCCGCCGATGCTCCCGCAGCTTCACTGCCCGTCGCTGCGACGCCCGCCAACCGACCTGTCCTCAACAAGGACGGTATCCTGCCGCCCGATTTCCTCGACCGCATCGTGACCGGCCAGGCTTTTGCGTTTGTCCTTCCCGACGGATCACAAGCGGAAGGCACGATCGAAACGAGCGACCGTGACGAGCGGGGGATCGTGCGGCTGCAAGGCCGTGTCACCCGCCCGGCGGCGGGCCGGTGCTTTCTCCAGCGCCAGACCGTTGCCGGCGTGGCAGGCCCGTTCGTCGGGAACGTGCTCTTCGATGGCAAACCGGAGGGATGGAAAATCGAACCTTCGGCAGATCTCCAGTCCGCGCGCTTCGTCGCACGGCACGAGGACCAGATCGCCTGTGTCAACTATGAGGTGGCGCCTGCTCCCCAGGCCGCGGCGGATGTTGAGGAAATCGCTCCGCAGTATCATCCCACCACCAACCCCCTTCCGTCCTATCAGAATGTGATTTCGCTCCAGAGCATCCCCGGTGCCATCGGTGTCATCTATCTCGACTTCGACGGCGAAACCGGGCCGTTTTCCGGCTGGGGAAATTTCAACGCCGCGGCATCCGGGGCATCGAACGCCCAGGTCTTCGACGTCTGGAGGATGGTGTGCGAGGACTATCAGGGCTTCAACCTCAACATCACCACCGACCGCAAGGTCTTCGATAACGCGCCGCAGGGCCGCCGCCAGCATGTGATCATCACCCCCACCACCACCGCCGCACCGGGTGCCGGCGGCGTCGCCTACGTCGGCTCCTACAATAACAGCGGCGACACGCCCTGCTGGGCTTTCTACTCCACCGGAACGAGCGCCACTGCGGTGATTTCCCACGAGGTGGGCCACACGCTGGGGCTCAGCCACGATGGTCGCACCAGTCCGTCCGAGGGCTACTACGACGGCCACGGCAGCGGTTCCGTCTCTTGGGGACCCATCATGGGCTCCGGTTATTACTCCACCCTCACCCAGTGGTCGAAAGGCGAATACCTCAACGCCAACAATACCCAGGACGACCTCGC
Source organism: Luteolibacter sp. (assembly GCA_039915545.1). Classification (GTDB taxonomy): domain Bacteria; phylum Verrucomicrobiota; class Verrucomicrobiia; order Verrucomicrobiales; family Akkermansiaceae; genus Luteolibacter. The sequence continues at coordinate 10,822 of JBDSNC010000162.1, forward strand.
GATCATCACGGGAAATAACAACGACGTCGATTACCGCGCCGACGACACCGGCGACACGCCGGCCACCGCCAAGTATCTCGAAATCGCCGCCGACAACTCCGTTTCCGGCGATGGCTTCATCGGCCGGACCGACGATGTCGATGCCTTCCGTTTTGCCACCACCGGCGGGCAGGCCACACTCAACCTCAACACCATCGCGACCCGGCCCAACCTCGACATCCTTGCCGAAATCGTCAACGCGGCTACCAACGCCGTCGTCACCAGCAACAACCCGGACACCGGCATCAATGCCACTGTTTCCGCCAATCTCCCCGCCGGCGAATACCTGCTGCGGCTCCGCGGCACCGGCCGTGGCAATCCGCTCGGCGACGGCTATACCAACTATGGCTGCATCGGCACCTATCTGATCAGCGGCAGCGTGGCCGGCGGCATCAAACCGTATCGCTTCTCGTTCGCGGAAAATCCGGCCAACGGAGCCTCCATTGGCACGGTCGCCGCCCGCGCGAGCCACGGAGCCAATCCCGTCAACTGGACGATTGCTAGCGGAAATGGCAGCGGTGCTTTTAGCATCAATCCCGCCACCGGAGTGCTCACGGTGGCGGACCCGGCCTTTTTCGATTATGAGCTTCAGTCGCTGAATTGGACGGATGCCCCCACGTTGGAATTATTCGTCACCATCACGGATTCCGCGAACCCTTCGCTCAGCGAGTACCTGCGCGTCGTGGTCACCGTGACGGATGTGAACGACGCGCCGCGCTTCAGGTCGGATCCGTTTATCGGCCGCCCCGGAATACCGGACGCTCCTTATGCCGACACGCTGGTGGCCACCGATCAGGACGCCTTTTCAGCCGCGCCGACCTTCAGCAAGGTCAGCGGACCGGGCTGGCTCGCGGTCGCCGCCGATGGAACGCTGAGCGGCACTCCCACCGCCGCCGAAATGGGAATGAACACCTTCACGGTGCGGACGAGCGACGTTGGCGGGGCCTTCTCGGATGCCACTCTGTTGATCAACATCGTCGATGTGTCGGTGAACCCGTTCTGGAACAACCCGGCCGGTGGTTCATGGCCGGTCGCCGGAAACTGGCTGGGCAACGGCATTGCCAACGGTTCCGCGCAAAACGGCGATTTCTCCACCCTCGATCTCACCGCCAACGCCACGGTCACCCTCGATGGCGCGCGCACCATCGGAAACCTGCTCTTCGCCGACACCAACCCGAGCCACAACTGGACGCTCAACACCGGCAGCGCCGCGGCGCTTACCCTGTCGGCCCCCAGCGGCAATCCGGTGATCTCCGTGGCCAACCAGACCACCACCCTCAACATGGTGTTGGCCGGTAGCCAGGGGTTCGCCAAAACCGGAGCGGGCACTCTCGTTCTAGCGGGATCTAACACCGACACCGGCCCCACCGCGCTTTCTTCCGGAACCCTGACCTTCACCACCAACACGCTGAACTCCACCAGCGGCTACTCGCTCAACGATGCGAATACCGGGCCGACGAACACCACGCTGAGGATGGTTGCCGGATTCACCAACAGCCGGACGGGATTGAGCAGCATCGGCCTCCGCGACATTTCCCCCGTCACCGTAACTAACAATGGCACGGGGACGACGACTCTGGACTTCGACTCCACCACGTCCACCTGGATCAACGGACTGATGACCATCGATAAAGCCGTGGTGCTGAAGAGCGCCGGCGGTGGCGTCCGCGGCGGATTCGTGACGATTTCGGGAAATGGCGCGGGCGCTGGCAATGATTCGGTCATCTACGACGCAACCGGCAGCGGGAACGACAACAACTGGAACACCTACGAGAAGACCGGCAGCTACTCGCCCATGGCCAACTCCTACTCGGGCAACGTCCGCTTCACGGGCGGCACCACGATCATCCAGAACAAGACCTATAACAACGCGGCCTATGTGAACCTGATGATTCCCAACACGGCGAGCGTCAAAATCGATGCCGGCTCCGGAATCAACTTCGCGTGGGGAAGCGAGTCCTTCGACGGACTCAATGATGGGGTGGGTGGTGGTGGATCGATTACTTCTTCGAGTTCGACGGTTCCCACGATCAGCCTCGGTGTCAGCAACGGCGACGGTTCGTTTTCCGGCGTCATCAGCAGCGGACTGAGCCTGGTCAAAGCCGGCACCGGTACCCAGGTGCTTGGCGGAGCTAACACTTACGCTGGCAGCACGGTGATCAACGGTGGGACGCTGCGGGTGAACGGCTCGATCGGCGGCTCGGGCGTATCGGTCGCTTCCGGTGCCACCCTAACCGGCCGCGGAGCCGTTAGCAGTACGGTCACCCTGAACGCCGGCTCCATGCTTTCCGCCGGTGATACCACGCCGGGCACCCTCACGCTCGCGAACACCGTGACACTCGATCCTTCGGGCACGGTTGCGCTGCGGATCGCCAAGTCCGGCAGCACCCTTTCCTCCGATCGCATCAGCCTGACCAGTTCCTCCGGTTTCGTTTACAAGGGCACCCTCACCGTCACCACCGTCGCGGGCAGCGATGCCCTTGCCAGTGGCGACAAGTTCATCCTTTTTCCGAAAATCTCAGGCTCGTTCTCGGGCTCGTTCAACACGATCAACCTGCCCCCGCCCGGCACCAATTTGATGTGGGACACCAGCGGACTGCTGGTCGACGGCAGCATCGTGGCCATTTCAACCATCTACGCGGAAGCCCCGGTCTTCTCGCCCGGCGGCGGTGCTTTCATTGGTCCGAAGTCGGTGACCATTTCCACCTTCACGTCCGGATCGACCATCCGCTACACCACCGACGGCAGCGATCCCACCACCTCGGCGACCGCCGTTTCCGGCATCACGCCGATCAGCGGTGTCAGCATCCCCGCTCCGGCCAATGTCACGCTGAGAGCCTATGCGCTGAAGGCCGGACTCGCCGACAGCCCGGTCGTTTCCGCCACCTACGCCACTGTTCCGACCGATGGGGTCACTTGGACCAATCCCGCGGGCGGCTCGTGGCCGGTGACGGGCAACTGGCTCAATGGAGTGGTCGCGACCGGCACGGATATCTCCGCGCGTTTCGACACGCTGGATCTGACGGCGGACACGGCCGTCACGCTCGACGGCGCGCGCACTCTCGGCGGCTTCAAATTCGCCGACATCACACCCTCTCACAATTGGACACTCGCCACCGGCAGCGGCGGCCCGCTCACCCTTGCGGTCACCAGCGGCAGCCCCGTGATCCTGGTTTCCAACCAAACCGCCACCATCAATACGGTGCTCGCCGGAACCCAGGGCCTGACCAAAACCGGCGCGGGGACGCTCACGCTGGCTGGCGACAACACCTACTCGGGCCTAACCAGCAGTTCCAGCGGTTCTCTCACCGTGCGCACGATCGCGCTGGCTGACGCTTCCTCAGTCTATCCCGGCGGCTTTTCCGTCGGCTCAGGTGCGGCGATGACCTTGGATCTATCCGCCATCCCTGCCGGGAGAAGCGCGCAGTTAGGCGCGTTCAACGTCGCTTCGGGGGCCACCCTGAACCTGACGAACACCGCCACGAGTACGGATGCCTTCCTCTTCAGAAACACCACCTTCACTGGTTCCGGCACGATCCGTAAAAACGGCGCGGGCTATGTCGATCTGAGCTGGGGCAGTTCCCCCTCCACGTGGACCGGCTTCACGGGATCCCTGTTCATCGATCAAGGCACGGCGGGGTCGAATGAACCGGACGGAGACATGTCCAATTCCTCGGTCACTGTCGCCGCGGGCGCGACGATGGATGCCCGGACGGGCATTTGGAAGATCAACGGCCTGAACGGAGCGGGGACTGTTTCCGTTTCCTATACCCAGGGCGCCACTCTGTCCTTGGGCAACACCAACGGAAACGCCTCCTTCTCCGGCACGATGACGAATAACGGCAGCGTGCTTTCGATCATCAAGAACGGAACGGGCACGCAGACATTGATAGGAAGCCTGATCACCCACACCGGCACGACAACCGTGAATAGCGGGACGCTGGTCTTCTCCAAAACCAGCGGCCTCAAGACACCCATCACCAATAACGCCACGGTCGAGATCAATTCCGTGAGCGGTGACGACTGGATCACAACCGGCGCGCTTTCAGGCACCGGAACGTGGATCAAAACAGGCGCCGGCCGTGCGAGCTTTTCCAACTCCACCGTCACGACCACCGGCAACTTCCAACTCCAGGCCGGCTCGGTAAGAAACAACAACAACTCTGCGAACTGGAGTGGCTGCACCGCGGACATGGATATCAGCAGCGGCGCGATTCTCGATCTCTACGCGGATGCCATCTATCTGGATCAGCTCACGGGCTCGGGTCTTGTCCAGAATGGCTATGGCAACACGAGCGGCCAAAGCGGCTCCGCGGTTTATTTCGAAAAATTCGTCATCGGCACTGCTGACGGCAGCTCCACCTTCAATGGCGTGATCCGCAACAACGGCGGCAACAATGTTCCCGGCTCTGGAACCACTCAGGGCGGCGGCATTCAACTTGAAAAGCAAGGCACGGGCACGATCACTTTGGCAGGAACCAACACCTATACGGGCACTACGACAGTAACCGCGGGCACCTTGCAGGTGAACGGTTCGCTAGCGACGGGCGCAGCCACCGTCGCCACCGGCGGCACGCTCGGCGGCAGCGGCAGCATGGCCGGCGCGGTCACCAACAACGGCACGCTCGCTCCGGGCAACGGCGCTGTCGGAAATTTCACCGTCAACAACTCCCTGACACTCGCCCCCGGCTCGGCAATCGCATGGCAAATCAGTGACTGGACCGGTGCCGCCGGCAGCGGTTTCGACAAGCTGACCGCCACTTCGCTGAACATCACCGCGACCTCCGCCGCTCCGATCACCATCCGCCCCGCGGATCTCGCGCTCGCCCATTTCAGCGAGGCCAACCGCACCTTCGTCCTCGTCCAGACCACCTCCGGCATCACGGGCTTCAGCGCCGACAAGTTTGCGGTCGATACCAGCGGTTTCACCTTCGTTCCACAGGGCACTTGGGCGGTCCAGCAATCCGGCAACAACCTGCTGCTCGCCTACACCCGCCCCAACAGCGCGCCCGTCTTCACCGCCGATCCCATCACCGGAGCATCCGGCACCCAGGGCGTGGCCTACACCGGCACGCTCGCCGGCACGGCCACCGATCCCGATCCGGCTGAAGTTCTCGTGTTCACCAAGGATTCGGGGCCTGCGTGGCTGACCGTTGCCGCCAATGGCACCCTCGGCGGCACTCCCGGTGCCGGTGACACCGGCGGGCAATCCTTCGTGGTCCGCGTCACCGACAGCTTCGGCGCAAGCGCTACCGCCACCCTTGCGATTCAAGTGGCACCCACGGCGATCACTCCGGACGGAAACGGCAACGGGATCCTGGATGCTTGGGAAATCCAATACTTCGGTGATGCCGCCCCCGGTGCCCACCCGGCGAATGACGATCCGGATCACGACGGATTTTCCAACCTGATGGAATACTCGCTCAACACCAATCCGACTTCCGGCAATGCCAGCCCCATCGTCTATGACACCGCAGCGCTCGGCGACGGCAAGCACCTCCGCATCACCGTGCCGAAGAATCCGGCAGCCACCAACTTGACCTACATCGTGGAAACCTGCGGTGCGCTGGGCGGTTGGTCCGCCGCCGCCACCACCATCGAAAGCGAAACCGCCACGGAACTTATCGTCCGCGACAACTTCACCCAAACCACCACGCCGCAACGCTTCATCCGGCTTCACGTGGAAACCGCGCCCTGACCCGCATCCCATAATAATTCGGAAACGGGGGGCGGCACCAACCGCATCCGGATTTTTCCCGGGAAGCCCGAATCACCCCCAAGCCCGCCCGAAACGCGTCCAAGGCGTCGCGTTTCACTCCCAAAGCGACCCGGTAACCATCCAAGGGCCTGTGGTACCCGCCCAAAGTGGACCGGTGCATGTCCAAGGTAAGCCGGTATGCGTGCAAGGCGAACGGGGACACGTCCAAGGCGAAGCGGTACGCATCCAAGGTCAAGCGGTACGCATCCAAGGCAGCCCGGTACGCATCCAAGCGGAATCCGCTCGAAAATGCAGCGGTCGGTCTGCGACATCGCCGGGTGATTTGGCCAAAGAAAAGCCTGCGGAGTCGGGAGTGCCAGAATTGGCGTCGTGGCCGGAAGGTGAACAGGGAACCCAACTTCCTCGGGTCCCAAGATGAATGCCGTTATTGGTCGTGCCGCCAAGACCCGGAGGTCCGGTCCACGCAGCCAAGGTCCAAGTTTGCGTGATTCACGGCAGCTCCTCGATCCGGTAGAAGGCCCGGTCCGGAGGCGGTGAATTGTCGGTTAGAATGACATTCGCCGCCACTGGGGTGAACGCGGGGCCGACCACTGTCCGAAACCCGTCGCGCAGGTCTGCGGAACGGGTGAGCACGTAGCGGCGGCTGGTGTCCAAGCCAGTGCCCGTGAGATCAAACACCCCGTCATGCAGCCGCGGTGCCGTCGCCGAGATGGGAGGGGCCTCGGTAGTCCCCGAAGTTTCGATTTCCAGACCCGCCATCTCGCCGAAGCTGCTGCCGGAGCGGATACTGAACCCGATGACAATTTCGCCCGAGCGGCTGGCGCGGAGGTTGTCGAAGCGCACGTAATTCACGCCTTCGGTCAGGCTCGCGACGCTGGTGGAAGCCGTGGCTTCCTTGGCAGTTCCGTTGACCGTCCATTTCCCGCCCGAAGTGCCGGTGGCGGCATAGATCACCAGCGAACAGGTGGCATTGGCACCGAGGCCTCCCAGCGTCCATGTGGAGGAGGGCTGGCCGCCGCTGCCGTTGTAAATGTAGGCGTAGTCCCCGAGAAGGTCGCGATAGCTCCCGGCGGCGGTGCTGTTGTCGTAGGACCAGTGATTGGCGGACCAACCGAGGTTGAGCGTGGTGGTGGCTCCCGATGCGTTGCGCAATCCCGTGGAGGTGCCGCTGGTCTTGTTTCCTGGAGTTGCCGTGTTCCAGGTCTCACCCTCAGCTCCGAGCACGGTGGCCGGGGTGCCGCTGAAATCCCCTGCTGTGCCAGCGGTCTGGCCGCCGTTGATATCGACATGTACGCGCTGCGGGCCAGTCACCGGCACCGGGACAGGATCGGTAGCCGCGGTTGAGATCTTCCAGACATTGGCACCGGTGAAGACCTGCTCGAAGGGACCCGGAAACGGACTGGCGGCCCGCTGGATGCCCGCAAAGTCCTTGTCTAGCAGCCATGGCGAGCCGTCCGGCTGCTCGAAGGGAACCGCAGGCACGGCGGCGCTTCCCAGAAGAGAGGTGGTCACCAGCGGACGGTTGCGGGCGGATCCCCACGCCGAATCCGCAGTCACTTCAAGGAAAGTGCCGGTCGCTCCGGCACGAAGTTGGATCAGCGGATCGAAGGAGGAAAGCACGAGCGGCGAAGTCTCGCGGTTGGATGCGGCGGCACCTTTCAGGAACACGTTGCCGTCCATCGCTACCGGACGGACGGCGTTGTTGTAGCCGGCGAGGCTGGCCGGGCCTACGAGGATGTTGTTGTAATACCGCGTGTCGCCGCCCTGGATCTTGGTATAGCCAGTGATCGCGGTGTCATGCGCGACCATGTAAGGCGTGTCGCGGCCGTTTTGGTCGGGAGAGAACTGGATGGTGCCGGCGATGAGGTTGTGGGCGTAAGCTTCGCCCTGCGAGGAATCCCAGATCGCCTTGGTCGAGAGAAACACGTTGTGATCCATGAGCACCGGCCCGTGGTCGACCTCGAGGAAAATATCTTCATCAGGAGCATTGTCGTGCATCAGGCAGCGCGAGACGCGGGTGCCTTGCGCCATCCAGTCGAGCCAGATGCCACGGCAGACGTGGTGGATGTGATTGCCCACGACCTGAACGTCGATGGCGCCGTGCAGCTTGATGCCTGCCATCTCCGCCCCGTCGAACAGGGCGCGGACGTGGATGTCGTGGATCTCGTTGTCCTCGATGACGGAAAACGCGCCACCGAGGCTGCCGACGATACCGGCCTGCTCGCAGTGCGAAATGGTGTTGCCGCGCACGAGGTGGCTGCCCGTTTCGCCCTTGTGCCAGCCGTTGGCCAGCGCGCGGTTGATGGTTTCGACGTAGGCATTGGACGAGTTGGCGGTGGTGGTGGCGGTGTTGTCCCAGCGGTCGCCGTATTTGCCGAGGGAAATGCCCGAGCACACCGAGTAGCGGACCGTGTTGTTCTCGATCACCCAGCGGTATCCCCAATTCGTGCCGATGAGGCCGATCTGCTCGGCGGTCGGTGGCGACCACGGCGTAGCGGCATGCTCAAGCGTGAAGCCGCGCACCGTGATGAAATCGAGCCCCGGCTCGTCCGGGTAGAAGACGGTCTGGCGGGCATTCATCTCCACGTTCTCATTGTTCGGGTTTTTTCCGGGAAACTGTGCCCAGATGGTAGTCGTCGCGGTGGCGTAATTCGGAGCGCGATAGACCAGGCACACGCGGTGGACGCCGCTGGTCGGCGTGATGGGGATGCCGAAGGTCTGCCATGTCTGCCAGCCGCCGGTGTTAGACACGGTCACCGTTCCCAACAAGACACCGCCCGGTCCGTCGAGGCGGGCTTGGACGATTGCACCGGTGGCACCCGAGGCTGCGCGGATTTTCAGGCTGTCGGCCTGGCTACCGAAGTTCACCGTGTCGTAGCGCGTCCACTCGCCATCATCGATGAAGCCGACGCATTCTCCCCCCTCGGAATTGGCGGCAATCATCACACCGAGGTCGCGGTCGAAGTAAGAGGCATCCAACCGCGTTCCAGCGGTGGCACCGGCGTAGGGCTGCAGCCAGCCCATGTTGAGTAACGAGCCGCCGCCCTCGACCTCGGCAAACCACAGCGGACTTCCGCCGGCGGCAGCAAGCACCGTGGCCTTGGTCGCAGACTCGGTCAGCCAGTCGCCGTTCAGATACACTGCGCCGGTATGGTGGTTGCGGCCGTTGGAGGTGAACCAATCGCCGGAGATCAGGGTGTTGTAGGGATTGAAGTTGCCGAAGGCGCTGTTCGGCAGGGTGACCTTCCAGGTGTCGTTGCCAACGAGGGTCCAGCCGGTGGCCGTTTCCGAGCCTTTGATCGTCACGCTTTCCCCCGGCGCGGCCTGATAGGTGATGCGGGCGGTGTCCGACGTGCCGCCGCGCGGCGGGTCTATCCGCTCACGGTAAGTGCCCTCGTGCACCGTCACGGTATCGCCCGGCTGGGCGCGGTTCGCGGCTTCCGAGATGGTTTTCAACATTGCCGCAGGCGTTCCTGCGTTGGCGTCACTGCCGGACGGCGACACATGGAATTCCGCAGCCATGGCCAAGCCGGACAGGAGGGCGGTGGGAATCAGGAAGGAACGGATCATGGTGGAAATTGGAAGGTGGCGCGCTCTCCCTGAGAGCGCATGAGAATGGAAAGTGAATGAGTGACACCAAGGCTGGCTGGAACGGCTATTGTTTGGGCCGATCATTCGCCCTGCATTCGTTTGCGGTTTGTGTCAAAACCGCGCTGCCGCAAAAGCGTCTCAGTCGAGAGCCCTTCGACGATGACTGGAATCGGGATGAAAAGAGGGAGAGGGAATGCTCCCTCTCCCTTGGAAGCTACCTGCGAGATGGAACGCGTTCAGCGGCGACGGCGAAGCAAACCGAGCAGACCAAGTCCACCAAGCAAGGTGGCGGAAGGCTCGGGGACTTGCTGGAGTTGGAAGCCGTTGAACCCGCCGAAGGCACCTACTTTGGTCCAATTCACCGCGATGTTTCCGGAACCATCTGCGGTAATGCCGTTGAACTGGACATACTCGTCATTTGGATTCACGTCATTGAAACCTGAAATACCACCCGTGTCCGAGGTTGATAACGAAGTAGCTCCGATCGAAAAAGTCGATCCTTGGCCGTTGGCGTTGGCTCCAAACAAAACCAGGTTCCATTGCGTGCCGGCACCCAAACCAGACAAAGTGATGGTTGCCGCACCGCCCGTCCCACTTGCACCATTCAGGTAGATGTAGTCCGAAAAGAGCGGGTCCAGCGAGTCAGCGACCGTCCCTTGGTTTCCCAGATCGAACGAATTATTGAAGCCCGCGACGGAAATGCCGACTGATGTGATAGCACCCGTTGAATCGAGCAGACCGGTTGCCGAGGTGCTGTTCGCGCCTCCTGCCGTCGCTGGTACGGATACGATATTCCAAGTGCCGCCGCCCAAGACTCCGGTGCCGGCATATGCCACTTGGCCGGTCCGACCGATATCGAGATTGATGAGGGTGGACGCGGCGGATGCCAGCGAGGCCGTGCCGAGCATGATGGAGAGTGAACGAATCAAGGGAGTCATGAGTAGGATGGTTGTTGATTGTTTGAGAGGGGGCAGGGCAGCTCCGAGGTGTGAGAAAAACTGCCTTCCATAGGGAATTGCGCGATTTTCGGACGAATGCCTTCACTGCAGCGTCATTTTTTTGGATTTTTTTTTAATCCATTGATCGACTGGCGTCGTGAACCCACGGAAACCAGCCCCCTTGGCCGCGAGTGGCTGGCGGTCAGCGCGAACCCTTCCCGTCGATCATTCCGGCAGCTTCGCGCACGAGCACCCGGGCGATCGCCCAATCGAGCCAGTATCCGTTTCCCTTGCCCCGTGGAAGGAGGGCGTCCCGGTCGAAGGGACCGACAAACATCGCCCGCGCCATGGCCAATTCGGTCCGCGCCTGCTCGGTCCGGCCCAGCCGTTGTGCCGCCATGGCAGCGACGGCATGAATGGTGCCGGCCCGAGCTTGGTTGGAGTCCGGATAGGCCAGACACTTGTCGCGCCATTCCAAGGCCCCGTTGAAGTCGCCGCTGCGGTAGGCCATCATCGCGAGCGACAGGGCGGCGAAAGCGCTTTGATAGGCATCCATGCCTTGCACCGTGGCCAGCTTTTCCGTTTGCGGTCGCATGCGTGCCAACAGGGCCTTGTCCGCAGGCATCAGCAGGCAGGCTTTGAGCAGGCCCGAGATGGCGATCAGATCGGCGACGTTCTCGTTGCGGGTGATCGTCTCCTCGCGAAAGCGGGAGTAATCAGTGACTCTTCCCGCCTCCACCAAGGTGGGACCGATGGCCATCATCAACATCATATTGTTGAGTGCCGAGGGAGATTGATCAAGCCGGTTGGCTTGCAGGAACAGGGCATAACAATCTGCCGCCATGGTTGTGCGCTGGCGAATGGCGTTCCAGTCCCCCAACGTGAGGAACAGGCCAGCCGCCTCCAGCGAGGGTTCGATGGAGGCCAGCGGGGTCTTGTCCAGCATGGCGTCGGCCTCCTCGATTTTGCCCTCGGCCAGGCGCATGGCCGCCAGCGAAACGGCTTCGCGGGCTTTCGCCTGCCCGAGCAAGCGGGCCTCGTTGGCGCGGGCGACTTCCGCCTCGTGGCGCGCCACCCGTTCGCGCGAAAACAGCCAACTCGCGGTCCCGAGCCCCACCACCAGCGCTGCCAGCACCGCTGCGGTGGAAACGAACAGCACCTTGTTCCGGCGTACCGTCTTCCCAATCAGATACAGGCGGCCGGGAGCACGGGCCAGCACCGGCTCGTCAGCGAGGTAGCGTCGGAGGTCCATCGCCAGCCCGTTGACCGTCTCGTAGCGGTCGCCGCGGTCTTTCGCCAGCGCCTTGAGCGCGATCCAGTCGAGCTCGCCGCGCACCGCGGCGACCAGCTTGGCGCGCTCGACCCCGCGCGCCGCCGCCATGGTGGCCAACTCGTCCGGCGTGAGTCCCGCCAGCAGTGCCGACGGTGCCGGAGCCTCCTCCTCGCGCAGAATTCGCAGCATTTCAAACACGCCCGCCTTGGCCAGCCGCGTGCCATCGAACGGCGTGCGACCGGTCAACAACTCGGCGAGCAGGACTCCCAAGCTGTAAACATCACTCCGCGTATCGAGGTCCTGGCTGCCATTCGCCTGCTCGGGACTCATGTAGGCTGGCGTGCCCAACATCGGATTTCCCTCGGTGATGGCAGTGTGATCGGCCAACCGGCCCTCGGTCGCGCGGGCGATGCCGAAATCAATCACCTTGGGCACCGCCAATCCATCGTGATGGGACACCAGCACATTCGACGGCTTGATATCGCGGTGGATGATCCCCTTTTGGTGGGCGTGTTGGATCGCGTGGCAGACTTGGATGAACAATTCGAGCCGCTGCCGCAAGCCGAGCCGCTGCTCGTCGCAGTGCGTGGTGATTTTCACCCCGGAAACCAGCTCCATCACGAAATACGGCCGGCCACTGTCGGTCGCGCCGGCATCCAGCACCGCCGCGATGTTCGGGTGATCCATCATCGCCAGCGCCTGGCGCTCCATTTCGAAACGGGTGATGACCTGTTCGGTGTCCAGCCCCAGCCGGATCACCTTGAGCGCCACCCGCCGCGTCACCGGTTCGAGTTGCTCGGCCAAGTGGACCACGCCGTGGCCGCCCTCGCCGATCCGCTCGAGCAACCGGTAGCGGCCGATCCGCGCGCCGGGGCCATCACCGGCGTCCCTGGGGACGGGAGCGAGCGCTGCGGCCGCCAGCGTGATCGCTTCCGCGACCTCGCCACCGGGATCCACCACCGCCAGTGCCGCGCCGGTGAAAAACTCGTCAGCCTCCGCGGCGGCGGCAAGCCACCGCTCGATGCGCGCCTGCCGCGAGTCGTCGCCGTGGCAGGCACTTGCCAAAAATGCCCGCCGCACCGCCGCCAGCTCGATCCCCGAGGCGGCGTCGAACAAGGCTTTGTCGATCAGATTGGAAAACGGCTCGCTCATGATTGTTCGTCCCTCACTAGGAATTGCGGGATTTGGCGCGGAAATCCCTCACGCCAACTCAAGGTTACGGCCCTGGCTCCCCTTCCGCCTCGCGGATCATGTCGAACAAGCGGGCTTTCGCGAAGGCCCAGCGCCGCTCGATGGTGGACTCGCTGACGCCAAGCGTCCGGGCGACGTCTTTGTTCGAGAGGCCCGTGAAAAATTTCAACATCACGACCTCCGCGCTCTCCGGATCATCCTGCTCCAAGCACCGCAGGCTGTCGTCGATCAAGAGCAGCCGTTCGTCCGGCGAGGCCGCCACCAGATCGAGCTCGGCGACATCCAGCCGTTCCCAGCCGCCGTCGCGCTTGGATCTCGCCTTCAGGCGTGCGCGGTCGATCAGGATCCGCCGCATCGCCAAGGCCGCGGCCCGGAAGAAATGCGTCCGGTTTTGCCAGGTTCTCTCGCCTTCGCGGACCAGCCTCAGCCATGCTTCATGCACCAGCGCGGTGGGCTGTAGTGTCTGGCCCGGGACATCGCGCGCCATCCGGGCGGTGGCAAGGGATCGCAGTTCCTCGTAAACCAAAGGAAGCAATTGCTCGGAGAGTGATCGTTCGTTCCCTCCCAGCGTCTTGAGCAGCAAAGTCATGTCGGTCATGGATTTGGAGTCGCTCATTCCACGGAAAGATTAGGCAGTTTCCACGGGCGTGGCAATTGCAGGATATCTCGGTTCACGGAGCGGCGGAACGGCCGACCGTCAATCATGAACCCTCAATGGTGAGAGGGAACCGCTTGTTCCATCGGAATCTCATGGGCAGGCAATCGTGCATCGCCCCTCGTTGGTTCACGGTCTTGGTCAGACCTTGATCTTGCATGCCATTCCCCGGTGTTGCGGGGAGTGCCGGAATTGGCGTCGTGGCCGGGAGGTGACGATGGAACCCTGCTCCCTCGGACAGCGCCAACGAGCGGCTATCGGTGGAAAGCCGCATTCCGTCAGAACATAAAAATGCCGAGGATGGCCGCGAACCATCGCTCGCGGCGGCGGCGGGCGATTTTCTTTTTCCGCCGGTGTAGCGAGAATTTTTCGACATCCCTGTGGAAGGTTTGGAAATCCCATTGATACATGATGGCTTTTTGGATGGGGGAGGAGGTTTTGGTTGGGTATAACTGAAAGTGGCGGGCAGGTTCGATTGGCGATTGAGGAACTTTGATTTTTGATTTTCTGAAGAGTCCGCAACTCGTGTGCCCGGAGAACGGCGCCAACGGATCATCCAATCGGAAATCAACAATCCACAATCGTCATTCATCAATCCCATTCTGAAAGCCGGCCCATCTAACAGCCTGTTGAAAAACCGCACGGATCCTGCTTACCTCAAATCCGAGCATGTTCAAGCCCCGCGACACCGCCGCAGACGCCCAGCCCCAGTTCTGGGTTGAGACCAAACGCCTGCCAAAAGCCACCGCCAGCACCTTCTACCGCAAGCTCGACGAGACCCTCGATCGGATCGGATTCACTGAAGGCGTGCGCGAAATCTGCAAACCCGCCTATGCCGATTCCTCACGCGGCGGACGTCCCGGCATCGATCCCGCCGTCTATTTCAAA
>JBDSNC010000168.1:0-18138 GCA_039915545.1 Luteolibacter sp.
CCCCCCTCGACAAGCGGCCGAAGATTTTTTCCCCCGATTGCACATGATCCCGGTTTTTCAATTTCCGGGCGGACGCATCCGCCTGTTCCTGCTGACAGTTCTGCTCACGATGCCAGCGGCATTGGCGCAGACACCCGTGACGAAGATCCTGCCGCTGGGTGACTCGATCACGCGTGGCAACAACGACGTCAATTACCCTAACGGCGACATCCCCGGCGGCTACCGCAAGGAGTTCGGAGTCAGGCTGAACACCGCCGGGATCGGCTTTGATTTCGTGGGCACCCAGACCGACAACGTCGCATCCGGCATGGACCCGGACCACAGCGGGTTCAACGGCTTCCGAACCGACCAGATCATTGTAAACCTGCCCGGCTCACTGGCGCTGGCTCCGGACGTCGTAATGATGCATCTGGGCACCAACGACATCCTTCAGAGCATCCCGCCCGCCACCGCTGCCGGAAATCTCGACATCCTCATCGGCCAAATCGTTTCCACCGCTCCGAACCGGAAGCTTTACGTTTCCACCATCATCCCCTTCGCACAGGGCTGGGCCGCGCGGACGGCAGCGCAGTTGAACGCCGAGGCATCGGATTACAACACGCGTGTGAGAAACCTTGTCCGGCAGCACGCGGATCGCGGCGAGAAGGTTTTCCTGGTGGACATGAACGCCTCGATCGTCCTGACCAATCCTGATCCGTCGAAAAATTTCTTCCTGACCGGCGACGGCATCCATCCGGGGCAGGCCGGTTACAACCAGATGGCCGCGATCTGGTTCCAGGCGATCGCCCCCACGCTCTCAGACACCATCGTTAACGGCAGCTTCGAGCTTGGCCTTACCGGCTGGGCATCCTCCGGGCAAATATCGGTCAAATCCGGTCCGCCCTACACCACCACCGACGGCACGAAACTCGCGGCATTCCATCCCCAGGAATCCGCCACGAACGGGGTAATGAGCCAGATTTTTCCGACCACCGCCGGAACCACCTACGAACTCGCTTTCGACGTCGCGGGAGCCGATGACGCGTCAGGACAGAAGCTCGAGGCAAAACTGAGTGGAGCCGCGGAACTCGCTTCGCAAACGATTTCCGTCACCGGCGCGAACGGCGGCGGCATCGCGTGGCGCCCGCAGAGCCTGATTTTCGTGGCCGATGGCGCGAGCACATGGGTGACTTTCACCGACCGCTCCACCACCGGAAACAGCACCGGCCTGCTGCTCGACCACGTCCGGCTCATCAAGCGGCCACCGCCCGTGACCGGGACGCCGAACGCTTGGATCGCCCTCCGTGCCCATCCGCAGAATCCCCATATCCTGGAATTCCGCGGGCGGCCCACGGTGCTGAGGACATTTGCGGAGCATTACAGTTCGGTGATCAATTCCGACTTCGATTTCATCCCCTACCTCAATACCCAGCAGCGGGACGGAATGAATCTCACCCGCGCGTTTCTCGTGGGATTCCGCCACGACGGCAGTGTTTTCCCAGCCACCCCGCTGGCCCCGGCCCCGGCACGGTTCATGCAGCCGTGGCTGCGCAGCGGCACCAATGGCCCCGCGCTGGACGGTCTGGGCAAATGGGATTTCACCACTTGGAACGAGGAATATTTCACCCGCCTCAGGACCTTCGCGCGGGCGTGCGGCGTGCGCGGAGTGGTCGCGGAACTCACCTTGTTCTGCACACCCTATACCAGCTCGGACTGGCAGGTCTGCCCGTTCAACCCCTCCAACAACGTGCAGGGCAACGGACCCGCCAACCGCTACGACGTCTTGCGCGGGACGGACGCCAACCTGATGGCGGCCCAAGAGGCAGCGGTGAGACGGATCGCCAGCGAGCTCAATGAATTCGACAACGTCTACTTCGAGGTGATCAACGAGCCGTTCTGGAACGAGCCCGGCGTCAAGGACGATCAGGAAGTGGCGTTTCAGAACCGCATGCTCCAGGTCATCCGCGAGACCGAAGCCACGCTCCCTAACAAACATCTTGTCGCGCACAATTTCCCCCAACAGGCGGATTCCATGGCACCAGGCTTTGACGTGATCAACGAGCACTACCCGCTCGCAATCGCGGTGCAGGGGCCCAACCCCGCCGTCGCCGGTGCGGAAGCACTGCTGCGCGACCACTATCAGCGAAATCGCATCCTTGCGTTGGATGAAACCGACACGACCTGCGCGCTTCAAACCCGCTTGGAATCCTGGATGTTCCTTCTCGGCGGCGGCGGAATCTACAACGGCCTCGACGTGCCGTATTTCGTCTATTCGGCGCAGGATGAAACGGGAGACACCGAGTTGGGCAGAAGTTTCCGCAAGGGCGTGCGCGACATCGGCAGCTATATGGACAACCTCAATCTCGTCGCACTCCGCCGCGACCTGTCCTGGGTCTCCGGCGGTATCCCGACCGGAGCCACCCTGCAGGCGATGGCCAGCCCGGGACAACAGTACGTCGCCTATTTCCATCACGGACAGGACGAATCACCCGGACAGCTCAGCTACAATCCGATCGATGGCGCGAACCACGTCGTCACTGCCACTGTTGTGCTGCCCGCCGGTTCGTGGCGTGCGGTGTGGACCCGCCCGTCCGATCTCACAGTTCTGCGCACCGAGGAGTTCACCCACACCGGTAGCTCGCGCACACTGGCGGCGGTCACCTATCAGGAAGACGTCGCCCTGCGGATCGACCGCACAGGAGCAGGCGATCTCACCCCGCCGCCCGGTCCCACGGGGTTTGTCGCCACATCCGATGCCGCTGGTGCGATCCGGCTGATATGGAATCCGGTCCAAGCGGCGGATCTTGGAAACTATCAGGTCTATCGTTCCGCCAGCACCGGCGTTCCGGTGGACGCCGCCCACCGCATTTCGGTGGTGGCCGGAAACCGCACGGATTTTTCCGACACCACAACGACGCCAGGATCCACCTGGCGTTATGTGATCACCGCCGTCGATCTCAATGGCAACGAGTCCATCGCCAGCTCGGAAATCGCGATCACCTCGACGCTGGACAACCTCCCCTACGGCGGCACCGCATGGACTCTTCCGGGCAGGATCGAAGCGGAAAATTTCGACAACGGCGGCGAGGGCGTGGCCTGGCATGACCTGACCGCCGGAAACGAGGCCGGCCAATATCGCCCCTCGGAAAATGTCGATATCGCGGCCACCACCGACGAAGGCGGCGGCTATCAGGTTTTTGAAACCCAGACCGGCGAATGGCTCGAATATTCCGTCAATGCCGCGAAATCCGGCAAGTATGTCCTCGACCTCCGCGTCGCCAATCCACAAGCGGGCGGGCGCGTCCGTCTTGAAGCCGATGGCGTCGATGTCAGCGGCACCATCGAGATCCCGCAGACCGACGGCTGGCAGACCGTCACCGTCCCGGATATTTTGTTAGCATCGGGAGCGCACGTCCTGCGGCTGACGATTTCCGCGACCGGCCCGGCGGGCACGGCGGGCACGGCGGGTGCGGTCAACTGGTTCTCGCTCAGCGCAGGACCCGCTGTGGGGCCAATCGCCAACGCGGGAACGGACCTTCAGATCGCCGATCAGGATAACAGCGGATCGGAAGCGGTGAATCTCAGCGCGGCTTCAAGTTTGCCGGGCGACGCACCGATCCAATCCTACACCTGGCTGAAAAACGGACTCACCATCGCGAGCGGTCTCAATCCAACAGTCGCTCTGGCAGTAGGCAATCATTTGATCAAACTCAAGGTGACCGACGGCAACGGCCTTGACAGCATCGATGAAATCCTCGTCACCGTCCGCCCCGGCGGATTCGTGAACGGCAGCTTCGAATCGGGCTACACCGGATGGACCACCACCGGCAACCAAGGCATCCAGTCCGGCTCCCCCTATACGGCGACCGACGGCACCAAGTTGGTTGGATTCAACGGTGCGAACCTGACCCCGAACGGCGTGCTTTCGCAAACGTTCGGTACCATCCCTGGGGCGACTTACACGCTGGCGTTCGACGCCGGAGTCCTTTCCTTCAACACCAATTCACAGACGATGCAGGTGACGGCCACTGGCAACACCAACCTGCTCAACCGCACGATCACCATCACCGGTCTCGGCGGAGGAAGCAACCGCTGGCTTGCCCAGAGTTTCACTTTCGTTGCAGACCGCAGCACCACAACTCTTGCCTTCCGGGATTTGTCCACCGCAACCCTCAACATCGATCTCGTCCTCGACAACGTGCGCGTTTCCGGTCCGCCGCCCGTCTTGCCTAACACCGCGCCGTTCGCCACGGCGGATGCCTATTCGACGAATGAAGGCCAGGCATTGGCGGTCCCGGCCGGCGGCGTGCTCGCGAACGACTCCGATGCTGATGCCAACCCTCTGACCGCCGTCCTCAACGTCGGCCCGAGTCAAGGCACGCTCGCTCTGAATTCCGGCGGAGGTTTCACCTACACGCCCGCCGCCGGATTCTTCGGCAGTGATACCTTCACCTATCATGCAAACGACGGCAGCGCGGATTCGAACGTCGCGACCGTCGCCCTCACCGTCAGCGAGATCGCCCCCGCCCCGATCGCAGTGGCGGATTCCTATGCGATCGACCAGAACACCGCGCTCGAGGTTCCAACCACGGGAGTCCTGGCAAACGACAGCGACGCCCGGGGCCGTGCTCTCACCGCCGTGTTCGATGCCGGTCCCGCCCATGGCAGCCTCATCCTGAATCCGAACGGCACATTCGCCTATACCCCGGCGGTTGATTATTTCGGCACTGATTCGTTCACCTATCATGCCAACAACGGCGTGCTGAACTCAGCCACCGCGACTGTCACGCTCACCGTCAGTGAAGTCGTCCCACCGCCGGTTGCTGCCGAGGATTCCTATTTCACTAACGAAGGCACCGTTCTTGTGGTGGCCGCATCGGGAGTGCTTGCGAACGACTCGGACCCCACGTCCCGCCCGCTGACCGTGCTGGTGAACCAAGACCCGGCCCACGGCATTCTTGTGTTGGCTACGGACGGCGGCTTCTCCTACACGCCTGCCGTTGGATTCTACGGAATGGACACTTTCACCTACCGCGCCCGCAACGGCAGCTCGGCATCGGCCGCCACGACGGTGACCCTCGCCGTCCACGAGGTCATCCCCGCACCGGTCGCAGTGGCGGACTCATTTTCGACGAGTGAAAACGCCACGCTCACCGTATCCGCCACCGGAGTCCTCGCCAACGACAGCGACGCGAGAGCCCGCCCGCTGACCGCAGTGCTCGATACGCAACCGGCCCACGGCAGCGTGACGCTGAATGCTAACGGCGGTTTCATCTACACACCCGCCAGCGGATTTTTCGGAACTGATTCCTTCACCTATCATGCCTACAACGGCGTGCTGGATTCCGGCATCGTCACCGCGACCATCAATGTCAGCGAGGTCATCCCGGCACCGGTAGCGGATGCAGACGCGTTCTCCACCGATCAGAACACCCCGCTTGTCGTTCCCGCCGCCGGTATACTCGCCAACGACAGCGACCCGCGCTCGCGCATTCTCACGGCTGTGCTGAATCAAGGCCCGGCTCACGGAATTCTCGCTCTGAATGCGGACGGAAGTTTCACCTACACCCCCGCAGAAAATTTCTTCGGACCTGATTCGTTCACCTATCACGCTAACAACGGCTCGCGTGATTCAAATGTCGTCACTGTCGATATCACGCTGACGGTGAATGGAGGGCAGCCGGAGACCATCGCGCTCGCCGATACTTATACCATCCATGAAGACGGCACGCTGGTCGTCGCGCCCGCGGAGGGAGTGCTGGCCAACGACACCGAAGCGAATTCCATGCCGCTGACCGCAGTGGTCAACTCCGATCCGGCCCACGGCAACCTCACTCTGGATCCCGACGGAGGGTTCACCTACACGCCGTCCGGAGGTTTTTTCGGCAGCGACTCGTTCTCTTATCACGCCAACAACGGAACCAATGAATCCAACATCACCACCGTGGAACTGCTCATCACCGAAGTCGTTCCTCCACCGGTGGCGGTTGTCGACGCCTATATGACCAACGAAAACGCGGTGCTCGTGATTCCCGCCGCAGGGCTGCTTTCCAACGACAGCGATCCCCGTTCCCGTCCTCTCGCCGCCGTGCTGGACCTCGCTCCGGGCAACGGCACCGTCACCGTGGATGTCGACGGCGGCTTCATCTACACGCCCGCCGCCGGATTTTTCGGAACCGACAGCTTCACCTATCAGGCTCACAACGGAACCCTCGCTTCCGAAAGCGCCACAGTCACCCTCACCGTCAACGAGGTCGTTCCACCGCCACTCACCTCGCCCGACTCCCACACCACCGCCGAAGGAGTTCCACTGGTCGTTCCCGCTGTAGGTGTGCTTGCCAACGACACCGATCCCCGCTCCCACCCGCTCACCGCCTTGCAGGATCTGGGCCCCGCACACGGCACCCTCACCCTCGATGCGGACGGTGGATTCCAATACGCTCCGGCGGTCGGGTTTTTCGGAACCGACTCATTCACCTATCGAGCGTCCAACGGAAGTTCGGTTTCCGAAATCGAAACCGTCACCCTCAGCGTCACCGAGGTCGTTCCGCCGCCGGTCGCCGCGGCTGATTCGTATGCGATAGCGGAAAACACCGCGCTCGTCATCCCGGCGAAGGGAGTCCTAACCAACGACACCGATCCAAGGTCCCGGCCGCTCACCGCCGTTCTGAACGCCGGCCCTTCCCACGGCACGCTGGCCCTGAATCCCAACGGCAGTTTCACTTACACTCCGTCGGCAAACTATTTTGGCCCTGACTCGTTCACCTATCACGCCCGCAATGGAGTTCTGGACTCGAACACCGTCACCGTGGCTCTCAGCCTCACGGAGGTCGTCCCCGCCCCGGTCGCGGTCACGGATTCCTATCAGACTCAGGAAAGCACCCCGCTTGTCATTCCGTCCACAGGCGTGCTCACCAACGACAGCGATCCCCGGTCGCGTCCGCTCACCGCAGTTCTCAATGCGGGCCCTTCACATGGCACGCTCGCCCTCAATCCCAACGGCAGTTTCAGCTACACTCCGTCGGGCGGCTATTTCGGAGCGGACTCGTTCACCTATCACGCCCGAAACGGCGTGCTGGACTCGAATACCGTCACCGTCGCTCTAACGATCACTGAGATCGTCCCCGCGCCGGTCGCGGTGGCGGATTCCTATCAGGCCGACGCCAACACGCCTCTCGCAGTTCCCGCCCCCGGTGTCCTCGCCAATGACAACGATCCCCGCTCCCGCCCGCTCACCGCCGTGCTCGATTCCGGCACAGCAAACGGCACCTTGGTCCTGAATCCGGATGGAAGCTTCACCTACACCCCGGCCACCGGCTATTCCGGATCGGATGCCTTCACCTATCACACCCGCAACGGTTTCAGGGATTCCTCCACTGCCACGGTGAGCCTGACCATCCGCCCGCCCGCTCCCCTCGGTCTCGTCAACGGCAGTTTCGAATCCGGTTTCACCGGCTGGACCACCACCGGCAACCTCGGCATCCAGTCCTCCACTCCCTATGCGGCGACGGAAGGAACGAAACTCGTGGCATTCAACAGTGCCAACCTGACTCCCAATGCGGTGCTCTCCCAATCGTTCGGCACCATCGCCGGACAAAACTACACGCTCGCCTTCGATTTGGGAGTGCTCGCCTACAACACCAGCCCGCAAACGATGCTGGTGACCGTCAACGGAGCCACCAACCTACTCACCCGCACGCTCACCGTCACCGGCGCAGGCAACGGGACGAACCGCTGGCTGCCGCAGAGTTTCACCTTCGTCGCGGACGGCTCCACGGCCACACTCGCCTTCCGCGACCAATCGACCTCCACCGTCAACCTCGACATGGAGCTGGACAACGCGCGGGTGACAGGGATCGCCAACACCGCACCCTTCGCCGCGGCTGATTCCTATCAGGCCATCAGGGAGACCGCGCTCGTTGTTCCGGCCAAGGGAGTGCTCGCAAACGACAGCGACGCGGAATCCAACACCTTGACCGCGATTCTCACAGTCGCTCCAACGCACGGCACTCTCACCCTCAATGCGAACGGCGGATTCACCTACACACCCGCAGCGGGTTACACCGGCACCGACTCGTTCAGCTACCGCGCCAACGACGGTTTGCTGAATTCAACTATCGCGACCGTCAGCCTGACCATCATTCCCCCGCCGCCCAACACCGCGCCGGTCGCAGCAGCGGATTCCTACAGCACCTCCAAGGGAACCGCACTAACTGTTCCGGCTTCCGGAGTCCTAACCAACGATACCGACGCCGAATCCAGTCCGCTCACCGCCACGCTCGTTTCCGGTCCTTCCAGCGGCACACTGACGCTGAACGCGAACGGAGGATTCACCTACACTCCGACAGCGGGCTTCACCGGTTCCGATTCATTCACCTACCGCGCGAATGACGGCAATCTGGATTCCAACACCGCGACCGTCACTATCAGCGTCAGCGAGATTGTGCCGGGCACCCTGATCAACGGCAGTTTCGAAGCAGGCTTCACCGGCTGGACCACCGCCGGCAACCAGAGCATCCAATCCACCGCTCCCTACACTTCGACAGACGGCACCAAACTGGTCGGATTCAATGGCGGAAACTCCACTCCCAACGCCGTTCTCTCCCAGTCTTTCGCAACCGCCGCAGGGCAGACTTACTCGCTTGCGTTTGATGTCGGAGTGCTCGCCTTCAACTCGAACGCACAAACGCTCCAGGTCAGTGTCACAGGCAGCGGCAGCGTGCTTTCCCGAACCATCACCGTCAACGGTGCGGGCAACGGCAGCAACCGATGGGTGCCTCAAAGTTTCACCTTCGTTGCCAACAGTTCCTCCACCGTGCTCACTTTCCGCGACCAGTCCACCTCCACCGACGGACTTGATCTCACCCTCGACAACGTCCGCCTGAGTGCGGTCGCCAGTCTGCCCAACACCGCACCCGTAGCCGTCGCGGAAAGCTACTCCACCGTGCGCGACATCGCACTCGTAATTCCTGCCGCCGGGGTGTTGGCAAACGACACCGATGCGCAATCCGATCCCCTCACCGCCGTGATCAACGCAGGACCCGGGCATGGTGCGGTTGCCCTCGCAGCGAACGGAGGCTTTTCCTACACTCCCGCCACCGGTTACACGGGAGCGGATTCATTTACCTATCATGCCAACGACGGGCGGCTGGATTCCAACATCGTGACTGTGACCCTCAGTGTGACCGCGCCCGTCGCCACCACGTTGGTCAACGGCAGCTTTGAATCCGGATTCACCGGCTGGGTCACCACGGGCAACCAAGGTATCCAATCCGCCTCGCCTTACGCCGCTTCGGATGGCACGAAACTCGTCGCCTTCAACGGCGGCAACCAATCACCTAACGGAGCCCTTGCCCAATCCTTCGCCACCAACGCAGGACAATCCTACACCCTCGCCTTCGACGCCGGCGTGCTCGCCTTCAACTCAGCTTCGCAAACCTTGCAGGTCACGGTCAACGGCACCGCCAGCCTGCTCACGCGGACCATCACTCTTCTCGGCACCGGTAGTGGGACCAGCCGCTGGCAGGCCCAGACCTTCACTTTTGTCGCAGACAGCTCCTCCGCGACACTCGCCTTCCGCGACCAGTCCGCCACCACCTCCAACCTCGACCTCCTGCTAGACAACGTCCGCATCACCAGCCAACCGCTCGCGATCGCAGCCTCCGTCCAAATCAATGCCTTTGCGCCGGTTGATCCGGCTCCCCAAGCCATCGTCAGCCCTCCTGTCCTGTCATCCGACACACCATCCATTTCAGGCACGCCGGGAAACATCTCGGTAGGCATGACCGCTTCCTCAGCCGGAACCTATAGTCTGGAATGCTCTCCGGATCTTGTCACTTGGGAGTGGGTCGTTGAAAAGCAGGCCGCTGCCGGTGATCAGGTTGAATTTCGTGACACTCGGGAATCCGTGGAACCGGCGATGTTCTATCGGATCGGCTTTCTGCCAGCTTCCTTGAGCAAGTGACCGAAACGATCCCGGGCATCCGTTTCAGGGAATCATTTCAACCCATAGCGGAGTTCATCATTTCCACTTTTGCGCCCTTCTTGGACTTCACCGGCTTGTCCCAGAATTTCACCAGAGCAGCCCTTGCTGTCTTATTTTCACGTGCAGCCTTCTTGTCCAGATGGGCCAGATATTTTTCATAGATCCCGTCACGGACCGATCCCAGAAACCGGCTGTGGAATCCCGGAAACGGATTGAAGGGATTGACCCGGCTGTTGACCCAGATGGCCAGTCGCTGCTGTCCGGCATCCGCGCTGCCCCGCTTGTGAAATCCCATGGTGTCAGCGATGATCAGGGTGTTCTTTTTCACCAGCAACGCGACCGGTTCCGCAAGTCCCAGAACTTCCGCATCATCCACCGTGGGCCTGAAGGCTCCTCCCAAGGCGTTCTGTTTGACGTCCGCCGGCGTGCTGCGCCTGATGCTTTCCTGATATTCCCATTTGATCCGCCGCCACGTCAGCCGGTGCGAACCCGGAATGTAGTGGAACGGGCCGTTCTCGGGGTTCACGTCCTCCAGGAAATACCAAGCCTTCATGGTGGGATGGAAGGTGTCCTTGTGAAGCGCCTTCTGGGGATCCGGCGCACCATCGACAGCTCCATGAATGATCCGCTCCAGGAAGGTGGGCGGATATCCGTTCATCGCGGAGGTGTAGGCTAACAATCTTGTGTATCCGGGATCCCGCGTCAGCTCCTGATAGGCCGGAAAACTCCTGGTGACCTCCTCGCTGAGCAGCAAGCGCCGCGTGAGGGTGTCGCCCTCCTTCACTTCACGCGCACAGCCTTCGTAATCCCGGATCTGGCTCATCAGCGCTTCATATTGTTCCGCCGGCAGGAAGTTGTTTTTGATGAGGAAGCCATCCCTGTCGAATGCCTCCCGGTCTTCTTTTCCGAGGGAGGAGAACAACAGGAACTGCCTCAGTTGATAGATCCCGTGGGCGGCGATCATTCTCCCGACGTGCAGGCCCAGCCGGTTCAGCAACCTGCTGCCGATGACCGGATTGCGGAATGATTTCGCGGTGGTGAAGACAGACAGGAGATGGACCGGCAGGAGGAGGGGGTTTTTCATGAATGCTACAAAATTTGAGTGCTGCGGAAGGGACTGAAGCACAAAATCATTGCCAAACTAGCATTCCGTCCCCCGTTGCCAAGAATCTATTTGATTCCTTACGAGTGTCCCCTGGTCCAGCGCTTTGAAGTCATGGAGTTCCATGAAATGAAGGATGAAAACGACGGCCAAGCCGCAGGTGAAGTGTTTGATGTGTTCTGATGCTGAAGGTCATCGGCAGGGTAATGAGCGTGAGAATGGCGGGGAGGTCAGTCCGCTGCGTTCGCCCCGGAGGCCGCACTCATGCGCTTTGCACGGTATCCCTGCATTGTGCGGTGCGCTGGGAAAACCAGATCGCACGGCGATTTTCATATGCCGTTGAAGGAACACGTGTTCGGACAAGTGGAGGAAGACGGCACGGCACCTGCAAAACTAAGGGATTCCCTGACTTTGGCTACAGCAGTCCGGAAATCCGCAAACCCACACAACCGATCATTTCTTCCCCCTCGGACATGATGCAACGAGGAAGAAAAATGAAGAAAAATTCCCTTTCACATTATAACAAATCGAGATCATGGCTGATCGCAGCACTGTGCGCCATCCTTGCGGTGGCCCACGCACCTGCTCAGGAACCCATCAAACTGCATCCGCAGAACGGGCACTATTTCCTCTTCCGCCAGACGCCGGTTGTTCTGATAGGATCCAGCGAACATTACGGCGCGCTGCTCAATCTCGACTTCGACTATGTCCCTTATCTGGAGGAAACCCGCGCCCGGGGCCTGAACCTCGTGAGGATTTTCAGCGGCACTTATCGAGAAACATCGGGTTCGTTCGGCATCCAGAACAACACACTCGCCCCTGCCACCGCGCGGTCGCTGGCTCCGTGGAAACGCACCGCTGTCGCTGGGGCTGCGGACGGAGGGAACAGATTCGATCTGACGCAGTGGGATCCCGCCTATTTCAACCGGTTGCGGGATCTGGTCAGCCAGGCGGGACAGCGCGGCATCGTGGTGGAACTCACGTTCTACAGCGCGATCTACGACGACTCGCTGTGGAACCTCTCGCCGATGAACGGCACAAACCACATCAACGGCGTGGGTTCCAACGGACGGCTCAATGCCTACAACCCCACCGGCGACCTGCTGCCGTTCCAGAAAGCCCTCGCCCGCAAGTGCGCGACCGAGCTCAACGGCTATGACAACGTGATCTACGAGATCTGCAACGAACCTTATAACGGAAACGTGACACAAGCGTGGGAAACGGAGATCGTCAACGAACTTGCCGCCACTGAAGCGGAACTGCCATACCG
This sequence comes from Luteolibacter sp., assembly GCA_039915545.1. Taxonomy (GTDB): domain Bacteria; phylum Verrucomicrobiota; class Verrucomicrobiia; order Verrucomicrobiales; family Akkermansiaceae; genus Luteolibacter. The sequence continues at coordinate 12,337 of JBDSNC010000168.1, forward strand.
CCACCTCATCGCGCAGAACGTTTACAACTATCAGGGCAGTGTGACGAATCCCCATCCGTCGGTTTCCATTTTCAACTTCCACTATGCCAATCCGAACGCCGCCTCGCAGAACTACGGACTGAACCTCGCGCTCGGTGACGACGAGACCGGTTTCGCGGGACAAGCGGATTTCACTTACCGCCGCGAGGCGTGGGAGTTCATGCTTTCCGGCGGAGGCTTGTTCGATCACCTCGATTTTTCCTACACCACCAGTGCGGAAAACGGCACAGCCACCCAGTCAGCGCCAGGTGGCGGAGGCATCGCGATCCGCCGTCAGTTGGGAACATTGCGCGGAATGCTCGAAGGTCTCCCGCTGACAAAACTGGTGCCACAGGCTGGCTTCGTGACCGGCGGAGTCCCCTCAGGTGGAGCGGCCAAGGCGATGGGGTCGGCGGGCGAGGCCTACGCCATCTATCTGCGCGGTGGCAGCCAGGCCAGCCTGGTAATCAACCTGCCTGCGGGAACCTACAACGGCCAATGGATCGACACCAAGACCGGCGCGGTGGCGGGCTCCATCACGGATTTCACCCACCCGGGCGGACAACGGACCCTGGCTTCCCCCGCCTACAATGAGGACATTGCCTTGAAAATTGTTGCGGTGCCGCCCGCACCCTCGGGGCCGGAGCTTCTGGTCAACGGTAGTTTCGAATCCAGCTACAGCGGATGGCTGATGAGCGGAAACCAGGCGATTCACAGTGATGCCACCCACGGAACGAGCGGAGTCAAATTCAACGGCTCCAACCTGCCTCCTAACGGCGTTTTGACGCAGACCTTCCCGACCAACCCGGGAGCCATCCACACACTGACTTTCGATGTCGGAGTGGTTGCCTACAACCAGAACCCACAAAGCCTTCTGGTCACAGTGGGTGGAGCGACCTCTCTTCTATCACAGGTGGTTTCGGTCACAGGTCCAGGCAACGGTACGGCCCTCTGGATCACCAGGAGTTTCACCTTCGTGGCCGACAGCACGACGGCGACCCTCACCTTCCGCGACCAATCCAGCACCACACACAGCCTCGACCTCCTGCTCGACCACGTGCGCGTCACCGGACCTCCGGACAACGGCTCCAATCCAACTACGGGCGCATTGGGCTCCGCGTATCTATCTGGAAATCCGGGGAATATCACGGTCAGCCTGACAGCCACCGTGCCGGGCACCTATGTGTTGGATCGATCGGTGGATTTGATCAATTGGGTGCAAATCGCCGAAATGTCCGTCACCGCGGCAGGGCTGATTGAATTCCGTGATCCGCAGGGTGGGGAGGTCATCGCGCCGCCACAAACCACCATGTTCTACCGCGTCGGGCTCAGGCCTGCTACCGAGTGAGCGGAAGGCCCAGCCGATTCAGGCGCTTCGCACGGGTTCGATGCATTGTGCCATGACACAACGCAACGCTATCAGGACTTCGGTTTCCACAGGCCGTTGATGACGCGCACTAACACCACGTGGCGGCACGACAGCCCGCGCCCGGGTTCCACATTACGCGATCACGTAATATCGGAAATGGAGAACCGTGGCATCCTCCCTAAGGCAGGTGATTTTTCACCGGCACGGTTTTTCTTAATAATTTTCACGGCTGGTCCGCCCCGCCCTGATCCTCCCCCCTCCCGCGAATCATGTTTTCCCTGTCTTTGCTCCTGTCCTGGATGTTCTCATCCCGTTGTCGGCACATGGTCGCTCAAGAGGGATTTTTTGAAATTCCGGATCACATCGCGGAACCCTTTCATGCATTCAGTGATGTGCATGAAATTTACATGGTAAAAAATCCCCGTCGCCATTGGAGGCTTGACGCATTCGCCCATTTCCTGCTTAGTCCCGCTCGTTCCGCTACATTAGCACTCCCCCCAATCCCCCCGAAGTTTTAGCTTGGAAAGTTCCACTTGCTACATTTTTGAGTCGCACCCGAAATGGGTGGCTTGATTTTTTGTAACCATTTGGCACGATTTTCGCAAAATCTCCCTTCTCCCCATCCCCCCCGTATGAAATCGTTCAAATCGCTCCTTCGCGCCTGCAGCATGCTCCTGTTGGCCAGTTTCAGCGCTTCGCTTACCCACGCGCAGGCAACCGTACGAATACTCCCGCTGGGTGATTCGCTCACCGCCGGATACAGCAATGGCGCTGGCTATCCCGGTGCCTACCGCAACAAACTTTACACCCTGCTCACGAATGCGGGCTACCCCTTGGATTACGTGGGAACCAATACGGAGCCCAACAATCCTACTATTCCGGATACAAACAACCAGGGGATGGGTGGCTTCCGGATCGACCAGATCCAAAGCGGGCTTGACGGGTGGCTCAGCTCGGTTGCCGACCCGGATGTGATCCTGCTGCTCATCGGCACAAATGACTTCCTTCAGGGCTACAACATCAGCACGGCACCCGCGCGCTTGGAAAGTCTGATCGCTGACATTGCGACGAAACGCCCGTTTGCGAAGATCATCGTTTCCAACCTCCCAGTCCGCTCTGACCCGACTCAGGATTCCCAAGAAATCACATTCAATGCGGCGATTCCCGGAATCGTCAGCAATCAGGTTTCGCTGGGACGTCAGGTCTCGATGATCAACATTCGTCCGACTCTCACCACCGCCGACCTCTTCGATGGAATCCATCCGACTCAGACTGGTTACGAAAAAATCGCCGATGTCTGGTTTCCCGCCATCACCAATGTGATCGCACCCACGGGCACGGCAAATCTTCCGGCGATCGCCCGGGTGATCCCTCAGCCGAGCCTCACCCAACTCACCGTCACCTTCAGCAAACCGGTGGCGGACAGCGCCGCCACCCTGGCCAACTTCAGTATCAACAACGGTTTGTCGATTTCACAAGCTGTGTTGGATTCATCCAAGCGGACTGTCACCCTCACCACCAGCGCCCAGTCGGCGGGAGTGGTTTACACCTTGTCGGTAAATGGAGTGCGTGACCGGACGCCGTCTCAGAATCTCATTGCTGCGGGCGCGAACGCGCTCTTTGCCACCAACGCGCAAGCAAACGGCAGTTTTGAATCCGACTTCGCCGGATGGACCTCAACCGGCAACATGCTAATCAAGTCGGCGGCTCCATATGCTGCTACCAACGGCTCCAAGCTGGTTGCCTTCGCCACAGCACAATCAACCCCGAACGGTGTGCTTTCCCAGTCGTTCGCGACAACGCCGGGTCAGACCTATCAGCTCGCATTCGACGCGGGTGTATTTGGCGAAATTGTCCAACAACGCCTGCAAGTCTCCGTGACCGGAACCAGCAGCGTGCTTTCCCAGACCCTCACCCTCACCGGCCCCGGTGGTAATAACACCAACTGGTTGCCTCAGAGCTTCGCCTTCACCGCCAACAGCGCTGCGACAACCCTCACTTTCACCGATGTTTCCACCACCAGCATCAACGCGGATCTGGTGCTCGACAATGTCAGACTCACCCCACAGCTCGTCAGCACCATCACCCTGACATCCTCCCCCTCCAGTGGAGCCTCCATCGGATTGAGCCCGGCCGACGTGAATGGAAACTCTACCGGAACCACCGGATTCCCGCGTTCCTATGTCAACGGCACCACCGTCATCCTCACCGCACCCGCTACCTTCGGTGGCAGCAGTTTCCTGAAATGGCAGAAAAACGGCTCGGACATCAGCTCCAACGCCACGACCAGCGTACTCGTCGATGGCAGCTACACGTTCAACGCGGTATACGGCACGAGTGTGGTCTCCACCAGTTTGCTGACGAACGGCAGCTTCGAGTCCGGTTTGACCGGCTGGACGCCGACCGGCAATCTCCGCGCCACGGTCGCGGGGGCCTCGACCCAAGGCACCTCACTTTTGGAGTTCAACGGCGGCAACACCACGCCAAACGGTGTGATCAGCCAGTCGTTCCCAACCACGATCGGATCCACCTACACGTTGGCCTTTGATGCAGGAGTCTATTCCTTCAATACCAGCCCCCAAAGGCTTCAGGTAAACGTCACAGGATCAGGTAGTCTGTTCTCACAACTCCTCACGCTCACCGGCTTCGGCAATGGCACCACCAAGTGGTTTCCACAGAGCTTCACCTTCGTGGCGAACAGCGCGACCACCACACTGTCTTTCACCGACACTTCTGCGACGACATCCGCTCTCGACCTCTATCTCGACAACGTCCGCGTCACCGGCCCACCGGTCACCCAGCGCACCCTTACTGTCGCTTCAGCCCCCACCACGGGTGTGAGTTTCACCGTCAGCCCCAACGACGTGAACGGAGCGTCCAACGGAATCACTCAATTCACCCGCACTTACAACGACGGCGCAGTCGTGAACCTCACCGCCCCTGCGACCTCCGGAGCTAACAATTTCTCAAAATGGCAGAAGGACGGAATCGATTACAGCGCCACCGCCGCCACCAGCGTGACCATGAGTTCCAGTTTCACGATGACCGCGGTTTACACGGCTCCGGTCATTGCGCCTGGCACGCTTGTAAACGGAAGCTTCGAGTCGAATGAAACCGGCTGGACGATGACCGGCAACCGCCTGGCCTATTCTTCGGATGGAAGCTACGTGGCGACCAACGGCCAGAAACTATTGGTACTCAGCGGTGGAACCGCCACTCCGGACGCGGTGGTTTCGCAGTCCTTCAACACGACTCCTGGACAATCCTATCAGCTTTCGTTTGACGTTGGCTCGCTCGCGGTCAACACCGCCGAGCAGCGCCTCAAGGTGGACGTCGCTGGCACGGCCTCACTGGTCTCTCAAACCGAATCTGTCTTTGGAAACGGCGCTGGCAACTCCTCCTGGACCGCCAAGACCTACAACTTCACCGCCGACAGCGCGACGACCACGCTGACATTCTCCGACCTCTCACCGGTCACGGCCGGAATCGACCTTCTGTTGGACAATGTGGTCGTCGCACTCGCCGGCCCAGCACCGGTCACACGGACGCTGACCGTCGCATCCTCTCCCGCCACCGGCGTCAGTATCACCCTCAGCCCGAATGACTTGAGCGCCAACGGAAACGGAACCACTCAATTCACCCGCACCTACAACGACGGCACGGTGGTCAGCCTAACTGCTCCTGCCACCTCCGGTTCCAGCACCTTCTCAAAATGGCAAAAGGACGGCGCGGACTTCAGCGTAACTGCCGCCACCAGCGTCACCCTCTCCGCCAACACCACCCTTACGGCGGTCTATACCACGCCTGCAGTCCTTCCGGGTTCGCTTGTCAACGGCAGCTTCGAGTCTGGAGAAACCGGCTGGACCATGACCGGCAACCGCCTGGCATATGCTTCGGACGGATCCTATGTCGCAACTGACGGCACCAAGCTGCTCGTCCTCAGCGGCGGTACAGCCACCCCGAATGCGGTCATCTCGCAGTCGATCACCACCACTGTGGGCCAGACGTATCAGCTCTCGTTCGACGTAGGCTCGCTCGCCGTCAACACCGCAGAGCAACGCCTCAAGGTGGACGTTGCCGGCACGGTATCGCGTCTCTCACAAACCGAATCCGTCTTCGGAAACAACTCAGGCACCTCCGTTTGGGTCTCCAAAACCTACACCTTCACCGCCGACAGTACTTCTACCACTCTGACATTCTCCGATATCTCCCCGACATCCGCAGGAATCGATCTCCTGTTGGATAACGTCAAGATCCAGCTTCCCGGCGGACCGACGACCCGCACGCTCACCGTCGCTTCAAGTCCGGCCACTGGTGTGGGCATCATTGTCAGCCCCAATGATCTCAGCGCGACCGGAAACGGCACCACCCAATTCACCCGCACCTACAACGACGGAGCGGTGGTCAGCCTGACC
>JBDSNC010000170.1:0-14376 GCA_039915545.1 Luteolibacter sp.
GGGGCGTTTTTCATTCTCTACGCCATGGCGGTTTTCTCCGCTTGGTTGGGCGGACGGCTGTCCTTTGCGAAATCCGTGATGGCCTTCATCGCGTCCCTGATCCCGTTCGGACCATTTTTGATAGACAAGAAATTGGTGGAGGAGGAAATGCCTGACGCGGACGGCTGAATCATCCGGCGCTGACAGGAGTCCGCAAATGCTCGATGGCATCCCGCAGATCATCGGCGCTGACGGTGCTCACGACCTTCGCACTGCCAAGCTTGTCGAGCACCACGAAGCGGATCGCCCCGGAGGAGAACTTCTTGTCGCGGGTGAGTTTTTCCATCACCACATCGGTCGTGATGCCTGATGATAGAATGAGTGGAAGATGATAGTGTTCCAACAGCCCGATCACCTTGGCGCTCTCCGCGGCGGTCAACCCCGCGTGTTTTTCCGAAATCAACAACGCCGCGCGGATGCCGAGGGAAATCGCTTCGCCATGCAGCATCTCGCCGTAGGGAACGGACGCCTCGATGCCGTGGCCGATGGTGTGGCCGAAATTCAACAACGCCCGGATGCCGAGCGTCTCGTGTTCGTCGGCCTCCACCACGCGGGCCTTGATGGCGATGTTGCGGGCGATCAGCTCCGCCGGCACGTCGCGGCCAGAGGGATCAAAATCGGCGAGATCGTCGAGCATCGCGGCATCGCGGATGGCGGCGTGTTTGATGGCCTCTGCGAATCCCTCGCAAAACTCGCGGTCCGGCAGGGTTCGCAGCGTTTCCGGATCCACGATCACCAGCTGCGGCTGATGGAAGGCTCCGAGCAAATTTTTTCCCTCCCCCACATTCACGCCGGTCTTGCCACCGACCGAAGAATCGACCTGCGCGACGATCGTCGTCGGAACCTGCACGAACGGAATTCCACGATAGAAAACCGATGCCACGAAGCCCGCCAGATCGCCCACGACACCGCCGCCGAGGGCGATGACGACGGATTTGCGGTCGTGTCCGGCGCGGATCATCTCGCGGCAGAGCGATTCCACGTGGCTCATTGATTTCGATGCCTCACCGGCCGCCACTGTGTGGAGCGTGGGGCTGAAACCGGCGGCTTCGAGTGACTCCAACAGAGTGTTTGAATGAAACCCAGCCACCGTTTCATCGCTGATCACGGCGGCGCGCAGTCCGGAAAGTCCTGCTTTGGAAACCAGTTCTCCAACAGTCGCGAGGGCTCCGGCTTCGACAATGACATCGTAGGATCTTTCGGCTAAATCGACGCGGACGGCGGGCATGACCGGAGCATGAAACAACCGGCGCGCATGTCCAGTTGATCTCCGGCGCGCAAGGTGATTTCCTCCCCGCATGGAAATCCGCAACCGTGAGCAGCAGGCCCCTTTCACCACCAAAGACGGCTCGACCATCCGGAGTCTGCTGGATCTGTCGAATGCGCCGGTCGCGAACCAGAGCCTCGCCGAGGCCACGCTGCCCGTCGGTGGCGAAACGGAGCGGCATTACCACAAGGTCAGCGAGGAAATTTACTACCTGCTCACGGGCAGCGGCGTCATGGAAATCGACGGAATCACGCGGAATGTTGGTCCCGGCGATGCGATTCTTATTCCGGCCGGTAAGTGGCACCAGATTCGGGCCACGGAGCCGCTGCAGTTCCTTTGCTGCTGCGCGCCGCCGTATGCCCACGGCGACACCTATTTTGCCTGAAGCGGAAATTCAGAGGTCGCCATGCAATTCGCCGGCGTGCCGGAGCATCGGAGCGACCTTTGGCTTTTCACGCACCTGCTTCTGGAGAAACTCACACAGCTTCGCCGCGCCGATCGCCAGCAGGGCGGGGGGCGCGAGAGCGGCCATCAACCGGACTTGGGAAACGAGCAGCGAGCGCACCGGCAGTCGGTGCAGGCAGTAGCCTGCGGCGACGGCGGCGAGCACGGCGGTTCCCGGCGATTGCCGGACGCGCTCGCGGTAGTGTTCGGAAGTACTGCGGACCTTGCTCTTCGCGTCGGTCAGCAGTGAGTTGATTCCCTGCTCAATGGTGGGCGACGGAGGGATTTCTGTTGGAAGTGGATTCATGGTTACCAGAATTTGAGGTTTGCGACGAGGCGGGCGAGGTTTTCGGAAACATTGGAAAGCACGTCATTGGCGTGGTCCAGCGGTTCTTCCACGAAGCGCTCCTGCAAGGTTGGCTCGTGCCTGCCGGACATGATCAGGCAACCCACGGCGAGCCCGAAAACAGCGGCTCCCACCACACTGGACAGGGGATTTTTGCGAATGCAGTCACTGGCTTGGGCCAGGATATCGACGGATTCTGTTACTTCGTTAGGGATGGTTTCGGTGTTCATTGGTTTGTGTAGGTATGGGTGTTGCTAGATGCCCCGGAAAAAGAGAGACTGCCATTCCACGCCGTTCGCCGAGCGGTAATCCGACGGATAGGTCGCGCCCTGATTGCGAACGAAGCGTTCCACCACTCCATTGGTGATCCAGCATCTCTTGCCGCGGGTGTTCATGAAACATGATTCGCCGGGACAGTCGGCGGATTCCCGGCGCATGGATTCGATCTGTTCGCCGATGGTGAGAGCCCCGTGCGCTGCCGGATCGGTGACCGGAGTGTTGGGCTGGGTTGGAACGGGTTTGAAGATAGACATGACAAGCAGGGGTTGATTTAGCGAATTCCATTTTGCAGACCCCGTTCCGTTTTGCCGGGTGCGCCTGAATCGTTGAAGGTAAAAGACTTGCAGGTCATCGGCCACTGCGGGAGATGGCAATTTGCACCCTGCGCTAACATCCATCGTGCAAAAGAAATCCTCCGATCGGATTTGGGCGGACGTTGAGGGAAGCCGCATCATCCCAACCCGGACTTGCGAAGCGGCGCTCGGCTTTGTAGGATGTCCGGGCAAACAGTGGAGGATCATTTCGAACAGATCGGCGAACGTTTGAGAAAGGCGCGCGAAAACGCGGGGCTGGAGGTGGACGACGTCGTTTTCAAAACCCGCCTGCCGCGTTCGGCCATTGAGGCGCTGGAGGCGGAGGATTTCTCGCACTTCACCAGTCCGGTTTATGCGAAGAGTTTCCTCGCCCAATACGCCGGATTCCTGAACGTGGATGCCACCCCGTGGCTCGATGCGCTCAAGCCGTCCGCGTTCATCGAGGGCGATCCGCTGCTGCCCTTGCTGGAATCGTCGGGCACGATGGCGAACGATTCGCTGCCGGCCGATGGCACACGCGGCGGATGGACGTCGACGCTCTGGCTGCTGGCGCTTTCCTGCGGCATCGTCTTTGGCGTGGTCCGGGCATTCGAGTTTTTCGAATCGCGCTTCGGCGGCGATATCACCAACCAGTTCCAGAATTGGAAACCGGCGAACAAGCGGACGATGGAAAAAGCACCCGAACCAGCCGCTCCTCCGGCCAGCCAAGCCGCACCGGATCTGCCGAAGAAGGAAGAGGAAGCATTTCATCCCGCACCACGCGCCATCATCGTCCGCTGATGGAAAGATCGCGGGCGTGCCGGAAGTATTGGGGCTTCACCATGAAAAAATCGATCATGCTCGCCGGTCTAACGTCTTTCATCTGCCTCGCCCAGGCCCGCTCCGAATCCGGCGTCGGATGGGTTTCCTATGACGGCGGCAACGGGCCGGGGAAGGGGAAACACGTTGTCCTGCTGGCGGGTGATGAGGAATACCGCTCGGAGGAATCGATGCCGATGCTGGCGAAAATCCTCAGCCAGCGCCATGGTTTCAAATGCACCGTGCTTTTCTCAACCGGTCCCGACGGCACGCTCGATCCGAACCGCGCCGAGAGCCTCGACAAACCTGAAGCGCTCGATTCCGCGGATGTGATCGTGATGCTGGTGCGCTTCCGCAAATGGCCGGATGAAACGATGAAACACTTCGACGGGGCCATCCTCCGTGGCACGCCCGTCGTCGCCTTGCGGACAAGCACTCACGCCTTCCAATTGCCGGACAGCAGCTCCTACAAAGCATATAACAGCTTTGGCAAAAATATCCTCGGCGAGGCATGGGTGAATCATTGGGGGCACCATAAATTCGAAGCCACCCGCGGCGTGATCGAGGCTGCCAACGGAGCCAACCCGCTGCTGCGCGGGGTGACCGACGTCTTCGGGGACAGCGATGTTTACGAAGCCTATCCGCCCGCCGATGCCACCATCCTGCTGCGCGGCCAGGTCCTCAAGGCGATGAGCCCCACCGATCCGCCGGCTGCTTATGAAAAGAAGCGCGCCACCGACAAGCAGCCCCAGGATATCAACACTCCGATGATGCCTGTCGCTTGGACGCGGGTGGTGAAAAACAGCGCCGGAAAATCCAACAGCATCCTCTGCACCACGATGGGCGCCGCCACCGATCTGAGTAACGAAGGACTCCGCCGCCTCGTCGTGAACGGCGTTTACGGCACCCTCGGCCTTGAAGTCCCCGCGAAGGCGGACGTGACCCTGGTCGGCAATTACCAACCGAGCCCCTATCAGGCGAACGGTTTCAAAAAGGGAGTCAAAGCGTCCGATCACGACCTTCCCGGGAAATAATGAGAGCGGAGTGGTGAAAAATCAGCGTGACCCGTCCGCTGTCTCCGTTCAGATTCGGGCGGACCAAATTCAACACCATGGGAAATTTCGCCGCTTTCGAATCCAAAATGACCGCCGCCGGAATGGGCGATGCCGCCATCCGCGCCTTCCGCCGCAACTACGAGGCCCTGCTTCGTAATGAAACCGGGATGATTCCCGAGGACACCATCGCTCCTGCGACCGGGCTGGCGTCTTTCGAAAGCATCGCCGCCAGTGCACCTGCCGACGCGGCGCTGCTCGGCCAGGCGGTGGTGATCAAACTCAACGGCGGCCTCGGCACCGGCATGGGTCTGCAAGGGCCGAAAAGCCTGCTCTCCGTCCGCGAGAGAGTGAATTTCCTCGATCTCATGGTCCGCCAGATCCTCGACCTGCGCGGAACCAGCGGTGCGCCCGTCCGCCTGCTGCTGATGAACAGCTTCAGTACCAGCGAGGACACGCTCACCCATTTGGAAAAATACCGCGCCGCAGGTCTTGCCGACGCTTCCGAGGTGGAGCTGATGCAGAACCAGATTCCGAAAATTGACGCCGGGACTCTCGATCCGATCGCCTGGCCCGCCGATCCGGACCTCGAATGGTGCCCGCCGGGCCACGGCGATCTCTACCCGGCGCTCGTCGGCAGCGGCTGGCTGGACCGCCTGCTCGCCGAGGGTGTGAAATACGCGTTCGTTTCCAACTCCGACAACCTCGGTGCCATTCTCGATCCCACGATTCTCAAATACTTCGCGGATTCCGGCGCTCCATTCCTCATGGAAGTCACCCGCCGCACCGCCGCCGACCGCAAGGGCGGGCACCTCGCCGTCAGGAAATCCGACGGACGCCTGCTCCTCCGCGAGGTGGCGCAGTGCCCGGACGCCGATTCCGACGCCTTCCAGGACATCGACCGCCACCAGTATTTCAACACGAACAGCCTCTGGCTCCGCCTCGACCTGCTGAAGGAACAACTCGCTGCCGATTCCGGCGTGCTGCCGCTGCCGATGATCCGCAACAACAAGACGGTCGATCCGCGCGACAAGAAATCGCCCGCCGTCATCCAGCTTGAAATCGCCATGGGAGCGGCCATCGAGTGCTTCGAGGGTTCCACCGCCATCGACGTGCCGCGCAGTCGTTTCGCACCAGTGAAAACGACCGGCGATCTCCTCGCTCTCCGCTCGGATGCCTACGAAGTGCTCACCGACGGCCAGGTCCGCCTTGCTGCCTCGCGGAATGGCGTGCCGCCGGTCATCGCGCTTTCGGATGATTACAAGCTCGTCGACCAGATCGAGGCGCTGGGCGTGCCCAGTTTGATCAATTGCCACTCTTTGAAAATCAACGGGCCGATTCAGTTCGCCCCCGGAGTCATCATCGAAGGGGAAGTAGAAATCACCAATACCACCCCGGATAGGCAAACGGTGGACCCTGGCATTTATAAGAACCAGGTTATCGGATTTTGAAGGTTCCTGACTGGCTGATAGGGGTTTTTATAGGGGATTCACCTATTCGATTGGGTGAATAATTAGTTTTCTCATGCGGTTTGTCAGGAAAGTTACAATTTCTCCATGACAGTCTTGCTATCACGGGGTTCTACCACTAAGCCGTGCGGCGCAATGGCAAATATCGGTCCCTTCTCCTTTCCCACTGGTGGTTTTGAAGCTGTAGTTTTTGATTGTGACGGCACTCTGGTTGATTCCATGCCCGCTCATTTTGATGCCTGGTGTGAGGCTCTCGCCCTCTACGGCGCGGGCGGGGTTTTCAAGGAAGACGTATTTTTCGCCATGGGCGGCCGGCCGACTCTCGACATCGTGGTGGAGCTGAATGACGAGTACAACCTCAAGCTCGATCCAGCCGCGGTGGCCTTTGCGAAACGCGAGGCTTTCCTCAAGCGCCTCAACACGGTGACTCTCATCGAAGAAGTCGCCAATTTCGCCGAATCCCTCCGTGGAAAAGTTCCAATGGCGATCGCTACCGGCGGTTCGCGCATGGTGATCGAAAAGACCCTGAAAATCGTCGGCATCTCCGATTGGTTCGACGAGGTCGTCACCGCCGACGACGTGGCTGACGGCAAGCCTGCTCCTGACATTTTCCTCCGCGCCGCGCATCTGCTCGGAGTGGACCCGACCAAGTGCCTCGCACTGGAAGACGCTCCATCCGGCATCCTCGCCGCCCAGCGCGCCGGAATGCAGGTGATCGCGATCCCTACGCCGCTGGTGTCCTCGGAGGTCTGATTTATTTCCCCGAGCCCGTCAGGTTGATGTCGAACGGTGCGCCGGTCGGGTCATTGGTGCTGATGTGAATGACGGCGGTCCGCATGCCCTTGGCCTTCGGTTTGAAGGTCACCTTGAAGGTGCTGGAATCTCCGGGCGCGTAATTGGTTTTCGACGGCGGGACGATGGTGAAATCCGCCGCGTTGGCGCCGGTTTTCGTGATGCTCTTGCCGACAAGCCTGGCGGTGCCCGCGTTGCTGACGGTGAAGGATTTGACGACTCCGCTACCGCCGACGAGGATGGTTCCGAAATTGGTTTTCCCTCTGCCGTCGCTGAGATGGGTGCCGGTCGGTTGCTCGACCGCAAGATCGGGAGTGGCGGGACCTGCCTTGAAATTGGTGAACCAACCTTTGCCGGAGGCGATCACGGGGCCGACATTCGCTCCGACGCCATCGTTGCCAGAGTCGCCCGCGAGTGCGGCGGTGAAGGTGTCCGAGCTGGTCATGTTCCATCCGGCGATGCTGACGGGAGCGAAGAATTTCCAGCCCTTGCCGGCGCTCCAACTGCCCGTCAGTGTTTTCGCTGAGCTGTTGAAATGGACGCGCAAGGTGGCGTTGAGCGTGGAGTTTTTGGTATAGGCGTGATTATTGGATTCGAAGATGCCGCCCTCGAATCCGGTGACGTAGGAGGACGGCATCTGGGTGTTTCTGAAGCGGTTGAGGGAAAACGAATAGCCCTTGTTGAAATCGCCGGTTTTGAGCACGACGAGCTGCATGTTCGCGTAGCTGCCTTCGCTAAGGGCGACGGCGTCGAGGTGGGTGTCCACTTGGATATACCAGTTCTTGGTGTAGGAGCCTTGGTTGGGCGTCCAGCGGAAGACGGAGAGGTCCTCGGTGGTGGGGGATTTGACCGTGTATTCGATCCGGGAATTTTGGAAAATGGTTTTCCCGCCCCCGTTGTTGGCGACGGGCTGGTCCCATTTTGCGGACTTGGAAGCGAGGCTGTCGCTGCCGCTGAAATCCGCGAGGGCGGATGCCGGAGCGAGTGCTGCCAGCACGGCAGCAAGCGGGGTGACTTTTAGCAGGGATCTGCAAGGTGATGTTTTCATCGAGGTAATTCGGTTTGGAGAAGGCGGAATGCATTACATTCCAATAAACAGGCTATGGAAGTGCGTCATCGGCAACAAGGTGCATTTTAAAGTGGCGGTTGGGATCCCGGCTTTCTGAAGATGTGGCGTTCACCGGCGCGCTGCCGGGAGGAAGCTGCGGAGTTCCTCAATCGCTGCTGCAGGGTGGGCGGCGGAGATGCTGACGCGCAGGCGGGCGGTGCCGCGGGGGACGGTGGGGAAGCGGATGGCGGGGACGAGGAAACCGGCGGTTTCCAGATCGGACGCGGCGGCGAGGGCAGCTTCGTTGGATCCTAGCACGATGGGGATGATCGGCGTGGGGGATTTCGATAGGATGGAAATGTTCTCACGGAGTTTCTGCCGGAGCTTTTTGCCTTCGTCCGAGCGGATCAGATCGAGCGAGGCGATGGCGGCATGCGCGAGGCAGGGCGGGGGAGCGGTGGAATAGATGAAGGAGCGGGCGCGGTTCGTCAGCAGGTCGATCCACTCGCGCGAGGCTGCGAGATAACCACCTGACAGGCCGGCGGACTTGCTGAGCGTGCCCATCTGGAAGGCGACGCGCTGTTGGAGTCCCTCCTGCTCGGCAAGGCCCATGCCGTGTTCGCCGAGCACGCCGAAGCCGTGGGCTTCATCGATGAGAAGCAGGGCGTCGTATTGTTCGGTTAGTTCGACGGTTTCGCGCAGCGGGCAGAGATCGCCGTCCATGCTGAAGACGGTTTCGGTGACGACGAGGATGCGGGCGTCCGCGTTTTTGCTGCGGGTGGAGGAAAGCAGGCGCGCGAGTTTTTCCAGATCGTTGTGCGGATAGACGCGGAGGGTTGCGCCTGAAAGGCGGGCGGCGTCGACGAGGCAGGCGTGGGCGAGCTTGTCGAGAATGATGAAGTCGGATTTCCCCACAATGGCCGGAATGGAACCGAGTGCGGTGGCGAAGCCGGAGGAAAAGGTGAGGGCCGCTTCGGTCTGTTTCGCGGCGGCGAGGGCGTCCTCCAACATTCTGTGAGGCGGCAGCGTGCCGCAGACGAGACGGGATGCGGCGGAACCCGCGCCGAAGCGCTGCACGCCTTCGGTCAGCGCTGCCTCGATTCGCGGATGGCGGGCAAGGCCGAGGTAGTCGTTCGAGGCGAAATTCCACAGCGTGCGCCCCTCGCGGATCACTCTAACTCCTGTTGCGGAGTCGAGCGGACGCTGGCGGCGCAGGAGTCCTTCGGCATCCAACAGGCGCAGCGACTCGGCGGGGCTGGGCATGGCCTCAGGCTCCGGGAGTCGGGCGTTCGAGCGCCCAGGCGAGGAGCTTGGTGGAGTCCTTCCAGATGTTGGGCGTGGTGGATTTGAGGACGACGACGATGACCGAGCGGCCGTTGAGCGAACCGCTGGCAACGAGGCAGCGGCCGGCGGCGTTGGTGGTGCCGGTTTTCAATCCATCGCAGTAAGGAACGGATTTCAGGAGATGGTTGGTGTTCTCGATCTCGCGGGTGTGGCCGTCGTTGAACTGGAAGTTGAACGACTTGGTGGAGGTGTAGGAGCGGATCAGCGGGCTGCGGTAAACGGCGCGGGCGGCGATGGCCATGTCGCGTGCGGTCGAGTATTGGCCGGGCATCGGCAGGCCGTTAGGATTGATGAAATTGGAGTTCCGCATGCCGAGCGAGGCGGCTTTCTGATTCATCAGGGCGGCGAAGGATTCCTGGCTGCCACCCACATCGCGGGCGAGGGCGCGGGCGATGTCGTTGGCGCTTTTCACCATCAGGACCTTGAGCAGTTCGCGGCGTGGGTAGGATTCGCCGGGTTTGACGCCGAGCTTGGTGGGCTCGCAGTTTTCATCGGACGCCTCGATGATGACCGGCTTGTCGATGTTTCCTGCATCGAGCACGCAGAGGGCGGTGATGATTTTCTGGGTGCTGGCGACCGGGCGTGGGGCATCGGCGTTTTTCGCATAGAGCACACGGCCGCTGACTACGTCGATGACGATGGCGCTCTCCCCGGCGATCGGCGGCGGCGGAGTGCCCGGAATGGAGGTGACGCCGGAAGCACCTTGCTCAACCTTACGCGCCTTGGGTGGTAGATTGGCAGGAGGATTGCCACCACATGATGTGATCAGGGCCGCGGTGAACGCGAGCCAGGCGAAGCGGACACAGAACAAGCGAGACATGCGGGGCATCATTCTCATGAAAGAGCAACCTTCAAGCCGGGATTATGCATTTCTGCTGCACCCGATCAGGGCGACTTAGGCGGCAGGAGGCTGCCGTCCATTTCCGCACCGGGCTCGGGCAGGGTGGGTTCCTTGAAATCCACGGGGCCGCTGAAGAATCCCCAGAAACCTTTTTTGCGGCTGCTTTCATAAGCCAACGCGCGTTCCTGGCCCGTGGGAATCTCCTTGAGGTCCTTTTCACGGACTTCGACGACTTTCACTCCCGCGGGGCGGATTTTCGACATCGAAAGTTCCGAAAGCTCGGCGATTTTCGAGGTCGTGGCGGCGGAGGTTTTCTGAACCATCGCCATCGAACTCTGGCCGACCTTGGTAATGGTCGCGCAGGAGGCGAGGCAAAATGTTGCCGCCAGCAAGAGAACGGAAATGGCGCGGAACATGGATTTCATACGACTTTGGGGAGCTTCAAACTATCACCGAATGCGAAACTGTCCAACGCGGTTTTTTGTTACGGAATGGTCACTTTCCAACCAGCACGAGGAAATTTCGGACCGGACGGTTCCATGGTGGGCGGCTGAGGAACGGGCCTCCGGGGACGGATCCGGAAACCCAGAGATCGGCGGAGCGGCCACCGTCGAGATTGAGGGCGTGGCGGATTTTCCAATCGGTCGGGCTGCTACTGGCGAGGGTGTGGGAAAGGAACGCAAGCGTACAGGGTGAGCCGCGGCCGATCCACCAACGGGTGCCGCCGTCCCACAGGACGACGATGCGGGCGCTCGTTTTAGTGGCTTCGAGGCCAGTGATGGCAGAGCCGTTTTCGACGAGCAATGGACCGGCCTGGATAAGGTCGCGGCAGGAGGATGCGGCGGTGCGTCCGATTTTTTCTCGGCGGGTGATGGCGGATTTTCCGGAAGTTTCCTCAAACCAAACGCCGCTGCCGAGCGAGGAGGCGGCATTCCATGAGCCGGAAATTTTCCCCGCTGACACGACGAGTCCGAGTGGGGTGCCTTCCGGGGTGAAAAATCCGGCGTTCACGGCGGCAAGGCCGCTGCGGGAATTTGCGGCGGCAGTGGCATCGGCGAATTGCGATGCGGGGCCGTTTGGTTGGTCGACGACGGTGAGGCGGTGGTTTCTGGAGTCGAAGGCCACGCCCTCGAAGGTGATGCCGGAGATTTCACGGCGGGTGAAACGTGGGGCATCGGCAGGGGCTGAAATTTCGGCGACGGGTAGTTTCTCCGGCTTTGGCTGGATCGGAGTCGGTCTGGCGGGAGGCGCGGGGGCGCAACTCAGGAAAGGGAGGGCAATGAGCGCGGCTAGCAGGAATCGCATGGGCTGAAGTCGCACGCCGCCGCGGGATTTGCAAGAGCGCGGCTCAGACCGGGCGCACGCCGATGCCGAGCAGTGTCTGGAATCTCGGGGCTTCTGTTTCCCGATCCGCCACCACGGTCTCGATTTGGGTGAAACCGGCTTTTTCCAACATCGCGGCGAGGTCGCTCTCCGAAAACCCCAGCCAGCGATCGGCATACAGCTCGCGTGCTTCTTCGAAATGGTGTTGGAGCAGATCCAGAACGATCAGTCGCCCGCCCGGTTTCAGAATGCGGAAAGCGGCATCGAGGGCCCGCTGTGGACGTTCGGCGTGGTGGAGTGCCTGGCTCAGAATCGCGAGATCGAGGCAGGCGTCTTCGATCGGCGGCTCCTCGATATCGCCGATGCGGTATTCGAGATTTTTCAGGCCGTTCTGGTTCGCGAGATCTTGTCCGAATTCGACCATTTTCGGGGAAAGATCCACTGCGATGACCTTTTCCGCACGCTGGGCGAGGAGTTGGGCGAGCGTTCCTTCGCCTGCTCCCAAGTCCGCAACGACTTGATAATTGAGCACCTTGATCAGGGCCTCAGCGAGGGCTTTCCACGACCTGCCGGGCACGTAATCTTTCCCGAAACGCCCCGCCAGTTCGTCGAAATAGGCCCGCGCGCTGTCCTTTCGTTTTCTCAGCAAATGCCGCAACGCCGACTCGTCCGCGGCGACTTCGGGCACTTCCGCCGCCGCCAGACGGGCCACGTCCATCAGATCGGATTCCGCCGAACACGAGTAGTTGTTGTTTTTTCCGCTCCGCTCGTCGGTCACAAGTCCTTCTGTTTTCAATTGCGAAAGCTGAGTGGAAATCCGGCTCTGGCCCATTCCGAGCACCTCTTGGAGTTCTGCCACCGAGAGCGCTTCGTTTTCCACCAGCATCAAAATCCGCAGGCGGGTGGGGTCTGAAAGGAGCTTCAAGGATTTCAGCATTGACGGCATGACGGGGCGGTTATATCAACGCATCACGATTTGACGATACGAAAAATAAAAAGCACATGAGCACCTTCATTTTCTCCTCAGAATCCGTTGGCGAAGGCCATCCGGATAAAGTCGCCGACACCATCTCGGACGCCATCCTCGACGCCTGCCTCACCCTTGATCCAAAGAGCCGCGTCGCTTGCGAAACATTCGTGAAGAGCAACGTCGTGGTGGTCGGTGGTGAAATCACCATCCCGTCGCTTCAGGACAAAAAGAAAGGCACCACCAAGCCGCTCGATGAAGCCATCAACATCGGCAAGATCATCCGCGACGCCGTCCGTGGCATCGGCTACACCAACAACGACGACGTCTTCCACGCCGACACGCTTTTCATCAACAATTACCTCACCGCTCAAAGCCCGGACATCGCCCAAGGCGTGACGCCGCCGCAGCGGAAGGCAAGAAGCACAAGGAACAGGGCGCCGGCGACCAAGGCATCATGTTCGGCTACGCTTGCGATGAAACTCCCGAGCTGATGCCTGCTCCGATCATGTTCGCCCACCGCCTCGGCCGCGAACTCACCCGCATCCGCAAGGCTGGCAAACTCGCCAAGTGGCTCCGCCCCGACGCGAAGTCGCAGGTCTCTGTCGAGTATGTCGATGGCAAGCCGACCCGCATCGTGAACGTCGTCATTTCCACCCAACACTCCGCCGACGTGGAGCACGCGGAAATCGAAAAATTCTGCATCGAGCAAGTGATCAAGAAGGTCCTGCCGAAGGAAATGCTCACCAAGGATACCGAGTATCTCATCAACCCGACCGGCAAGTTCGTCGTTGGCGGTCCTCAGGGCGATTCCGGCCTCACCGGCCGCAAGATCATCGTCGATACCTACGGCGGCACCGGTCGTCACGGCGGTGGTGCTTTCTCCGGCAAGGATCCGTCCAAGGTTGACCGCTCCGCCGCTTACATGGGCCGCTGGGTCGCTAAAAATGTCGTCGCTGCCGGTCTCGCATCCCGTTGCGAAGTTCAGTTCGCCTATGCCATCGGGCATCCACTTCCTGTTAGTGTTCACGTCGATACCTTCGGCACGGGCATCAAGCCGGATGAGCAGATCCTCGCCGGTATCCTTAAGGTTTTCTCCTTCAAGCCTGCTGACATCGTCAAGCAACTCAACCTCCTCCGCCCGATCTATTCGAAGTCCACCAACTACGGGCACTTCGGAAAAGACGACAAGGACCTCACCTGGGAATCCACCGACAAGGCGGCCGCTCTCAAAAAGGCCGTGGGCTGATTCAAATTTCTAACTACCTATAACAATGAGCTTCACAGACTACAAAGTAAGAGACATCGGCCTCGCTGATTTCGGCCGCAAGGAAATCGAAATCGCCGAGCACGAAATGCCCGGCCTCATGTCCACCCGCGCCAAGTATGGCCCGGAGCAGCCGCTCAAGGGCGTCCGCATCATGGGTTCACTCCACATGACCATCCAGACCGCCGTGCTCATCGAGACGCTCGTCGCTCTCGGTGCCGAAGTGCGCTGGGTTTCCTGCAACATCTTTTCGACGCAAGACCACGCCGCCGCCGCGATCGCCGCTGTGGGTGTCCCTGTCTTCGCTTGGAAGGGCGAAACGCTCGAAGAATATTGGTGGTGTACCTGGCAGGCTCTGGTCAATCCAGCAGGCCTTGGACCTGAGCTCATCGTCGATGACGGTGGCGACGCGACCCTCCTCATCCACAAAGGCTTTGAACTCGAAAACGGTTCCGACTGGGTCAACACCCCGTCCGGCAACCACGAGGAGCAAGTCATCAAAGACCTCCTCAAGGACGTCCACGCGAAACAACCCGGCATCTTCGCGAAGATTGTGAAGGACTGGAAAGGCGTTTCCGAGGAAACCACCACCGGTGTCCATCGCCTCTATCAAATGGCCAAGGCCGGCACGCTGCTCGTTCCTGCGATCAACGTGAACGACTCGGTCACCAAATCGAAGTTCGACAACCTCTACGGCTGCCGCGAGTCCCTCGTGGACGGCATCAAGCGTGCCACCGACGTCATGATTTCCGGCAAGGTCGGCGTCGTCTGCGGCTACGGCGATGT
>JBDSNC010000173.1:0-7456 GCA_039915545.1 Luteolibacter sp.
CGCACCAGTCTGTTGGATCCCGAAGGTCCGCAGGGCGAATCCTCCGGCTCGGCGTTCTTCGTGCAGGCGATGGCCTGGGGCATCAACCGCGGGCTGCTTCCCGCCGGAAAATTCAGACCGGCGGTGATGAAGGGCTACGAGGCTCTTGCGAAAAACATCCAGCCGGACGGCATGATGGGATACGTGCAGAAGATCGGCGACTCGCCCGACAAACAGGATACGAACGCACAATCCACCGAGGTTTACGGCAGCGGCGCGTTTTTAACAGCAGGCTCGGAGGTCATCCGGCTGCTGGATCCATCGAAGCGGCGGAGCGATGTGGTTTCTTTCGAGGGCGTGAAACTGCCGGAGAAATTCATGCCCTACACGCCGCGCACGTTTGCTAGATTCGTCCCGGAGCGTGCGGATGATTTTGCTTGGGAAAACGACCTCGCCGCCTTCCGCACCTATGGCCCTGCGCTGCGTTCCGCGGCGGAGAACAGCGGCTTTGACTGCTGGTTCAAGCGCGTGCCCTATCCGATCCTCGACAAGTGGTACATGGAGGACCGCCTGAAGCTGCCGTATGGAAAAGTGAACAAGTCCTATCACGAGGACCACGGCGAGGGCCACGATGAGTATCACGTCGGCAACAGCCGTGGCTGCGGCGGAATTTCCGTATGGGTGGACGGGGAGATGCACGACTCGGACACGTTCATCGCCCAGCGCGTGATCAGCAGCACGCCGGAGAAGACCGTTTTCGAACTGGATTATGCGAGTGATTTGAACGGGAAGGTGCTGCGGGAAACAAAACGCATCACTATCATCATGGGGCAGCGGCTGTTCCAGTGTGACTCGCGTTTCACGCTGGATGGGAAGTCGGCGGTCTTCGATGTGGCGATCGGGATCCTGCCGCAGGTGAAGGGCACGGCTCCGGAGTTTTCACCGAAGACGGGAACGATGCGGTTGTGGGAGAAACTCGATGGACTGGGCCTCGGCACCGGCATCGCGATCGATCCAAAAGCGGTGGCGAAAATGGAATCCCGGACGGACAAGGACGGTCAGACGCAGGCGTTCTGTTTCGCCCGCACCGATGCGGACGGCCACATCCGGTGGTTTTCCGGATTCGGCTGGGAAGGTCAGGGGGAAATCACGACGGGCGGAAAGTGGGCCGCGTATCTGGAGGATTTCGCGGTGAAATTCGTGAAAGCGCCGTTCGCTGATTACAGCGGTGACGCGACTTTCAAAACCCACTCGCTCCCCGTCCCCGCACCCAAGGAAACTTCCGCCGTCGAGAGCGCACCCGGCCCGGTGATGCTGAAGCAGAACGGCGGTTGGTGCTGGTATCAGGATCCGCGCGCGATCGTGAAGAAGGATGGCAATGTTGTCTTCAGCACCATTTCCGGCGATACTTTCGGCGGTCACGACGCGGGCGATCTGTCGGTCACGACGTGGAATCCGGAAACCGGGACAACCGCAGAGTTCGAGCTGCACAGCAAGTTCCAGAGCGACGACCACGACGTCGCCGCCCTGATGGAGCGCCCTGACGGGAAAATCCTCGCCGTTTATGGAAAACACAGCATCGACGATCTCCAGCGGTGGCGCATCACCACCAAGGCGGGCGACATTTCCAAATGGTCCAAGGAAAAGACCTTCGACGTGGGAGACCACTACTCCTACTCGAACGTTTACCGCCTCCCTGCTGAAAACGGCCGCACCTACAATTTCTCCCGCAGCCGCGGCTACAATCCGAACTGCAACATCTCCGAGGACGACGGCAGCACCTGGAAATACGGCTGGCGTCTCTTCTCATGGACGAAAGACGACATCCTCTCAAATCCGCTCTACACCGGCATCGACGGCTGCCGCCCCTACCTGCGCTACGCTTCGAACGGCAAGGACACCATCCATTTCGTCGCGACCGAGGACCACCCCCGCGCTTACGACAATTCCATCTACCACGGCTACTACCGTGGAGGAAAACTCCATGACTCCACCGGCAAGGTTCTCGCGGAAAGCAGCGGCGGCATTTCCCTGAAGCCCACCTCGTTCACAAAAGTCTTTGACGGCGGCGCGGACAAGGTCGCCTGGACGACGGATCTGGAACTCGACGCTGAAGGAAATCCCTATACCGCGTTTTCCGTGCAGATCGATGGAGCGAAGGACCGTGGAAAACAGGGCGCCGCCCACGACGGCATGGACCACCGCTATTTCTACGCCCGTTTCGACGGCAGCCAGTGGCAAACCCACCAAATGGCCTACGCCGGCACCCGCCTCTACGCCAAAGAGGACGACTACACCGGCCTCGTCGCCCTCGATCCGCAGGACCCCGACACCGCGGTCATTTCCACCAATGCCGATCCGGCCACCGGAACCCCGCTCATCAGCAAGGCGGACCAAAAGCGCCATTGGGAACTGTTTCGCGGAAAAACCAGCGATCAGGGAAAAAGCTGGAGCTGGAGCGCCATCACGCACGATTCCACCGTGGACAATCTCCGCCCGAACATCCCTTCGAATCCTGGTGGAAAACGCATCATCCTCTGGACGCGCGGCGAGCTGAAGACCTACACGGACTTTCATCTCGATGTTTTCGCGCTCGCCGAAGCACGATGAATCCAGCTCATCCGCGGCTCAGACGGCGGCGGCCGGTTCCGTGCGAACCGCATGAAACTGGGTTTCCCGGTCTTGACACGCTCCCCCCCGGAAAGCAGATTTCCGGCCGTTTCTTCACTTGTCTGCGTGACTTCCATCAATTTCGGGAGTTTTCGCAATGAATCAGGAGCACCCAATCCACCAGTTTTCCTTCGACTCCCCATCTCGCGCCGTTCCCCGGCCCGCCTAATCTCGAAAAGCATTTTCCTTAATAAATCATGTCATCATCGCAGACATCCCCACTTGGTTGGCCCGCTCCTCAAGGACTTTGGCATCCGTCACGCGAGAAAGACTCGTGCGGCGTCGGCTTCATCGCCCACCTCAAGGGAAAACGTTCGCATGACATCGTTCTCAAGACGTTGACGATGAACGAGCACATGGACCACCGCGGTGCCAGCGGATCGGACCCGGCGACCGGCGACGGCGCGGGCATGCTGATCCAGATGCCGGACAAGTTTCTCCGTCGTGAAATGGCGAAAAAGGGCGTGGAGCTGCCTCCGGAAGGTGACTATGGCTCCGGCTGTGTGTTTTTCTCGCCGGAAGCGGCGGTGCGCGAGGTGGCGATGCAGGTTTTCGAGCACGTCATCCGCGAGCAGGGGCAGAAATTTCTCGGCTGGCGCACGGTGCCGGTGAAGAGCTCGATCCTCGGCAAAACCTCCGGCCGCTACGAGCCGGTGATCAAGCAGGTGTTCATCGGAAAAAGCGATGACATCACCGATGCGAAAACCTTCGAGACGAAACTCTACGTCATTCGGAAGCAGGTCGGTAACTGGATCCGCAACAACGAGGTACCGAACCAGTTCCGCGACGTCCACGGCAACAAGGGCAACACCTTCCCCGGCGCGGACTACCATTACGTGACCGGCCTCTCGGCCCGCACGATGATTTACAAAGGCATGCTCACGCCCTGCCAGCTTTCCGAGTATTTCCCGGACTTCCTCGATCCGGATTTCGAATCGGCGCTGGCGCTGATGCACACCCGTTTCTCGACGAACACGTTCCCGAGCTGGTCCCGCGCCCACCCCAACCGTTTCATCGCCCACAACGGCGAAATCAACACGGTGATGGGCAACGCGAATTTCATGAAAGCCCGTCAGGCACTCTGCCAGTCGGACCTTTTCGGCACGGAAATCGAAAACATCTTCCCCGTCATCAACGAGGACGGCTCCGACTCCGCCCGTTTCGACAATGCCCTCGAGTTCATGCATTTCGGCGGCTACGATCTCGTCCACGCGATGATGATGATGATTCCCGAGCCGTGGGAGCGTCACACGATGATGGACGAGGAAAAGAAGGCGTTCTACGAGTTCCACGCCTGCCTGATGGAGCCATGGGACGGCCCCGCTTCCATTACTTTCTCCGACGGCCAGCAGATCGGCGCGGTGCTTGATAGAAACGGCCTCCGCCCGAGCCGCTATTATGTGACCGACGACGATCTCGTCATCATGGCGTCGGAAGTCGGCGTCGTGCCGGATCTCGATCCCAACTCCATCGTCGAAAAAGGCCGCCTGCGCCCAGGCAAGATGTTCCTCGTCGACATGAAGGAAGGCCGTATCGTCCCCGACGAAGAAGTGAAAAAGCGCGTATACGGCGCGAAGCCTTACGGCCAATGGCTGAAGGAAAACCGCATCACGCTTAAAGATCTTCCAGCCGCCAAGGAGGCGAAGACTGTTGAAGAAAGTCGTGTGCTGGAGCGCCAGATCGCATTCGGCTACACCTACGAGGATCTCCGCATGCTCCTCGGGCCCACGGCTTCCACAGGCGTCCAGCCGATTTCCTCGATGGGCAACGACACCCCGCTCGCCGTGCTGTCCACCAAGCCGAAGCATCTCTATCAGTATTTCAAACAGATCTTCGCCCAGGTCACCAACCCGGCACTCGACTGCATCCGCGAGGAGCTCGTCACCTCCACGGAAACCTTCCTCGGTTCCGAAGGCAACCTGCTCGCACCCGGCCCTGCAAGCTGCCGCATGATCCGTCTCGACAGCCCGCTGATCGACAACGAGTCCGTCGCCCGCCTCCGCGAGGTGGACTTGGATGGCTTTAGGGCCACCACCATCGACGCGCTTTTCCCTGCCGACCAAGGCGGTGAAGGACTCGAAGCCGCCTTCGACAACATCTGCGCCCAGGCCGACGAAGCCATCGCCGCCGGTTACAACCTGCTGATCCTTTCCGATAGAAACATCGACAAGGAGAACGCAGCGATCCCCACCCTGCTCCTGATGGGCGGCCTCCACCACTACCTGGTCGGCATGGGCACGCGCACGCTGGTCAGCATCATCCTGGAAACCGGCGAAGCCCGCGAGGTACACCATTTCTCCACCCTCATCGGCTACGGCGCGGATGCGATCAACCCCTACATGGCGTTCGAATCCATCCACAAAATGATCAAGGACGACATGCTCGTCATCGACTTCGACAAGGCGGTTTACAACTTCCTCAAGGGCTCGATCAAGGGCGTGGTCAAGACCATGGCCAAGATGGGAATCTCCACCGTCGCTTCCTACCGCGGCGCACAGATTTTCGAAACCATCGGCCTCAGCACCGACCTCGTGAACAAGTTCTTCCACGGCACCTCCAGCCGTTGCGAAGGTTCCGACATCGAACAAATCGCCGAGGAAGCGCTCATCCGCCACCGCGAGGCATTTCCCGATAGGCATATCGAAGCCGAAGAGGCCGCGCTCGACGCCGGCGGCGTCTATCAGTGGCGCAATGACGGTGAATACCATCTCTTCAATCCGGAAACCATCCACCTTCTCCAAAAAGCCACCCGGACCGGCAGCTACGAGGTCTTCAAGCAGTATGCCAAGAAGGTGAACGACCAGAGCGAGAACATCTCCACGCTCCGCGGCCTGATGAAATTCAAGGCCAACCGCAAGCCGGTACCGCTTGAAGAAGTGGAATCCGTCGAGGCCATCACCAAGCGTTTCAAAACCGGCGCGATGTCCTACGGCTCGATCTCGCAGGAAGCCCACGAAACGCTCGCCATCGCGATGAACCGCATCGGCGGCAAGTCGAACACCGGCGAGGGAGGCGAGGATCCGTCGCGTTTCGTCACCATGCCTAACGGCGACAGCAAGCGCTCCGCGATCAAACAGGTTGCTTCCGGCCGCTTCGGCGTCACCGGCGAATACCTCGTCAACGCGGACGAAATCCAGATCAAGATTTCCCAAGGTGCCAAGCCCGGCGAAGGCGGAGAGCTTCCCGGCTCGAAGGTCTATCCGTGGATCGCCAAGGTCCGCTACTCGACCCCGGGTGTCGGCCTCGTATCCCCTCCTCCGCACCACGACATTTACTCGATCGAGGATCTATCGGAACTCATCCACGACCTGAAGAACTCCAACCCGCGCGCCCGCATCAACGTGAAGCTCGTGGCGGAAGTCGGTGTTGGAACCATCGCCGCCGGTGTTGCAAAAGCCCACGCCGACGTCATCCTCATCGCCGGTCACGACGGAGGAACAGGTGCTTCTCCCTCGTCCTCAATCTTCAACGCCGGTGCTCCATGGGAACTCGGACTTGCGGAAACGAACCAGATACTCCTTCTCAACGACCTCCGCAGCCGCGTGGTTCTAGAAACAGACGGCCAGCTCAAGACCGGTCGCGACGTCGCCATCGCAACTCTGCTAGGTGCGGAGGAATACGGCTTTGCGACCGCACCGCTCGTCACCGTCGGCTGTCTGATGATGCGCGTCTGTCAGAAAAACACCTGTCCTGTCGGCATCGCCACCCAGGATCCGGTTCTTCGGAAAAACTTCGAGGGCAAGCCGGAGCATGTCGTCAATTTCATGACCTTCATCGCCATGGAACTCCGCGAGATCATGGCGGAACTTGGTTTCCGCAAGATCACCGACATGGTCGGCAAGGTGGAATGCCTCGACACCAACGAAGCAACCCAGCATTGGAAAGCCAAAGGCGTCGATCTCACCAGCATCTTCCACAAGCCGGACGTCGGCGACAGCGTCGGAACCTATCAGACCGTTGAGCAGGATCACGGTCTCAAGGCTGCGCTCGACAACACGCATCTGCTCACGCTTTGCAAACCTGCCATCGAGCGTGGTGAAAAGGTCCGCGCCGAACTGCCGATCATCAACGTCAACCGCGTCGGCGGCACCATCACCGGCAGTGAGATTTCCCGCAAATACGGCGGCAAGGGTCTTCCCGAGGACACCATCGACCTGAAGTTCATAGGCAGCGCGGGCCAATCGCTCGGTGCGTTCACGCCTCCGGGCATGACGTTCCGTCTCGAAGGCGATGCGAACGACTACGTCGGCAAGGGCCTGTCCGGCGCGAAGATCATCATCTATCCACCGAAGAACGCGCGCTTCAAGCCCGAGGAAAACATCATCATCGGCAACGTCGCCCTTTACGGTGCGACCAGCGGTGAGGCTTATTTCAACGGCATTGCGGGTGAACGGTTCTGCGTCCGCAACTCCGGGGCGTCCGCTGTCGTCGAAGGCGTGGGCGACCACGGCTGCGAATACATGACCGGCGGCCAGGTGATCGTGCTGGGAGAAACAGGCCGCAACTTCGCGGCGGGAATGTCCGGCGGCGTCGCCTACGTTTACGATATCGACGGGCTGTTCGAAAAGCGCCTCAACCATGAGATGGTGAATCTCTATCGCCTCATCGAGTGCAGTGACAAGGACATCACCCTGGTGAAGTCCACCATCGGGAAACACGTCGAATACACCGGTTCGCCGCGCGGCAAGTTCCTGTTGGAAAACTGGGATGCCGAGCTACCGAAGTTCTTCAAGGTCCTGCCCCGCGACTACGAGCGGATGCTCGAAGCCTTCAAACGCGTCGAGGAACAAGGCCTCACCGGCGATGA
>JBDSNC010000193.1:0-35951 GCA_039915545.1 Luteolibacter sp.
GGCCCCATTCTCGCGACAGAACCTTGTGGGCAACTTTCCTAGCCCAGTGACGCTGGCGCGTGAAAAGCGGCGCTCGGAAAATCCATGCAGTTAGAGCCGGTTCCCACTCTTTTCTCGATTGTGCCAATTGAATTTGGGCTTCCATCCCCGGATGCACACAAACGTTATACGAAGAAAAACCCAAAACATTCGGATCTCTACGATCCCAACGATATTTAACGCTGAACCCAATCCAGAAAGAAATCAACCATGTCACGAATGATCTTTGTCAATCTCCCCGTCGCCGACCTGAAAGCGTCGATGGATTTCTACACCGCTCTCGGCTTTACCAATAACCCTCAATGGACTGACGACACGGCGGCATGCATGGTGTGGAGTGAATCAATCAACGTCATGTTATTGACCCACGCCAAGTGGCGCACCTTCACCGCGCGGCCGAGTCCGCCGACCTCGTCCAGCGAAGTCATGCTCGCCATTTCATGCGCGAACCGTGACGAAGTGGATGCGATGAACCAAGCCGCTGCGGATAACGGCGGAACCGCTGATATCAATCCCGCGCAAGACCTCGGATTCATGTACAATCGTAATCTGGCCGATCCGGATGGTCACGTTTGGGAGGCAATGTGGATGGACATGAGCGCGATGCCGTCCGGTGATTGAGTCCCGGCCCGGAACCGGCGGTTTCCCCATCAGGACTCGCTGCGGCCTCCGAGCAGCCGCAGCGAATTGAGAATGACCAACAACGTCGCGCCCGTATCCGCGAGGATGGCGAGCCAGAGTCCGGCGATGCCCATGAAGGCGAGGGTGAGCACGACGGCTTTGATGCCGAGCGCGAAGGCGACGTTGAAACGGATGATGGCGAGCGTGCGGCGGCCTAGCAGGACGGTTTCCGCGACTCGCGTTAGGTCGTCCTTCATCAGGGCGATGTCCGCCGTTTCGATGGCGGTGTCGCTGCCGATGGCTCCCATCGCAAAACCGACGGTGGCGACTGCCAGGGCCGGCGCGTCGTTCACGCCATCGCCGATCATGCCGACGTGGTTGTATTGACTGACGAGCTTGCGGACATGATCGACCTTCTGCTCGGGCATGAGATCGCCGACGGCTTCATCGATGCCGGCTTGTTTTGCAATGGCGGAGGCGGTGCGCTGGTTGTCACCGCTGAGCATGACGACTTTCTGAATGCCAGCGGCGTGGATCCGGCGGAGGGCTTCGACGACTTCCGGGCGCAGGGTGTCTGCGATGGCGATGATGCCGAGGATTTCCCCCGCGCAGCCATCGTGTGGCGCATGGCCGATGACGGCGAGCGATTGGCCTTTTTCCTCAATGGTGGCGAGCACGGCTTCGACCTCCGGGCCACAGAGACCGGTGTCGTGGGTCATCTTGTGATTGCCGATGAAATGCGGGTGGCCGTCGATGGAGGCCTGCGCACCGCGGCCTGTTACGGAGGTGTAGTCGGTGACCGCCGGAATGGTCAGGCTCCGCGCACGGGCGGCTTCCGTGATGGCGATGGCGAGCGGGTGCTCCGAGTGGGAATTGATGGCGGCAGCGCGAGCGAGGATCTCGTCTTCAGATAGATCCGAGCGGGAAATGATAGCGACGACTTGCGGCTTGCCGCGGGTGATGGTGCCGGTCTTGTCCACGGCGAGCGCGCGGAGTTTTCCAACCGATTCCAAATGCACACCGCCTTTTACCAACACACCGCGGCGGGCGAGGGCGGTGAGGCCGGAAACGATGCTGACCGGCGTGGCGATCACCAGCGCGCACGGACACGAGATCACCAGCAGCACCAGCGAGCGATAGATCCAGAACTGCCACGGCTGATGGAAAAACAGCGGCGGGATGAGTGCGACCAGAATGGCGACGACAAAAACAGCGGGCGTGTAAATGGCGGCGAAGCGATCAACGAAGCGCTGGGTGGGAGGTTTGTTTTCCTCCGCCTCGCCGACGAGCTGGATGATGCGGGCGAGAGTGGACTCGTTCGCGGGCTTGGTGACGCGGACGGTGAGCGAGCCTTCGCCGTTGACGGTGCCTGCGTAAACAGGATCGCCGGATTTCTTTTCCACTGGCATCGATTCGCCGGTGATGGGGGCCTGGTTGACGCTCGAGTTTCCCGAAACGACCTGGCCGTCGAGCGGGATGCGGCTGCCGCTTTTTACGAAAATCTCCCGGTCCACGGCGATTTCGGCAACTGGGATTTCCTGCTCCGTTCCATCGGCGTTTCTAACAATGGCGGTGGGTGGCGAGAGTTTGAGCAATGAATCCACCGCCTTGCGCGCACGGCCGGATGCCCAGGACTCCAACAGTTCTGATAGCGAAAAAAGGAAAACCACGCTGGCAGCCTCTGCGCCTTCGCCGATGAGCCACGCTCCGGTGACGGCCACGGCCATCAGGACGTTGATGTCGAGGCGGAGCTTTTTCAACGCGCCCCAAGCGGCGGGAAAAACCAGCAGTCCGCCTGCCAGAGTGGCGGCGGCGAATGTGGCCGTTGCCAGCCATTCGGGACCGAAGTGAAACCAATGCAGAATCAAACCGATGCCGGTGAGAGCGCCTGATGCTGCAACCAATGTTCCTTGTGGCAGCGGGCTTTCCTCATGGCAGTGTTCGCAACTCGAGCACCCGGATTTTTTCACAGGCTCCGGCTTGTGGTCGTGATCGTGGTGGTCCATGTGCGGTGATAGTAGAATGGGATATGCCTCGGAGAAAGTGCTGGTTTTTTAATCCCGCGATGACAATGGGGGAGAGTCGGAGTGTTGCTTCAACCAGCTTGAAAGCTGTTCCAGACATCGATCGCGGTGGCTGAAAAAAAGAAAATGGTCGGCGCTTTCATAAGTGTTCATTTCAATTCTGGCACCGGAGTTGCGCATTCTGGAGGCGTAACCGCTTACGTATCGTAGCGGCACCCGGTCATCGGCGGCTCCCGTGATGATGAGCACCGGCTTGTCGCGCCATTGGTCTGCGAAATTACTCGTCGCAATGGCGGCTCCGTCGCAAACGGCAGAGAGGAAGATCAATGAACGGAATCGTTTCCCAAAATCGGATGCGGCCACCCGGCTGACTCCGAGTCCGCCATTCGACAAACCCGCAAGATGGACTTGGTTCAAGTCCAAGGGAAGGGATTTCCCGGCATCACCAAGCGCTGCGGCCACCGCCTGAATACCTCCGGGCGACTCCCAGTTTCCCATTCCGTAGCTGGGACATATCAGAACCATCCCACATTCGTCAGCGACCCGGGAGAGCAGCCAAGTATAAGCCTTGAAGTTGCCACCGCTGCCATGCAGGAAAACCAGGGCGGGCGCGGGTCTCCTGCGATCCAGTCGGGGCGGGACATAGAGGAAGTAGTGGCCGCGATCGAATTTTCGTCCCCACAATTCATCGTAGGCGTCAGGCATTACCGATCCGAGGGCGTGGAAATCGGCGTCCGACTCAAGATCCGCATAGATCTTTTTTGTCAGGACGGAAAGCGAACTTGCCTGTTTTGCTGTGAACAGCGAATCCACCACCGTCACGAGCTTGAAGCCGAGCATGAATTGATCCACCTCCGGCAGGAGCGCGCCAAGCGCAAGGCGTTGGTAGGCTTCCGAGCCGCCGACATAACAGTTTCTCACCCGCGCATCACTGCGAGATCGGCCATTCGGAGAAACGATCGCAAGCCCGAGCGCGACCAGCAACCAGCAGACAAAGCAAATCCAGCCCGCCCGCCGCAGCCGCGGGTGGCGCCGCGCTCCAATCAGGACAAGCGAAGGTGCGATCCCGAGCAGCAATGATCCAACCCCGAATACCGCCCCTTGGACGGTGACGCAGGAAACGAGCAGAAGTAGGGCTAGCGGACAGACCAGCAGCGACCAAGCCAGGCCGAAAGCGCGGAGAAACAAAATTGGCCGGAACATAGATCTTTGAACAAATGTGGGGCGGATTATTCCCTGTGAGCAAGACGTCATTTTACTCAGCACCTTTCCGTAGGCCATCCGACATGCCCTCCGGATTATCTTCAGGGTATTCAATGCTTATGATTGTCGCCTTCCTTGTGGTCGTGATCCTTGTCGTTTGCTCCATGGTCGCAGGAGCAGGCGTATTCGGCGTTCGAGCAGGTCGGGCACTTGGCCATGTTGAGGTTGAATTTCGCGGTCACGGCTTTGCTCTCAGGGGTCACCTTGATCTGGAGGACGACGGGAAGTTCCTTGCCTTCGGGGATTGTTTTGTCGGAGACGAGTTTGTCGCCGTCCTTGGTGAAGGCGAGTTTCGTCGGAGCCGCGCGGTCGCCCATGGTCACGGTGACGGTTTGGGCGGCGGGCGCGATGACCTTGCCGGATGCGTCGAGGAAACGGACCTCCACTTTCTTGTCGGCGGTGACGAGGAACTCGGCATGCGGTTCCACGCCTCCGATGATGCGGCCGCCGTTAGGGGCTTTGATTTTCTCAGCCGCACTGGCGAAGGTGAGGCTGGCGACGATTGCTGCTAGGGCGATGATTTTGGTTTTCATGATGTTGTTTGGTTTTGGTAATGGAGATTCAATGGGAGGCGGCTGATTCGCGTTCGATGGATTTCATGGCGGCTTTCCGGCCGAATGCATGGAAGACGGCGGGGGTGACTGCGAGGCCGAGCAGCGTGCTGGTCACTAGCCCGCCGACGATGACGACAGCCACCGGATGCAGGATTTCCTTGCCCGGTTGGTCGGCGGCGAGCACCAGCGGGATCAGTCCGATACCGGCGGCGAGCGCGGTCATGAGCACCGGCACGAGCCGTTCCTTGGTGCCGCGGATGACCATCTTCTTCGTGAAATCCTCGCCCTCATGCTGCATCAGGTGCAGGTAGTGCGAGATGAGCATGATGCTGTTTCTAGCAGCGACTCCGGCCACGGCGATGAAGCCGACGAGGGTGGCGATGCTGATGTTGTTCAGCATGAACCACGTCAGCACCAGCCCGCCGACCATCGCCAGCGGGATGTCGCACAGCACCTGGAAGGCGAAGAACGGCGTGCGGAAATAGCCGTGCAACAAGAAGCCGATCACGGCGAGCACCACCAGCGTGGAAAGCGCGATGCGCTGCGTGGCATCCTGCTGCGCCTGGAACTCGCCCTCGAACTTGATGAAGTAGCCTTCCGGCAGTTTCACCTTCTCCGTGACTTCGCTCCGCAGCCGTTCGACGAGTGTCGAGACGTCCCTAACGGTCGGTTTGATCGCCAGCGCGAAACGGCGCTGGCTGTCCTCGCGGAAAATCACGTTGGGCCCCTTCGCCTCGCGCACGTCGGCGACGAGGGATAGCGGGACATTCCTTCCGTTTCCGGTTTCGACCGGGATCTGTGAGATTTTCTCCGGTGAATCCCGCCATTCGAGCGGCAGGCGGGTGACGAGGTTGACCGTGCGCTGGCCATCGCGCAGCTCGGCGATTTCCTTGCCGCCGATGAGCGCCGAGAGCTGTTCGTTCAAATGACCCGGGGCGATGCCGTAGGCCCGAGCGCGGTCGCGGTCCGCCTCGATGCGGAGCTGGGGAATCGACGAAGTCTGGTCGAGCTTGCAGTCCTCGAAGCCGGGGATGGTTTTGCAAATCGACTGGATCTCGATGCCGATCTTGCGGAGTTCCGCCAGATCCGGACCGAAGATTTTCACCGCCACTGGTGCGGAAACGCCGCTGAGCATGTGGCCGATCCGGTCTGCCAGCGGACCTCCCACAACGGCGAATACGCCGGGCACGGTTTTGATCCGCTTGGTGAGATCGTCGAGGATTGCGGTGCGGTCGCGGCCTTTCGCATCGCTCTCGGCATTGCGAAAATCCACGTCGAACTCGGCGGTGGAAACGGGTACCACGTGGTCGCCCCGTTCGGCACGACCGAGGCGGCGTCCGACTTTTCTCACCTCCGGCACGGACAGGATCTGCTGCTCAATCACATCGGAGATGCGGTTCATTTCCTCCAGCGACGTGCCGGGCGCGGAGGTCACGGCGACGAGTGCGGTCTCTTCCTTGAACTTCGGCAGGAAGACCTTGCCCATCTGCGGATAGAGGGAAAACGCGGCGACAACGATCACGGCGGCAATCGTGAGTAGCAGGTAAGGTTGGCTCAGCCCGAAGCGCAGCCAGACGTGTTCCAGTACCCATTTCATCGAGCGGGTGACCAGACCGTCCTTGTGCTCGTGGCCCGCCTTGGGATTGAGCAGGAACGAGCAGAGAACCGGAATCGCCGTTAGGGAAACGATGAACGACGCGATCATCGAGATAATGGTGGCGATGGCGATGGGCGCGAAAAGTTTTCCCTCAACTCCGCTCAGTCCAAGCAGTGGCAGGAATACCAGGATGATGAGGACGGTAGCGTAGAGGATGGAGTTTCTAACTTCCCCGGAAGCACGGGCGATGACGGCGATCCGGGAATGCGGATGCGGAAGCGCGGCGTTTTCCCGCAGGCGGCGGAAGACGTTTTCCACATCGACGATGGCGTCGTCCACCACCATGCCGATGGCGACGGCGAGGCCGCCGAGTGTCATCGAGTTCACGCTGATGCCGGACCATTTGAAAATCAGCATGGTGATGCCGAACGAAAGCGGCATGGCCATGAGAGTGATGAAGGTGGTGCGGAAATTCAGCAAGAACAGGAACAGGACGATCGTTACCATGATCGCGCCGTCGCGGATCGCTTCGGTGAGATTGCCGATGGCGTGGTCGATGAAGTCCTTCTGTTGGAAAAGCAGGGTAGTCTCGACGCCTTTGGGGAACGAGGCTTTCAGTTCGTCGAGTGCCTTGGTGATTTCGCCGGTCAGGGCGCGGGTGTCGAAGCCGGGAGCCTTGGTGATGGACATGATCACGCCGTAGGTCGGGGTCTTTTCCGGGTTCTGGCTGACCGTTGCATCACCGCGCATCGGCTCGATCCCCCAGACGACCTTCGCGACATCGCCGATGGAAATGGGGCGGTCGTTGACCGTCCTGACGACGGTGCTGGCGATGTCGCCGAGCTGCACGGTCATGGCGAGATTGCGCACCATGATCTCGGTGGTGCCGGTATTGATGAAACCGCCGGTGGTGGTGCTGGCTGCCTCGCTGGCGGCTTTTTCGAGTTCATCGAAGCTGACGCCGTTGGCCTGCATCCGATAGGGATCCGGCTGGATCTCGATCTGTTTGATGCCACCGCCCATGTTGAGGATTTCGGCGATGCCGGAAACGCTCTGGAGGCGGCGCTTGATCGTCCAATCCGCGATGGAGCGGACTTCGCTGGGTGGCAGGTAGCCGGGCTCGCCTTCCTTGATCGTGGAACGAACGCCGACTAACAAAATTTCTCCCATCAGCGAGGCGACCGGTGTCATGAACGGCTGCACGCCATCCGGTAACTGTTCGTTCACGCCTTGAAGCCGTTCCTGAACCATGGTCCGCGCCTTGTAGATGTCCGTGTCCCAGCCGAACTCGGCATAGACGAGCGAAAGTGACACGTCGCTGTTAGTCCGCAGCCGGGTGAGTCCGGCCACGCCCATCAGCGCGCTTTCGATCGGCTGGGTGACGCGGGTTTCCACCTCCTCGGGCGAGAGCCCGGCGGACTCGGTGAGGATGATGACCGTGGGTTTCGAAAGGTCCGGCAGCACTTCGACGGGAAGCTGCGTGGCCGTGCGCAGGCCGAGAACCATCAGGATCAGCGCGAGGCCGATGATGAGCGCCCGGTTCGCGAGCGACCAATGAATCATTTTGTTGAGCATGAGAAAAAGGGATTGACGATTGATAGCAGTGATATCATGGTGTCTGTATGGCTCAGTTGTTGGTGAGAAACATTCCAGAAGTGCTCGTGAGAACGCTGAAGCTGCGAGCGGCGGAACACGGGGTTTCCGCGGAAGAAGAGCACCGTCGGATTTTGGCCGAGGCGCTGTCGGGAGCTGACAAAAACTTGAATGAATCGAGAGTCAGCAGGCTCTTAGCGATGTCCGGAACAGGAGAAGCCGATGATAAGAATGACTGGCTTTTCGACCGGAGTGATCCGCGCAACGCGAGGCCACCGCGCAGAGACCAAGGTCTGCTTGATGATTGAGTATTCCACCCATGTTTCTCATCGATACCAACGTGATTTGCGAAATCCGCAAGGGTGACCGGGCAAATCCAGCCGTACGCGCATGGTTTCTCCATCACGCGGCGCAAGCGCACTACCTGAGCGTGCTGACGGTGGGGGAAATCCGCAGAGGTGTGGAGCTGATCCGTGCAAAAGATCCTGCACAGGCCGCAATTCTCGAAAGATCGCTCGCGGAAATCATCGCAATTTTCGACGGACGAATTTTGGAGATCGGTCTCGATGAGTCGGAAATTTGGGGACGCTTGTGTCTTCAAGAGAGGTTGCCTGATGTGGATGGAATGATGGCGGCAACCGCCATCAGCCGGGGTTTGGTGGTCGTCACCCGCAACACCAAAGACTTTGTTCGCTCTGGAGTTGAGGTGGTGAACCCTTGGGAATTTATGGAGTAGTCGAGAGCGATTCATGACTCGGGCGAGGTTTGGGATTTCCGCGAAAACAAACTCACTAACAGAAGGGCGAATAGCACTCCGCTGGTGTATTTCCACAGCGGGCTGGCATCCTCGTGATCGTGTTCGTCGACGTGACCTGCATCGGTTTTCGCTCCGGGTTTTAGCTCGGAGCCGTCCGCCGCGTGTTCGTGGCCGTGCGCCGCATCGAGCGCTTCCTTGAGCGAGACGCTGCCACCTCCGGCGAAGGAGAGCGAGTAGGCGCCGCGGGTGACGACCTCGTCGGCGGGGAAAAGGCCGCTGATGATTTCGGCGAAGCGATCATTAGTTTCACCGACCTGCACCGAAGTCTTGATGAAGGCGTTAGACAGCTCGAAGTGCTTCACGTAAACGAAGCGCCTGCTGGCATCACCCTGCAGTGCGGCACGCGGAATGCCGATTACGTTAGAGCGCTTGCTCAGCACGATGGAAAACTCGGCGCGCATGTCCGGCCGCATTTTCAGGCCGGGGTTGGCGACTTTGAATACCGCATCGATGGTGCCGCTTTCCCGGTCCGCGGTGGTGCCGAAGCGGATCATCTCACCTTCCAGCGGTTGATCGCCCAGTGCGGAAACGCGGATGTGCGCCTTGCTGCCAGGTAAGAGCTTGGCCGCCTGGTTTTCCGGGACGCGGGCGATGGCGTAAACCTCGCCCAGGTCGGAAATGTCCAACAGTTCCTTTTCCGGCTCCACCGGCTCGCCGAGGCGGACGTGCGAGCTGGCTAACAAACCGCCGATCGGCGCTTTCAGTTCGATGACCGGCGGCGGATTTCCCGGCTGGCGGCTTTCGACGCGGACGAGGACCTGGTCTTTTTCCACCGTGTCACCTTCGTTGGCTTCAAGGCCGATGACGCGACCTGAAATGCGGCTGCTGACGACGGCGTGTTTTTCCGGAATCTCCGCGATGCGGCCGAGCGCGAAGACGGTTTGCTCGAAGTCGGTTTCCTCGGCCTCGACGGTTTCGATGCGGAGGTTTTTCACACCGGTTTCGTCGAGCACGATGGTGTCCGCACTGGTGGCGGCGTGGAGGTTGGAGAAAAGGGATAGCAGAATGAGAAAATGAAGTTTCATGCGGGAAGTGAGTTAGAATTTGCCGGACGCGGTTTCGTGACGGACCCGGGCGAGGTGGAATTCACGCAGCGCGTCGAGCCGGGCGGCGGCGAGTTGCAGGCGTTTTTCGCGGGAGCGGAGGACGGACTGGATCTCGCCCTGGCCGTTGCGGAAGGTGGTTTCGGCGAAGGCGGATTGTTCCTTGGCGAGCGGGAGCAGGGTGTCGTTGATCTCGCGGATCATCTTTGCCCATTCCTCCATCTCTTTCCTAGCAGCCTCCGCTTCGAGGCGGATGTTGCAGCCGAGCGCGGTGGCTTCCAGTTCCTTGCGTTTCTGTTTCGCTTGCGCTTCCTGGATCGCGCCTTCGTTCTTGTTCCAGAGCGGGAGGGGGATTTTGAAACGCAGGCCGATGATGGCTTCATTGTCATAACCGTCCGGTGCGTCCTCCGTGCGTTCCGCGGCGGCAAAGAGTCCGCCTTCCACGTCGTCATAGCGGCGCGCCTGTTCGAGTGCCACGCCTTGGGCTGCGGCGAGTGCGTCGAGCTTCGCGGCCTGGAAATCCGGACGGCGCGAGGGATCGGCGGCTGTTGCGGGCAGCGCGGGCTCCGGGAGGGTTCCGCCGACGTCGAGCGCTTGTCCTGGACGCATTCCTAACAATGATTTGAGTTCGCCGGCTAGCGCGGCTTCCCCGGCATCGAGCTGGCGCATTTCCAGCGTGAGGCTGGCGGCTTCCAGCTTTGCCTGGCCGGCATCGAGCGGTGAGCCCTCGCCCTTCGCCGCGATTTCAGATAGGAATTTCGCGAACTCACCTGAGATGTCGGACTGTTCGCGCAGCAGCTCACGGCGCTGGCGGGTGGCGAGGATTTTCACCACTGCCTCGCGCGCCTTGCCGGTAAGTTGGCGTTCGACTTCACGGACTTCTGCCTCGGCCGCTTTCAGTTCGGTGAGGGAAATGTCCTTTTCCATCTGAAGCCTGCCGGTGACTGAAAAGCGCTGGGAAAAGCCGACTTCGAATTTCCCCTCGCGGAAGCTGGGGTTGTGTTCGAACGAAGTTTCCAGTTCCGGATTCGCGAGGCGGCCGGACTGGTTCATGCGGCCGAGCGCCTCCTGAATGCGGAGGCGGGCGGCGGCGAGATCGGGATTCTGTGCGCGGATGCGGCCGCCGATGCTGGTGAGCGAAACGACGGCGGCGGGTTCCGCGCGAAGCGGGAGGGCGATGGCGGCAAACGCCAGCACCGCCCATGGATAAAATTTGGACATGATGTTTGAGATGGGGTGCCGCGCGGAAAAGCGGCGAACACGGGAAAAACTCTGATTCAACGGCCTGACCGGCATAAGGGTGCCAAGGCAGGAAGGGACGGCGGGCGAACAGCCACACCGGAACGCGCTCAACGGGCGCTCAAATCAACGGCGGTTTTTCCGAACTCAAAAACGGTCCGTCCGGAGGCACTTCGCCCTCATGACTGAAACCGAGAAACGTCGATGCCGGATCTTGCAGCAAGGACACCGCCTCCTGATCGATGCTCAGCGGCACCACATGAAGGCAGCACTGGTGATCATGATGATGATTCGGCGGACAATCGCCGTCATCGTGATCGTGGCTGCTTGTGGCAAGCGACGATGCATCGTTTCCACAGCATTCATCCACTTTCTCCGCACAGACGGTGCCGTGGTCTCCGTTTGCCGGATAGGCGCGGAGATTCACTCCGGCGAACACGCCGAGCACCATCAACCATGTGAGAAGAGTTCTCATCAACGGTCGGGACACTTGTTGCGGATGTTCCGGAACTCAAGGAAAAATACTCCGCAGATCCTGCGGCGGCGGTGTCACCCGGATTCGGTATTGCAACCTGGCGGCGCTTGCAAAACGATTGGTCCTTCAAAACCTGTTAACGACAATGAGTTCCGAAAAAGTATTTATCGCGGTGGATCTGGGTGCGGGGAGTGGTCGCGTGATTGCGGCGAGGACGGATTTTTCCAAACTGGAGCTGGAGGAGGTGCACCGCTTCGACAACCCGGGCACGGATCTTCCGGGCGGATCGTTTTGGAACATCATCGGTCTCTATCGGGACATTCTCGAAGGCCTGCGCCGCGCGGTGGAGCGGCACGGGGAGAAGATCGTTTCCATCGGGATCGACACCTGGGGCTGCGATTTCGGGCTGATCGATGAAAACGGCGAGCTGCTCGGTCTGCCGCACCAGTATCGTGATCCGCGGTTCGAGGGGATGGCGGAGGCGATGCACGGGATTTTGCCGGAGGCGGAGATCTACGCGCAGACCGGCATCAAGACGAATTTCTATAACAGCTCGCTGCACCTGCTGGCTGAGGCGCGCAAGAAAAGCCCGTCGCTGCTGAATGCCGAGCATCTGCTTTTCACGCCGGACCTGCTTGCTTACTGGCTGACGGGCAAACAGGCGGTCGAGAGGACCGTGGCCTCCACCTCGCAGTTGCTGGATCCGCAGACCGGTGACTGGGCGTGGGGCGTGATCGAGGCGCTGGGGCTGCCGAAAAAAATCTTCGGCGAGATCGTCGCGCCGGGAACGGTGCTCGGCCCGATCCGTGAGGACGTGGCGAGTTTCATCGGCAGGAGTGGAATCCCGGTGGTGGCCACCGCTTGTCACGACACCGCAGCAGCAGTGGCGGGCATTCCCATGACCGGCAGCGGCAATCTCTGGCTGTCGTCCGGAACGTGGTCGATCATGGGCATCGAAACTCCGGACCCGGTGACCACTCCCGAGGCTTTGGAATATGGATTCTGCAATGAGTTGGGAATCGCCAACAGCGTGCGCTTCCTGAAAAACATCGCCGGACTCTGGCTCATTCAGGAATGCAAACGCCAGTGGGAGCTCGACGGAGAAAAACTCGGTTACGCCGATATGGCGAAAATGGCCGCGGAAGCGGACGCTTTTTCCGCCTTCATCGATCCGGACGACGCTTCCTTCGCCAGCCCCGGCGGCATGCCGGACAAGATCCGCGCATTCTGTGAGAAAACCGGCCAGCCCGTGCCGCAGAGCAAGGGCCAGGTCCTGCGTGTCGCCAGCGAATCGCTGGCACTGAAATACCGCATGGTTTACGACCGCATCCGCGAGCTGACCGGACTGGAATTCGCGAGCCTGCATGCGGGAGGCGGCGGCATTCAGAACGAGCTTCTGAGCCAGGCGACCGCCAACGCGCTGGGCATCAAGGTCATCGCTGGTCCGGTGGAAGCGACTTCCTGTGGCAACGTGATCACTCAAATGATCGGCACCGGCCATCTGCCGGACTTCGACGCGGGTCGAGAGCTGATCCGGAAATCGTTCGAATTCCAAACGTTCACGCCGATGGATTCGGATGCTTGGGGTGAGGCGTATGTGAAATTCACAGCACTGATTGGCTGAGCTGGAGTTTTTCTCACAGATGGGCACTCGGGCACGGCGCTCCAGTCCGTGCACTCAGCACTGGTCGCCGCCGGATTGCAAGAGAGCGAAAAGAAAGGTGGCCCGCACAGTTTCCCATGGGGAATCTTGGTTCGCAGGATGGTCCTGCTACAACGGAAGAACCGCACAGAGGACTGTGCGTACCACGCTTCGCCTTGCGTCGCGTTGTTTCAAAGCTGGCTGTAAGGCATCGCGAACGTGTCCCCATCGTCGATCCTGCCGCTGTCCAAGCCTTTTTTGAACCACCGCATCCGCTGGGCGGCCGTGCCGTGGGTGAAGGCTTTCGGTGTCACGCGGCCCTGCATCTTCTTCTGGATCATGTCGTCCCCGATTTGGTTGGCCGCTCCCATGGCTTCCTCGATGTCGCTGTTGTCCAGCTTCAGGTCATCCTTGGAGTGGTTTGCCCAGACTCCGGCGTAGTAGTCCGCCTGTAGTTCCAGCCGGACCGAGTATTCGTTGTAGTCCGGGCGGCCCTGCATCGCGGCCACCTTGTCCGAGGTGCCTAGCAGTTTCTGCACGTGATGCCCCACCTCATGAGCGACCACGTAGGCCTGGGCGAAATCCCCGGGCGATTTGAAAGTCTGCGCGAGCTCGTCATAGAAGCTCAGGTCAATGTAAACCACCTGATCTCCCGGGCAGTAGAACGGCCCCATCGCCGCGCTGCCGGCACCACAGGCGGTGCGGACCTGGCCGCGATAGACCTTCATCGCGGGCAGGTCGTAGCGTTTCCCGTGTCGGGCGAATTCCGCCGTCCAGACATCCTCCGTCTCTTTCATCACCACTTTGACGAAATGAAGACGTTCTTCCTCCTCCGGACTTGCTGTCACCTGTCGCGAACTGGTCGTGGGAGCACCGCCCAGCAGCATGCCCGGGTCCACGATGCCCAATTTCCACAACACGGCTCCGACCAGCACTGCCGCGAGAATGCCCTTGAGTCCGAAAATTCGGCCGATGGTCATCAGCAGGCCTAGCCCGCCGCCGCCCCCGCCGAAACCTCCGGAACTTTGTCCGCGTGCATCCTCCACATTCCCACTTTCGTTTCTACCTTTCCATTCCATGATCCTGATTGGTTAAAAATACCTTCAAGACATAGCTGAGGTGTGAGGGGTCGGCAAGCAATGATCATGAGGAAGGTGTGGCGGGGACTTCCTTGCCTGGATCGTTCAAATAGGCATCGAGAGGGGCCGTGGGGATGTTGCGGAGGCCGGAGACGACGGCCTTGGTGTTGAAGAGGGAACCGGTGGCGTTGGTATGGGTGCCCTTGTCAGCGAAGAATCCTTCGATGGTGGGTTGGTCGAGCTTGTCGTAGGCGAGGCCGATGCGCTCGGCGAGGTCCAGGTAAACGGCGTGTTCGGATTTCGCGACGGCCTCGACGTAGCCGCGGAATTCCTGCCAATCATGGACGAATTTTCCGGCACCATCGAATTTCTTGTGAGGAATGGGCGAGCAGAGGATGACCTTCGCCTTCTTTTCGCGGGCGCTGCGGGCCATTTCCCTCAGATACCAGCCGTAGCTGTGGACTTCCTCAACGCTGCCGTCCGGGCGGGTGACCTTTTCCATTTCATCGCCGATCCCCTTGACCGAGCCGCGGAATTTCCCTTTCTCATCGAGCGGACCGACGTCGTTGTGGCCGAACTGGATGATGACGAAATCGCCGGGTTTGATGCCGTCGAGGATTTCCTTCCAGCGTCCTTCGTTGAAAAACGTGCGCGCCGAGCGCCCGCCGATGGCGCGGTTGACGACATTGATTTTCTTGGGATCGAAGAAGCTCCCGAGGTCCTGGCCCCAGCCGCGGAGTGGGGCGTTTGATTTGAGCGTCGAGTCGCCGGCGATCCAGAAGGTGGGGAGGTTGTTGGCGGCCGCGGTTTCCTTAGGCACGGTTTTTTCATCGACGACGGGGCGGTCGTCCTGACCGTGGGCCGGGATGGCACAGAGCGCGAACAGGCCGCAGAGGGCGGTGAGGATTTTCCGGCGAGTGAAAAACGGAGGGTTTTCTGGAGTCATAAAGTAACATTCAACCACAGGCCGCGCAGGCGGTCCATTCACACGAATGGGTTGCTTTAGGTGGCGTGAGTGGTGTCCGAACTTGGGGCTTGGAACGTCGAAAGGGGGCCGTAGCATGCGGCGCATGTCGCATCTGGGGTTGGATTTGTTTATCATCGGAGTTTATTTCGCC
Source organism: Luteolibacter sp. (assembly GCA_039915545.1). Lineage (GTDB taxonomy): Bacteria > Verrucomicrobiota > Verrucomicrobiia > Verrucomicrobiales > Akkermansiaceae > Luteolibacter. The sequence continues at coordinate 15,105 of JBDSNC010000193.1, forward strand.
ATCATCATCGGCATTGGCGTGCATTTCAGCCGGCGGAACAAGGATGTCTCGGAATTTGCGCTCGGTGGGCGGTCGATCCCCTGGTGGGCGGTGCTGGCGTCGATCCTCGCATCGGAAATCAGCGCCGGGACGTTTTTCGGGACGCCGGGGGAGGGGTTCCGGCTGAGAAATTACACCTACGCCCAGCTCATGGTGGGCTACCTGCTGGCACGGGTGGTGGTGAGTGCCGTGTTTATCCCGGCGTTTTACAAATACAACGTGGTGAGTATTTACGAATTTCTCGAACTCCGCTTCGGCCCGCGCACGCGGCGGATGGCGAGCGTGATTTTCCTGCTGACCCGCTCGCTGGCCAGCGGCTCGCGGCTGTGGGTGCCGACTCTGCTGCTGGTCGTAATCTGGAACCACCTCAATCCGGGAAATCCGCTGGGGAACTGGCAGCAGTTCTGGTTCACGGGCGGCGCGCTGGTGCTGATCACGATCCTGACAGCGGCCTACACGGCGGTCGGCGGGATCAAGGCGGTGATCTGGACGGACGTGCTGCAGATCGTGGTGCTGTTCGGCGCGCTGGGTTTTTCCGTCTGGTATCTGCTAGGTCACATCGAAGGCGGGTGGACGGGGGCGAAAAGTTTCCTCACCGGGCCGCACGATCTGAAGTTGTGGGAGTGGAATGGCGATGTGCCGGCGGAACCCAGGTTCGTGGCGCGATACGGAGCCACCTGGGGAGCCATCAAGAGCGTGCTGGAAAGCGAGTTCACGGTGTGGGCGGCGTTGTTCGGCTCGCTGTTCGTGACGCTGGCGACTCACGGCACCGACCAGGACATGGTGCAGCGCATGCTCACTGCGAAGAACAAGCGCCAGAGCGCGGTGGCGACAATTCTATCAGGACTAGCCGACATCCCCGTGACCTTCGCCGTTCTAACGATCGGTATCCTGCTCTCGGTTTACTACGGGCATGTCGTTAGTGATCCCCATCTGCCGATGGCGGGAACGGCTCCGAACCTGGTGCCGGACAACACCCGGATCTTCCCGTATTTCGTCGTGGACGTGATGCCGGGCGGCCTGCGGGGCCTGGTCATCGCCGGGGTGCTGGCAACGACGATGGGCTCGCTGGGCACGGCGATGAATTCGCTGGCGACAAGCTACTCGCGTGATTTCCATTTCCGCTGGTTCAAGACGCCCGAAGACGATCACGCGCGCGTTCGCATCATCAAGCTGAGCACCGTGGCGTTCGCGCTGGTGCTGATTTTTGTCGGACTCGCGACTGCTTTTGTAAAGGCACACAATCCGTCACTGAGCATCATCGGCATCATCCTTGGCAGCTTCGGCTACACGTACGGATCGCTGTTGGGGATATTCATCGTCGGACTGTTCACGAAAACACGTGGCAGCGAGACGGGTAACGTGATTGCGATGATTGCGGGCATCATCGGCGTCGCCTGGCTGAGCAATCTGCCCAATGACGTTTGGAAGATGGTTACGGGGTCGGCGCTCTATGCAAATTTTGCGTGGCTGCCGGTGATCGAGTTTCCGTGGCGGATCATGGCCGGTACGCTGCTCACCGTAGCAGTCGCGCTGTGTTTCAAGAACCCCGAGGCGTCTGTTGGCGGATCGCGATGAGCCGGAAATCCCCGTATCTCGTTGGTTTCCGGGCTCTATCAAAATCAGGGGCAGCCCTGTTGCGCCGCTTCCGCGGATGGGTTCCCGAATATAACGGAATCGTCACATTGCGAATGCTTCGTTTACAAGGGAATGCGACGATTTCGTCATTTGGAGTCCGCTGATACTTTGGGGAAGTTAATAAAAACGACCGTCAAGTTTTTAAAAAATTTAGCCGTGGAACCCTTGTGGAATACGGCCCCCATCAGTCAAATGTTAGAACGGCTGAAAAAGGTTTTCCATGGAGTCACAGGCCCATTCATCTTCGGCACCTCGCCACGTTGTGCCGCTCATGGGAGTGGGGTGATGGCGGGAGAAAAACCAATTTTCAAAAAGACTGATCAACAATGGAATCCGGGGAAGTGACAATGCAGGAGATGGTGGGAGAAGTGGGGATGTTTCCGGCGGATGGCCGGGGGTGGGAGGAAATCTGCGAAGCGCTGCGTGTCATGGTTAGTCCCGATGCCTTCCAACGCTGGTTCGGCGCGGCGCGCTGGATGGGCGTGGAGGACGATGTGGCGACGATCACCGTTCCGGGTGAGATCCATCAGGTTTGGATCGAGACCAACTACCTTCCGGAGCTCACGATGGCGGTCAGCAGGGTCTTCGAGGATGCGCGGGAAGTGCGAGTGACAGTTAGCGAGATGCTCGTTGGTCCTGACGACGGCCGCCCGCAGTCCGCCAGCTCCCACTCGCGTCCCACCAAGGCTGCGGTGCTCGAGGGCGAGGCGCTCGACAAGCGCATCAAGCTTGCCGGTCTGAATCCGGCCCACACCTTCGCGAGCTTCGTGGTCGGCGCTAACAGCCAGTTCGCCCACGCCGCCAGCGAGGCGGTCGCCAAGAAATCCGGCATCGGCTACAATCCGCTCTTCATCTACGGCGGCCCCGGCCTCGGCAAGACGCACCTGATGCAGGCGATCGGCCACGAGCTGCTCCGCCGCCAGCCCGGCTCCCGCGTCATCTATCTGACCTGCGAGAAATTCACCAACGAGTTCATCGACGCCGTCCGCCGGGGCGACATCGAGAAATTCCGCCGCCGCTACCGCAGTTCGGATGTGCTGCTCATCGACGATGTCCAGTTCCTCGCCGGCAAGGAGCGCTCGCAGGAGGAGTTTTTCCACACCTTCAACACCCTGCTCGACGGCCGTAACCAGGTCGTCCTCACCTGCGACCGCCCGGCCTGCGAGATCAAGAGCCTGGAGCCCCGGCTGATCTCCCGCTTCGAGTGCGGCCTCACCGTGGAAATCCAGCCCCCGGAAATGGAAACCCGGATGGCCATTCTCAAGAAAAAGTCGCTCGATTGGAAGGTCCGCGTGGACGAATCCGTGCTCCGTTTCCTTGCCGAGAAGATCCGCACCAACGTCCGCCGCCTCGAAGGTGCGCTGATGCGCGTCGCCACCTACGCCTCGCTCGCCGGGGAAAGCGTCAGCGTGGAAAAGGTCGAGCACCTGTTGCGCGATCTCATCCGCGAGGAAGCCAGCCGTCAGGTCAGCATCGATTCCATCCAGAAGGCGGTTGCCGAGCATTTCGACGTCCGCTTGGCCGACATGACCAGCCGCCGCCGCCCGGCCAGCATCGCTTTTCCCCGCCAGGTCGCCATGTTTCTGAGCCGTTCGCTCACCAAGGGATCGCTGATGGAAATCGGCGAGGCATTCGGCGGACGCGACCATGGAACGGTCATCCACGCCTGCAAGAAAGTCACCGAACGCATCGACGATGAGCCCGGATTGAAGGAATCCATCGCCCGCATCGAGTCCCAGCTCCGGCGCTAACCGCCAATCCTTAACGAATCTTCACAGAAGACTTGCCAAGGGGCAGTGAAAACGGAAACTCCGTGGCAACAGCTATGAAGTTCCGTATTTCCAAGGAAGCATTTCTCGACGGCCTGCAAAAGGTCCAGCACGTGGTCAGCTCGCGCACCACACTGCCGATTCTTTCCAACGTCCTGCTGGTGGCCAAGGACGGCCGTCTCCAGTTCACCACCACGGACCTCGATGTCGGCATCACCGGCTCCGTCGAGGCGCAGATCGAGAAGGAAGGTGCCACCACACTGCCTGCCAAGCGCCTTGTCAGCATCATCCGCGAGCTGCCTGCCAGCGAGGTGGAGGTTTCCGTCGATGCGAAAAACCACGCCTCCATCCGTTGCGGTCCGTCCTTTTTCAAAATCATCGGTCTCGGCGAAGCGGAATTCCCGCCGCTCCCCGATTTCGAAGGAGCCAAGGTCTTCAAAATTCCGCAAGCCACCCTCCGCGACGGCCTCAAGAAAACCTCCTACGCCATCTCCACCGACGAGACACGATACGTGCTCAACGGTATCTTCACCTCTTTCCGCGACGGGAAAATGACCCTTGTCGCCACCGACGGCCGCCGCCTCGCGATGGTCGATGCGGATCTCGAATTCCCCGCTTCCCACGAAACCGACGTCATCATCCCGACCAAGGCCGTGCAGGAACTCCAGCGTCTCCTCGGCGACGCCGGTGAGGTCATCGTCAAACTCAGCGACAGCCAGATCTCCTTCACCGTCGGCGACAGCCTGCTCGCCAGCAAGCTCATCGAAGGCAACTACCCGAACTACCGCCAGGTCATCCCCGGCGACAGCAACGAGCGCGTTGTCATCGGCCGCGAAGCGCTGCTCGAAACCGTCCGCCGCGTTTCGCTCCTTTCGTCCGACAAGTCGAACTCCGTCAAACTCGTCTTCAGTGAAAACCACATCGAAGTCACCGCGAACTCGCCGGACGTCGGTGAGGCGCAGGAATCGATGGACGTGATCTATCAAGGTCCGCCGATGCAGATCGCCTTCAACCCCGAGTTCCTCCAAGCCCCGCTCCGCGCACTCGACACCGATGATGTCTATCTGGACCTCATCGACGAGATGAGCCCCGGCGTCCTCCGCATCGAAGGCACGTTCCTCTACGTCCTCATGCCCATGCGCGTGACGAACTAACGTGGCGCGGACATTCCTGTCCGTTCCTCATCCTCTCTATCAAAAGCCTCCGAGCCCCACGGCCCGGAGGCTTTTTTATTGGAGCGTGGAATTCATTCCGCCCGGGAAAAGTTTCTGAAATAAACTTCCCGCCTTCCTCTCTGACATGCAGTCCGCCGGTTGAACAAAACGGCGGCCCCCGATCCAAACAACCAAACTGACAATATCATGAAACTCGACCAATCACTCATCGCCGCCGCCCTCGCAGGTCTCTTCGCTGCCGGCACCGTCCATGCGAACCCCGTCTTCCAAGCCGACGGCGTCACCGCCGCTGAAAAGGAAAAAGACGCCTGCTCCGGCAAGGACGGCTGCAAGGGCAAGGACAAGGAAAAGGAAAAGAAGGAAGGCACTTTCTCCAACGAGGAGAAAGCCAAGGACAAGGACAGTTGCAAAGGCAAGGAAGGCTGCCCCGGCAAGGACAAGGAGAAGAAGGAAGGCACCATCCTCTGATTTCCGTCATCGCCTTTAATCAGGGCGGGCTCCATAGTGACAGGAGTCCGCCCTTTTCATTTTCAACCACCTCCCCAATCCCATGAAACCACTCATTGAAAAATTCCTCGGCGTCGCCGCCCGGATCACCCCCTGCGCGCAGTCGGCTGTCCTGCTCTTCCTCCGCATCATGATCGGCTGGACCTTTTTTCTAACTGGAAAAGGCAAGCTCGCCAATTTCGACCGCACCACCCACTTCTTCGAGAGCCTCAAAATCCCCGCGCCCGCCTTTCACGCCGGCTTTGTCGGCGGTCTCGAAATGGTTGGCGGCATCCTTCTCCTCATCGGCCTCTGCTCACGCCTGATCTCCGTGCCGCTGCTTTTCTCGATGATCGTCGCCTACCTCACCGCCGACCGCGAGGCCTTCGCCAGCATCAGCGACTTCACCGCCGCAGCGCCCTTCATCTATCTGTGCGTCACCCTCGTGATCCTCGTCTTCGGCCCCGGAAAATTCTCCTTGGATGCCCTCATCGCCAGGAGGTTCGCCTCCACATTTTCGGCAGGCAGGTGAAATGTGGTCCGCACAGAGAACTGTGCGGGCTACCTGAAGAACTATCCTCGTTCGGTGTTCCCCGCGGCCGACCTAACTTTCCGCTTGCGGGCCTGCCGGAATTTGGGAAATTCGTTCCGCAGTTTTTGCTGCATCATGCAGCGCTCGATGAAGTCGGGGCGTGGCGCAGTCTGGTAGCGCGCCTCGTTCGGGACGAGGAGGCCGTGGGTTCGAATCCCGCCGCCCCGACCAGCTGGGTAGGTTTTCCGGGCAGGTGCCCGTGCTGAAATCAATCCAGCGAGAAAAGCTCGGCGTGGACCGGTGTTTTTTTCGGAGCTGGAGGAGCTTCGGAAGGTTCTGCTGCCTCAAGTTCAGGCTCGGCGCTCGAAAGCTTCGGCTCCGCATCCAAAAGGTCCGTTTCTGCAGCAGCAAGGTTAGCCTCTGCATCCGCAACTTCCAGTTTGGCATCCACAAGGGCCGGCTTGGCGGGTGAAAGGTCCGCATCCACATCCGCAAGGTGGGTCTCTGCGTCCGAAGGGTTCGGCTCGGAGAACTCAATGTCCGTTGCTGCGACTGCAAGGTGGGGTTCCGAGGGGGCAAGGACCGCCTCTGCGGGGGCAAGCTCGGGTTCCGCGATCACCAAGGCGGGCTCGACGACTGCGGCGGCTGGTTCCACGATAGTCGCGGCTTGTTTGTTGCTTTCCAGCAGGCGCAGAACCTCGGCTTTGGCGGCGGCGACGCGGTCTGAATCACCGATAGGGCCGACTTTTTTGATTACCACGGTGGCCGCACGCGGTGTGCTGCCGAGATCAGCGAGCTGGGCCTGGGCTTTTTCGAGGGCTTCCACGGCGGAGGCCTCGCGCTTGCGCATTTCCCCGGCGAAGCGGGTGCTGACGGCGACGGATTCACGCAGGCGTTCGATTTCCGTGTGGAGTCCGGCGGTGTCGTCCGGGCGGCCTTCGAGGACGGCGAGTTGCTGGCGGGTTTTGGAAAGCTCGTTTTCGAGGGCGAAACTGCGGTCCTTTTGCGCTTTTTCGCCATCGTTGGCGCGGCTGTTGAGATTCTTGATCGTGTCCTGGGCCTTCTTCAGATCGGCTTCGAGCGTGGAGGTGCGTTTGCTTTCGCTTTCGAGCGATTTGCGGGCTGCGTCCAGTTCGGTATTGGCCTTTTCGAGTGTGGCAGAGGAAACGGCGGTGGCCTTCAGCGCTTCGTGTTCGGACTTGAGGGTCTTGAGCGCGTCCTTGGATTTTTCGAGCGCGGCTTCGAGGTTTTTCGCGCGGTCCTTGGCTTGCGGGGCGGCGGCAGCGGCGGGTTTTGCTGCCGGTTGTTTGGTGAATTTACCGCGGATGGACCAGCCGATCAGACCGGAAATGGCGGCGACGATGGCAATCTGCGGGAGGACGCTGGAAAGCACGGAAATGGTGGATGTGTCTGCTAACATGATGGGGGCTGGGGTGGGAAATTTCAGATGACGTATTCGATTCCGGGCTCGGGCACGATGATTTCGGTGTCCGGCAGGCGGCGCGATATTTCCCCGCGGAACCAGTCGACCGCGCCATCGTCGCCGTGGACGAGGAACACCTTCGTCGGCGCGACTTCCACGATGTAATCGGCGATGGCATCCCGGGTGGAGTGGCCGCTGAAGTCGAAGATGCGGGTCTCGCAATTCAGCTTCACCGGTGGATAGGCGGGATCGAGCACGATGGAATCACCTTGTTTCGCGGTGCGGATCTTGCCGCCCGGCGTCTCGGGATCCGCGTATCCGACGAAAAACAGGCCGTGCTTGGCATTTTCCAGAACTCCTTGGCGGGCGAAATTGTTGGAAACGGTTTTTTCGGACATCATGCCGCTGGAAAGGGCGTAGATGCAGCCGGGGTGGAAGGGGATCGGGCCCTTGCGTTTTTTACTGCCGGCCTCGAGTTCCATGTCCTTGAGGAAGCGGAATCCGGCGAGGTGGCGGCGGGAGGAGTCGGTGAAACGGTCGTAAACGTTCGTCATTTTCGTGCTCAGGCCGCCGATGTAAACCGGCGTCTTTTTCGGGATGAGCCCTTCCTTTTTGAAGCGGTGCAGCATCGCGAGGACCTCCTGCGTCTTGCCCATCGCGAAAACCGGGATCAGCACCGAGCCCTTGCGTGCGATGACGTTGGCGATGGCCTCGGCGAGCGCGTTTTCCTCGTCGGCGCGGGCGTATCCGGGTGTGCGTTCCTGCTCGCCGCGGGTGGTTTCCACGATCAGGGCGTCGACGGTTTCGGTCGGAAATAATGCGCCTTTTTGGATCGTGGAGTGCTCGAAATTCACATCGCCGGTGTAGAAAATGCGTTTTCCTTCCGCTTCGATCGTCACGCCGACCGAGCCGAGGATGTGCCCGGCGTCATGGAAAGTCGCCTTCACCGTGTCTCCGTGATCGAGGAAAAACGGCTTCTCGATGCCCCGCAGCTCGAAGCATTCCTCGATCTGGTCCAGCTCGCGGTGTTCGAAAAGCGGATACTCGGCGATGCCGTGCTCGACGCGTTTCGCCTGCATCACGTTCACTGAGTTGTGGAGCATCGCAGTCGCCAGTTCGGAGGTCTCGGGAGAGAGAAAAACCTTTGCCTGTGGCTGATCCTGGAGGAAAACCGGCAGCGTTCCCACGTGGTCCAGGTGGGAGTGGGTGATGATGATCGAGTCTGCGGTTCCGGCTTCGACAAACTCGTAATGGGGGATCGCCTCGGAGCCTTCGTGTTTCGGGTGCATGCCCGCGTCCAGCACGATTCTGGCGGATTCGGTTTGGAGCAGATAGGAGTTCGCGCCGATTCCGGCGTGGCGACAGAGACTTTTGAATATCATGATAAAAGCGGAAGCGAGCGCACCATGGCGGTGTGCGGGGTTTGTGTCAACCCAGCCACTTGCAAGCACGATATGAGATCGACTCTTGTTTTTCTCGGCCTCTTACTCTCAACCATCAACTCTCAACTCTCAACTTCCCCCCAACTCGCCGTCATCGGCGGCGGCCCGGCCGGCCTCCGGGCGGCGGAAGTAGCTGCCTCGGCGGGCGTGCAAGTCACGCTTTTCGATGGGAAACCGTCCGTCGGGCGGAAATTCCTCGTCGCGGGAAAAGGCGGGCTGAACCTCACCCACGGCGAGACGCTGGAAAAATTCACCACCCGCTACTCCGGTCCCGGCCAGCCGCCTGGAATTTGGGACGACCTGCTCGCGGACTTCGATCCCGCCGCGCTGCGCCAATGGGCGGCGGACCTCGGAGTGGAAACCTTCCAGGCGACCAGCGGCCGCGTATATCCGAAAGCGCTGAAGGCCGCGCCCATGTTGCGCCGCTGGATCGAGCGGCTGCGCGGCCTCGGCGTGCGGTTTGAAATGAACCACCGCTGTGTCAGCTTGGAAACCGGTCCGCCCTATCAACTCGGATTCGCCAACGGTACCTCCGCCACCGCGAATGCCGTCGTTTTCGCCCTCGGCGGTGGATCGTGGGCGAAGACCGGCTCGGACGGAGCGTGGCAGGGGATGTTTGAAAAACTCGGCATCGCCCAAAACCCGCTCGCTCCCGCCAACTGCGGTTGGGAGCACGAATGGCCTCCTGAAATCCTAACCGCTGCCGAAGGAAAACCGATCAAGAACCTCCACGTCCGCGCGGGCGGACAACTGGCGGTCGGCGAGCTCATGCTCACCCGTTACGGCCTCGAAGGCGGCGCGATCTATCAACTCGGTGCCGTCCTCCGTGCGATGCCGGAGCCGGCCATCGCCATCGATTTCAAACCAACCTTCACCCACGAGCAGCTCGTCGCGAAGATGCGGTCCGTGAAACGCGATTTTCTCGACGAAGCCCGCGTCCGCTGGAAACTCAGCGATCCCGCGCACGCCATTCTCTCACAGAAAACTTACAGCGATGCGGAGTCGGTTGCCCGCGAAGCAAAGCACTGCCTCATTCCGCTCACGAACCCCCGCCCCATCGACGAAGCCATCTCCTCTGCCGGCGGGATCTGTTGGAGCGAAACCGACCGCTCGCTCATGTTGAAAAAGCTCCCGGGGATTTTCATCGCCGGTGAGATGATCGACTGGGAAGCGCCCACCGGCGGCTACCTCATGCAAGGCTGCTTCGCCACCGCCACCCGCGCCGCGAAATCCGCCGTTAGCTGGCTGAGCCGATAAGGAGGGTCGGACTTCGGCCGACTTCTCCGGCACAAGCGAATCACCTATTTACCAACCGGGGTGAACTGCCGAAAAAACGAAGTGCCATGACTCTCCCGCAGTTCACCTTTTCCCGAATGATATTACCCCCACTTCCGGACGGGTGGGCCACAGTCCCACCCCCCTCCTTAAAAAGCGAAGGCGGCGGGTGAAATCCCCGCCGCCTTCTTAGAAACCAGTGAGCCGCCGTCGCCCCGAGCCGCGCAAGACCGCGAAGCGGTGGCCGCCCATAAAATAATCACACCAGCAACATAGGAATAAACGTCGGCCGACCCCGGAAAGTTTCGAGAAATTTGCATTTTTTTTCACGGCTTGTGTAAGTGGTTCTGCCATCGCCGCTTGCCACGTTGTTCACAATTCCATTTCCTCACCTCATGAAAATCGTCATCCTCACCGGTGCGGGAATTTCGGCGGAATCCGGACTGAAAACGTTCCGCGACGGCGATGGGCTGTGGGAAGGGCATCGGGTCGAGGACGTGGCCACGCCGCAGGCATTTGGCAGAAACGCCAAACTGGTGCACGACTTCTACAACCAGCGCCGCCGCCAGCTCGCCGAGGTGAAACCGAACGCCGCCCACACGGCGCTCGCGCGGCTCGAGGAACATTTCGGACACGACTTCCTGATCGTCACCCAGAACGTCGACGACCTCCACGAGCGCGCAGGCAGCCAGCGCCTGCTCCACCTCCACGGCGAGCTTCTCAAAAAACGCTGCGAATGGTGCGGCGTGGTTTCGGAATGCCATGAGGACCTCCAAGTTTCTGATCGCTGTACGTCGTGCAACCGCGCAGGCGGCATGCGTCCGGACATCGTCTGGTTCGGCGAGATGCCCTATCACTTGGATGAAATCCAGACCGCGCTGGAGAATGCGGATCGGTTCATCGCCATCGGCACCTCCGCCGTTGTCTATCCGGCGGCGACGTTTTTCATGACCGCTGCCCTCGGCGGCGCGCACACGATCGAGGTGAACCTTGCCGCCACTGACAAATCCTCCTTGTTTCACGAACGGATGGAAGGAGCCGCGACGGAGGTGGTTCCGCGTCTGGTGGAACAGTTGATAGGCGGTGCTTGAACGTGGTTGCGGCGTCTCGCCGCAGTGTTTTCCATCAGATTTTGGTATCAACGCTTGATTCGTTGCCGCGAGACGCAGCAACCACGTCCACATTAGCCGATCGACTTCATCACCTCCGCGAAAATCTCAAACGAGCGCAGCCGCGCGGCGTGGTCGAAGATCTGGGCGGTGGCGATGAGTTCGTCCGCGCCGGTATCACGCAGGATCTCATCGATTCCCCGGCGGGTCGTCTTCGGAGAGCCGACCAACGAATAACGGGTCATGCGTTGGACGTGCTGGTCTTCCGCAGGCGACCATCGCATTTCGGTTTCTTCCACAGGTGGTTGGAGCTTGCCTGGATTTCCACGGATCAGGTTGAGGAACTGTTGGAGAAGCGAGGTGAACAGCCGCCGGGCTTCGGCATCGGTGTCTGCGGCGAAGATGTTCACTCCGACGATGGCATGCGGTTTTTCGTTTGCCGCCGAGGGTTTGAAATCGCGCCGATAGAGAGCGAGTGCCGTTTTGAGATAATCCGGCGCGAAGTGGGACGCGAAGGCAAATGGCAATCCGAGTTCCGCCGCCAGCCTCGCGCTGAAATCGCTCGATCCTAACAAATACAGCGGCACGTTGAGTCCGGCACCGGGCACCGCTTGCAACGGCTGCCCGTTTTGCGCCGGACGGAAATACGACTGAAGCTCGCGGACGTCCTGAGGGAACGTATCGCCACTGCTGCCCAGATTGCGGCGCAGGGCATGCGCCGTGAGCTGGTCTCCGCCCGGCGCGCGTCCCAGTCCGAGATCGATGCGGCCCGGATAAAGTGCCTCCAGCGTGCCGAACTGCTCGGCGATCACCAGCGGCGCGTGGTTCGGCAGCATGACTCCGCCGGAGCCCACCCGGATCGTCGATGTGCCGCCCGCGATATGGCCGATGACCACCGAGGTCGCCGCGCTGGCGATGCCCGGCATGTTGTGGTGCTCCGCCAGCCAGTAGCGGTGAAATCCCCAGCGCTCGGCATGTTGCGCGAGATCCAGGCTGTTTTTGAATGCCTGCCCGGCATCGCTTCCTGCGGCAATCGGGGCCAGATCGAGAACGGAAAATGGAATCATTGGCGGAAGCTAAAACCGATCCGCCAGAACGCAAATTGGGGAGCCGGCTCTTGCGGAAACTACTCCATGCATTCAGGTTTCCGGCCGTGAGCCATTCCGTTTCGCCCTCCTCCGAAGAACGGTTCTCGGACCGTGTGGAAAATTATGTCCGCTACCGGCCCGGCTATCCGCAGGAGATTGTGGAAATGTTGCGGGAGGAAACGGGCCTCACCGCAGGCTCGGTGATCGCGGACGTCGGATCGGGCACCGGGATTTCGGCGGAGTTGTTTCTCCGGGCCGGATGTGTGGTCCATGGCGTGGAGCCGAATCCGGCGATGCGGGAAGCTGCGGAGCGGTTGCTGAGCCACTATCCGGATTTCCGCAGCGTGGATGGCAAGGCACAGGCCACGACGCTGGCGGACGACTGCATGGATTTCGTGGTGGCGGCCCAGGCGTTCCATTGGTTCGACGTGCCGGAAACGCGCACCGAGTTTTCGCGAATCCTGAAACCTGATGGGAAAGTCATCCTGATCTGGAACGAGCGGCTGCTGGATGCGACCCGGTTTCTCATCGACTACGAGCAGCTGCTGCTGACCTACGGCACGGACTATCAGGCGATCCGGCATGAGAAAACCGATGAGGAAAGAATGCGGCTGTTTTTCCTGGGGAATTTCATGACCCGTGAGTTTTCAAACACGCAGTCGTTTGATTTCGAGTCGTTGAAAGGTCGTCTGCTTTCGTCATCCTATGCTCCCGCAGAAGGCCGGCCGCAGCATGAGCCGATGATGGCCGGGCTGCGTGCGATCTTCGACCGTCACCAGCAGGACGGGCGGGTGGGCATTGACTATCGGACGATGGTTTACGTCGGTTCCTGAGCGCCCGACACTTCCCTCGTCAGTCGTTCTTGCTGATGATCGCCTTCCTCAGCTTCAGATATTCCTTCTCGGTGATGATGCCCTGGCGGTAGGCGGCGTCCAGATCGGTGAGCTGTTTGCCGACGCTGGCTTCGTTCTTGCTGTTCACCTTGGAGCTGCTGAAGCAGGAGGTGAGGGCGATGGGGCTGGCGAGCAGGATGATGGCTGATAGAATGAGGTGCCGGTTCATTTCGAAGTGAGGGCGTTGGTTTCCGCGAGGGCGGTGAGGAGTTTCTGATGGATACCGCCGAAGCCGCCGTTGCTGAGCACGGCGATGATGTCGCCGGGCAGGGCGTTTTCGGTGACGGTGGCGATGATGGTTTCGAGATCCGGCAGATACCAGGCCTTGCCGCCGAGGCGGTCGATGTCGGCGGAGAGCTTGTCGGGATTGAGCCGGTCGTTTTCCGGGATCTTGTGAAGGTCCGGAATGGCGGAGACGACGGCGAAATTGGCGAGCGCGAGCGCTTCCGCAAGTTCGTTTTGGAAAACGGCGCGGCGCGTGGTGTTGGACCGTGGTTCGAACAAGATCCACAGCCGCGAATCCGGATGACGCTGGCGCAGGCTCTGCACGGCGAGGCGGATGGCGGTGGGGTGGTGGGCGAAATCGTCGATGACCTTGATGCCGTTCACCTCGCCCTTGAGCTCCTGGCGGCGGGCGACGCCGTCGAAGGATTCGAGTCCGGCGCGGATTTCATCGGGTGTGAGTCCGGCGAAGGTCGCGGCGGCGGTGGCCATCGCGGCGTTGCGGACGTTGAACTCGCCGGTCATCGGCACGGAGTAGGATTCGCCGCCGAGGGTGAAGCTGCTGCCGTCGGTGTCGTAGGAAACATTCTCGATGCGCAGCGTGCAGTTTTCCCCGAAGCCGACGGTGGTGACGGGGCAGGGCGCTTTCGCGGCCACGTCGAGGCAGTTTTGCTCGTCGCCATTGACGAGCGCCACGCCGCCGCGCGGGACGATGTTGAGCAGGCGGCGGAAGGTGAGCTTGATCTCGTCGATGTTGTTATAAATGTCCGCGTGGTCGAATTCCACGTTGTTCACGACGACGCATTCGGGCAGGTAGTGGAGGAATTTCGAACGCTTGTCGAAGAAGGCGGTGTCGTATTCGTCGCCCTCGAGCACGTTGAATTCGGAGTCGGTGAAATGCGCGCCACAGCCGAGGTTTTTCGGCAGCCCGCCGATCATGTAGCCGGGATCGCGGCCGGCGCTTTTGAAGATCCACGCCAGCATCGAAGAGGTGGTGGTTTTCCCGTGGGTGCCGGAGACGACGAAATTGCGTTTTCCGCGCAGGAAGAACTCCTTCATCACCTCGGGCAGGGAATGGTAAAGCAGCTTGCGGTCGAGCGCGGCCTCGGCCTCGGGGTTTCCGCGGGAAATGGCGTTGCCGATGATGACCACGTCCGTGTCCGCCGGGATGTTTTCCTCGGAGTAGCCTTCCGTCAGCGTGATGCCCTGGCCGCGGAGGAAATCCGACATCGGTGGGTAAACGTTCGCATCGGAACCGGTGACGGCGAATCCGCGTTGTTTCATGGCGGCGGCGACGGCACCCATGGCCGTGCCACAGATCCCGGTGAAGTGAAATTTGTTCTTGGCGGACATCGAAGAGGGCGACGCTAGGCAGCGAAGTCGGTCCTGCCAAGATGGAATACGGGGGAAAATGGGGGTGATCCGCGCCTGCGGTGGACAAATTCACACCCGGGGAAACCTGGCCCTGCGACCCCGGGGCGCACGTCAACGCCCACTGCGGCAGGCGGATGTTTCACGAGGTCACCTGCAGAATTGCAGAAGACGCATCCTATGAAGGCCGATCACAAAGATGAGTCGTTTGCTCCGACCACACTGAAAGGTGACGAGGCGTAACTTCTCAACTACTACAGCGATCCCAAGGTGCGAGCGTTGCTCACCAGTATGGGCAAGTGTCGCAAGGTGATGCCGCCGAAAATTCCCCAACGCGAAGCTGCGCCATCCGACCACCACTAGCCCCAATGTTTCGGATAAAATCCTGGTTAATGAACAAGTAGCCGGAGATCGATTTTCTCAACGGCTTCGTCTTCTAACCTGACAAACTTAGGTTTGAACTGCGTGCGGATGGAGTGCGGGAATTGCGGATTGAAACCAGCAGCGCGCAGGCGGTAGAATCCCGGTGTGACAGCACTGTCAGACCATCTGTTCTGGGATGTGGACCGGGCCGGGATTGATCCGGAACGGCATGGGGCGTGGCTGGCGAAACGGGTGCTGGAATACGGACGCTGGGCGGATTGGCAGATTCTCGTGGCTCATTATGGAAAGCCGAAACTGGCGGAACTGGTGACGGGCCTGCGCAGCCTCCAACCGCGGCCGTTCGCATTTTGTTGTGCCTGGTTCCAACTCCCGCCATCCTCATTCCGATGCTCCGCTTCGATGCCGTTCCCGAATCCGTGAGAGTGCTGCTTGTGGAGCTGGCTCCGAAGGCGGCTCTGCGGGACTTTGCACTCGGTGGCGGAACTTCGCTCGCGCTGCGGTTCGGGCATCGCTTGTCGGTGGATCTGGATTTCTTCACGACGGGTGGGTTTTCGACGGAAGAGGTATTTGAAAAGCTGGAGTTGCACGCCGCCACCGTGACGGGCCGCGCGGTGAACTCCCTGACGGTGGATGCGGGAGGAGTGAAACTGGATTTGCTGCGCCATGCTTATCCGGTTCTTTCCCCGAACGAGGTGATCGACGGGATCACGCTGATTTCCCTACCTGACCTCGCTGCGATGAAGCTCAACGCGATTGCGAATCGTGGATCAAAGAAGGATTTTTACGATCTTGTGGAGCTGCTAGAGTGCTTCGGGATCCGCGAGATGATCGGATTTTTCACCGGGAAATATCCGTCCAGCGATCCTTTTACCGTGATCCGGAGCCTTGCGTGGTTTGAAGATGCCGAACTGGAGCCGGATCCCATTCCGTTGGGTGGTCGGACCTGGGGAGAGGTGAAGTCAGTGATGCTGGAAACAGTGGCTGGGCTTTGAAGATGATGCTTGGAAGGCGCGGCTGATTTCCGCAGGTTTTTCCCATGCGAACGAAAGCCGTTTCATTGTTGCAGGAGTTGACGGAGGCCCATTCTGTCTCGGGGCATGAGGATGAGGTGCGGGCGATTTTCGTGGATGAGCTGGGGGAATGCGGCGAACTCTCGACGGACAACAACGGCTCGGTTTTCTGCGAGACGAACGGCACCGGCCCGCGCGTGCTGGTGGCGGGGCACATGGATGAGGTGGGCTTCATGGTGCAGAACATCACGCTGGACGGTTTCATCCAGTTTGTGGCGATCGGCGGGTGGTGGGAGCACAACCTTCTTTCCCAGCGGGTGGAAATCCTGACACGCGGTGGTGACAAGATCCTCGGTGTGGTTTCCTCGCGGCCGCCGCATTTCCTACCGGAGGCGCAACGCAGGCAGGTGATGACCATCGACCAGATGTTCATCGACATCGGCGCGGAGTCGCGGCGGGACGTGGTGGAGGAATTCGGGATTTCGTTAGGCGATCCGATCGCGCCGTGTTCGGAGTTCACGCCGATGGCGCGTGACGACTGGTTCATGGCGAAGGCCTTCGACAACCGGGTGGGCATGGCGGGAGTGATCCAAGCGGGGCAGATTTTATCACAATCAAAACACCCGAACCGCCTGATCCTCTGTGGCACGGTGCAGGAGGAGGTCGGCCTGCGCGGGGCGAAGACAGCGGCGAATTTCATCAAGCCGGACGTCGTGATCGTGCTGGAAGGACCGCCGGCGGACGACACGCCGGGAATGTTCCGTGGCGATTGCCAAGGCAGGCTCGGCGGCGGTGTGCAGATCCGGATGTTTGATCCCTCGGCGATCACGAACCCGCGGCTGGCGCGGCTGGCGATCGAGACCGCCCAGCAGGAGGGGATTCCCCATCAGGTCACGGTGCGGCGCAGCGGCGGCACGGACGCGGGCTCGTTCCATCAGGCGAACGAGGGCATCCCGAGCATCGTGCTCGGCGTCCCGGCGCGCTACATCCATTCTCACAATGCGATCATCGATGTGAACGACTACCTGCACCTGCTTTCGCTGACGATCGCGCTGGTCCGCAGGCTGGATGGGGAAACGGTGGAGGGACTGGTGAGCTACCTGTAACGTCTTTTTTCGCTCGTCGTGCGGGGTGAAATGCTCTTGTCTGGCGGTATGAATGTTAGATCTTTCCGCGCGGGTTTTGTGGCATGTCTTCTAGCTGGCGTCTCCGGCGCCGATTCCGCGAGGGCGGAGCTGCCATCGCTGGACGACAGGAAATGGGTGGGCTGTTTCCTGGCGCATGAGAGCAAGCAGTATCAATTCTCGGTGACCACCCAAGGCAGGGGGAAGATCGAGGTGATCGGGCAAAAGGGGGACCCGGTCAGTTCGAAGCTGGCGGTGTCGGTGGATTTCCAGATCCAGGAAACGCTGCCTGACGGGAAAGTCGTCGCGAAGTCGGTCAAGCCCGAAACCTTGGAGTCCACCCAAGCGGCGACGACCAAGCTGAACAACATCGTGATCCGCGGCAAGGTCGCGGGGGATGCGGGATTCGAGGCCTGCGTCAGCGAGGAGAAAGGGGCGGTTTCCGTAGGTGGTAAATTGCTCGAACAGGGGACTCTGAAAAATCCCCTGCGGTTCGTCATCCGCGTCAATTTCCCGGATGCCTATGCCAGCGCGAAGGAGAAAAAGGCCGATCCCAAGGAGGATGCGAAAAAGGCGGCGAGGGCTTTCGAGCAGAGAATCGAGAAAGACCGACTCCAGTTGAAATGGACCGATGGCAAGAGCCACAAACAGGATCTCGCAGCGAACGTCGAGGCAGGGTCGAAGGAAATCAACGGCCCGGGCATCGCCGCCCTGAGCTTGGAATTCAGCTCCTATCAGGAGAAAAAATTCATCCTGCTGGCCTCGGAAAATTCCTCGATGACGTTGTCCAACGCATCCTCGAAGCCTCTCAACACAGGCTTTGCTGTCATCTGGGCGGCGGATCCCGGCAAGGACCCCGAGGGCAAGGCGCGCCTCAGTATCGAGGCAAAGTGACCGGGGGCGGGAAAATCAGGATTGGCACTTTTTTGTTCGAGCGAACATCTTTTTCTTGCGTTCTGCCGTTGGATCGGTCAGACAGTCGGCAACTCAAAACATTGCCATGGCCGCCAAACAATCCTCAGAAGAATCCGCAAACGAAAAACTCAACGAAGCCCGAAAACGCAATCTGGATCTTGCTATCTCGCACATCCAGAAAGAGTTCGGGGAATCCGCCATCATGCGTCTCGGCGACGAACGCTGTGTCGATGTCGATGTCATCCCGACCGGCAACCTGCTGATCGACCGCGCCCTCGGCGTCGGCGGCTTCCCTTGCGGCCGGATCGTCGAGGTGTTCGGTCCCGAGTCGTCCGGTAAGACCACTTTGACGCTCACCGTCATCGCCCAAGCCCAGAAACGCGGTGGCCTCGCGGCCTTCATCGACGTCGAGCACGCCCTCGATCCGCAATACGCCCGCAAGCTTGGCGTGAACATGGACGACCTGCTTGTTTCCCAACCGTCATCGGGTGAGGAAGCCCTCCAGATTTGTGAAGCGCTGGTCCGCTCCAATGCGATCGCCGTCATCGTGCTCGACTCCGTGGCCGCGCTCGTCACTAAGCAGGAGCTCGACGGCGAGATAGGCGATTCCACCGTCGGCGCCCAAGCCCGTCTGATGAGCGCCGCGATGCGGAAACTCACAGCGCTCATTTCCAAAGCGCAGACCTGCTGCATTTTCACCAACCAGATCCGCGAGAAAATCGGCGTCATGTTCGGCAACCCGGAAACCACTCCCGGCGGCCGTGCGCTCAAGTTCTTCTCCTCCGTCCGCGTCGACATCCGCCGCATCGGTGCGATCAAGTCCACCGATGGCACCGTCACCGGCAACCGCACCAAGGTCAAAATCGTCAAAAACAAGGTCGCAGCACCGTTCACCGAGGCTGAGTTCGACATCATGTATAACGAGGGTATTTCCTCGACCGGTTCGTTGCTCGATCTGGCGCTTGAAATGGAAGTCGTCCAAAAACGCGGCTCGTGGTTCAGCTACAACGGCACCCAAATGGCCCAAGGCCGCGATGCCGCTAAGGAACTCCTCAAGTCCGACGCCGCCCTCTACGGCGAAATCGAAGTGAAGGTGAAGGAAGGTCTCGAAGCGAAAAAGAAGAAGTAAGTCATTCCGATCAAACAAAGCGACGGCTCGCTGCGGTGAACTGAACTGGAGCGCGGAATTCATTCCGCCAGCCAATGAGCCGCGAAAGAAAAGCGTCCCGAGCTTCGTGATCGCTTCGTTCAGTAGCCCGGCCGGGGCCGCTGGATTTCCATCGTGCGTTTCCTGATCTTTTCCCGGATCAGGAAACGAATTGCGACAACCACAACTGCAGGTATCGGCATTCGTTCCGCCGGTGAATGCATCTATTCTACTGCGCCTTTGTGCTACACCCGAGGATGCGGCTGGCTCTGATCCGCCGATGCCGGTCAACGGTCCGTTGATTAACTCAATCGCATTTCATGGTCGTTCCATGGGTATGGGCGGTCGGGAATCCGCCATGATTGGCATCTGGCGCGCGGTGGGGGAATGCGCGATTTATAAGCTACGCGGCGGGCGGCCAGAAAGGAAGATAATTGGAACAGGAGGGCACAGAGGAAGCGGAGAATGAGTCACCTGGGCGATTTCAGTCACTCATCAGGAAGGTGAGCGATTTTGTGAGTCATCTGCAAATCCAAATCATTGAATCTCTGCGACCTCTGTTTCCTCCTGTATAAACCTAAATGGGAAAATAGAACCACGGATGGGCACGGATGGGCACGGATAATGAATGAGTTGCAAGAACTAATCGATTCACCCAAAGGGTGAATCGATCGACTTCCATAACCCTCGTCTTATCCGTGGATTCCGTGCAATCCGTGGTTCCCATCTTCCTTTCTCGGATAAATCCATTTCGGTTTTCAGGCTGATACCTTGGAGGGTTGGGTTTTGAGGGGAGACCACCGTCGTCATCCCCATAAAAGGCCGTTTGGTTTTTGCGAATGGGCTGGAGATCAAGAGGCGTTTCCTCGTAGTCAGAAGCCCATGGAAATGAAATCCACCGCGCTTTCCTCCAAATTTTCCCCCGGCCTTCCGGGCTTGGTGTTGCTTTTGCTTTTGGGCTGGTCGCTGCTGGCTCCCGGGCTCCGCGCTGAATCCCGGACCTGGCGGGCGGCGGACGGCAGGGAAATGACGGGCGAATTCGTAAAAGTGGAAGGCGATTCGGTGACGGTGCGCAGGCTGAACGGTAAAACCGCACTGGTTCCCGTGGCGATGCTCAACAGCGAGGATCAGAAATACGTGGCCACCAAAAAGTCGGAGAAGGAAGCCGCGGACCAGGCGGCGGCCGACGAGGAGGAAGCGCGGAAAAAGCCGAAGGGCTCCATCACTTACAAGCTGTCCGGCGGCTCTGAAAAATGGCCGGAGGATAGGAAGAAGGCGATCGTCGCCGCGATGGACGCGGGTGTGGAGTTTTATAACAAAAACGCCGGTTTCAAAAAGGAACTCACCGCAAACAACAGCCCGGGGACGCCGACGGCTGACTCGAACTACGACGGTTGGATCAACTGGGGCCAGGCGATCAGCCGGCGGGTGGCGCTGCATGAGATCGCCCACACGCTCGGGATCGGCACCCATCCGAACTGGCAGAAAAATATCAAGGACGGCATCTGGACCGGGAAAAACGCGAACGAGCAGCTCAAGGAATTCGACGGTAAGGATGCCGTGCTTCACGCGGACCGCATGCACTTCTGGCCTTACGGCCTGAATTTCGACAACGAGTCCGACAAGGAAAAGGACCTGCGCCACATCAGGATGGTGGAGGCGATGCGCAAGGATATGGGGATCAAGTGATCCATCCATATGGAGTGGTCCGCACAGTCCTCTGTGCGGTTCCTGGTGCGGGTGGTTTTTGGCAAGTCGTTTTTCAGTCAGCGACGGTCGCAGACACGCCGCAACATTCTGGAAAC
>JBDSNC010000228.1:0-57186 GCA_039915545.1 Luteolibacter sp.
GAGTCGTTCACCAGCACGCCCTTTGCGGGAATCACCAACGAGGTGTCTTCATCCGTCGAATACGAATCGGAAGAGGCAACCGGCGCATCGTTGACCGCAGCCACCGTGATGGAAACCAGGGCCGAAGCGGAGTCCACCGTGCCGTCGTTCACCGTGAAGCTGAAGCTGTCCGATCCGAAATAGTTGACGACGGGAGTGTATGTCAGATTTGGAGCCGTGCCACTCACGCTGCCGTGCGTTGGAGTTCCCACCGTGTAGGTCAGCGGGCTGGTTTCCACATCCGTGCCGGACAGTGTGATCGAGAGCGAGCCGTCCTCATTCACGTTCACCGATTGGGCGACGGCAACCGGCGCATCATTGATGGGAGCCACCGTGATGGAGACCGTCACCGGCACCGAGTCCACGAAGCCATCGTTGGCGACAAAGTCGAAACTATCAGGACCGTTGTAGTTTGCCACCGGAGTGTAGGTCAGATTCGGAGCCGTGCCGGAAAGCGTTCCGTGGGACGGGCTTCCCGCAGTGAAGGTCAGAAGATTGCCGTCCACGTCCGTCCCGGCGAGTGTGATGCCCACCGTGCCATCCTCGTTCACGTTCACCAATTGCGCGGTCGCGACCGGCGCGTCATTGACCGGAGCCACCGTGATGGAAACTGTCGCCGCAGCGGAGTCCACCGTGCCATCATTGGCGGTGAAGGTGAAACTATCAGGTCCGTTGTAGTTGGCCGAAGGAGTGTAGGTCAGATTCGGAGCCGTGCCGCTCAGGCTGCCGTGCGCCGGATTACCGGCGGTGAAGGTCAGCGGGCTGTTTTCCACGTCCGTGCCGGTCAGCGTGATTGAAACCGAGCCATCCTCGCTGACGTTCACCGGTTGCGCCGTCGCCGCCGGGGCATCATTGACGGCAGCCACCGTGATGGAAACATCTGCCGAGGCGGAGGTCAGCAAACCGTCGCTTACCGTGAAGCTGAAACTGTCCGGACCGTTGTAGTTCGTCGCAGGAGTGTAGGTC
The DNA here is from genome assembly GCA_039915545.1 of Luteolibacter sp. Taxonomy (GTDB): domain Bacteria; phylum Verrucomicrobiota; class Verrucomicrobiia; order Verrucomicrobiales; family Akkermansiaceae; genus Luteolibacter. Next base: position 1,006 of record JBDSNC010000228.1, read on the forward strand.
AGATTCGGTGCGGTACCGGTAAGCGTGCCGTGCGAAACCGTGCCCACGGAATAGGTCAGGTTGTCGCCGTCGACGTCGGTTCCCGAAAGCGTGATTGATTTGGCAACATCCTCGGTTGCGTTCACCGCCTGGGCGACCGCCGATGGCGCGTCGTTCACCGGGATCACCGTGATGGAAACTGTGGCAAATGCCGAGTCCACCGTGCCGTCGTTGGCCTTGAAGGTGAAACTATCCGGGCCGTTGTAGTTAGCCGCAGGAGTGTAGGTCAGATTCGGAGCCGTGCCGGAAAGCGTACCGTGGGAAGCAGTCCCCGCAGTGAAGGTGAGCGGGCTGCCTTCCACGTCCGTGCCAGCCAGCGTGATGGCAGCCGAGCCGTCCTCATTCACATTCACCGCTTGCGCGGTCGCCACAGGTGCGTCGTTCACAGCGGCAACGGTGATGGAAACCGTCGCTGGCGCGGAAGCCACCGTCCCGTCATTCACCGTGAAGGTGAAGCTGTCCGTGCCGGAATAGTTCGCCACCGGAGTATAGGTCAGGTTCGGGGCCGTGCCGGTCAGACCGCCGTGGGACGGAGTTCCGACAGAATAGGTCAGGCTGTTGCCGTCCACATCGGTTCCCACCAGGGTGATGGATTTAGGAACATCCTCGGTTGCGTTCACCGGTTGCGCGACCGCCACCGGCGCGTCGTTGATCGGATTCACCGTGATGGAAACCGTCGTGATCGCGGAATTGGCAGCACCGTCGTTGGAGTGATAGATGAAGGAGTCCGATCCATTGAAATCCGCAACGGGAGTGTAGGTGAAGCTGCCGTTCGTGTTGAGAGTGACACTGCCGTGGGCCGGAGCGACGTTCACCACTGCGGTCAGGGGGTCGGATTCCACGTCGGTGTCATTGGCAAGCAGGCCAGTGGCGGCGGGAACGACCAGCGGAGTGTCCTCGTTGGTAGAGTAGCTGTCAGCCACGCCCACCGGAGCGTCGTTCACGGAATTCACCGTAAGAGCGACCGTCGTGATGGCCGAGCTGACCACCCCATCACTGGCATGATAGGTGAAAAAGTCCGAGCCAAAATAATTCGCGTTGGGAGTGTAAGTGAAACCGCCGTTCGTCGCGTTGAGCGCGAGTGTTCCGTGAGTGGGGCCGACATTGAGAACGGCAGTCAGCGCGACGGACTCCGGATCGGTATCGTTGGCGAGCACGCCCGTTGCGGCGGGGACGACGAGGGCGACATCCTCGTTGGTCGAGTAGCTGTCAGCCGTGGCCAACGGGGGTGCGTTAGGGATGTAAACCGCCGTCAGCGTGTAATCCGCGTTCATGGTGACGGAGGTGGCGACGTTGGTCGTCAGATCGGTGCCGTTTTTCTGCCACTTCTGGAAATTCGTGGCCGCGATCACCGCCGGGGCGGTGAGATTGACGGTGGCTCCATCGAAATAGACGCGGGTGAATCCGCTCACGCCGTTGCCGCTGCCGTTGATGTCGGACGGGCTGACGGTCACGTTGATGCCCGGATCAGGCGACGAGGCGACTGTCAGGGTGCGGGTCTGCTGGGGATTCAGACGGACATTGTCGAGCATCAGGTCCACGTTGAAGGAAGTGGTGGAAACATCCTCAAATTTCAGGGTCGTGGTGGCGCTGTTTGCGATGAAGTTCACCAGTTTGTTGTTCACCCACGCCGTGTTGTTCGAGCCAGGGCCGGTAGCGGTGTGATCGGCGGTCACGAGCTGGGAGCTGCCGGTGAGCGTGACCCGGATTTTCTGTTGGGAGGCGGCACCGTAGGCACCCAGATCAAATAAAACCTGATAGGGCTGGCCCGCTGTGGTTTGGAAACTCTGGGTGAAAACGCCATTTGGAGTCCGGTTGCCGTCGTTGAAAGCAATGAACTTGGTGCCGTTGGTGGCCGTCTGGGATGCGGAGGCGGTGGTGACGGAGAAGTTTCCGGATGTCGTCCAGAAATCAGGAATCAAGCCAGTGACCGACTCGAAGCTGCCGTTTTTCAGCACTCCGTTGACGGTGATCGAAACGGTCGCCGGCGGAGAAGTGTTCGTCCCGTCGCTGGTGGTGAAGGTGAAGCTGTCGGCACCGGTGTAGGTTTGGACCGGTGTGTAGGTCAGGTTCGGAGCCGTGCCCGAAAGCGTGCCGTGCGTTGGGTTGGCTGCCACCGCGAAGGTGAGTGTTTGGCCATCACCGTCACTGCCGGTCAGGATGATCGCTTTCGACGTCGCGGCGGTGAGCGAGACAGACTGCGCGTCCGCCACCGGGATGTCTTCCACGGAAACGACGTTGATCGTGACGGTCGCTGGATCGGACGGGCCGGAACCGTCGTTCACCGTGAAGGTGAAGCTATCGGGGCCAAAGTAGTTCAGGGCCGGGGTGTAGGTGATGTTCGGAGCCGTACCGGTGATGGTGCCGTGTGAGGCGGTACCGACCACGTAGGTCAGGACGTCCGCCGTATCCGCATCGGTGCCGGCGAGGGTGATCGGAAGAGCCGTGTCCTCGTTGGTTTGCACCGATTGAGCGACTGCCGCCGGAAGGTCGTTCACCGCAGTGATGGTGAGGCTGACGGTGGCGACCGGCGAATCGAGCGTGCTGTTCTTGGCGTGATAGGTGAAGGACTCGGAGCCGTTGTAATTCGCGACCGGAGTGTAGGTGAAACCGCCGTCAGAATCCAGAGTCAGTGTTCCGTGGCTCGGTCCGGCGTTGAGAACCGCAGTGATGGATGCGTTGTTCGGGTCGGAGTCGTTCGCGAGCACACCCGGCGCGGCGACGACTTTTGGCGTATCCTCGTTGGTGGTGTAGGAGTCCGCGTTGGCGAACGGCGCATTATTGACGACGTAAACGGCGTTAAGCGTGTAGTTCGCATCCATCGTCACGTTCGCCGTGATTGAGGTCGTGAGGTCCACGCCGTTTTTCTGCCACTTCTGGAAGGCATTCGCTCCGGACAATGCGGGAGCTGTCAGGGTAACGGCGGTGTTGTTCGCGTAGGTGCGGCTGAAATTGGTGGCACCGTCGCCCAGCCCGCCAAAGTCGGCCGGGCTGACCGTGACCGCGAAACCGGTAGCTGGCGAGGAGGTGACCGAAAGCACGCGCGAGCTGGCGATGGCGGTGATCTGGACATGGTCGACGAGCAGATCCGATCCCGGCGAGGCGAAGCCCGTGCCGTCGTCACTCAGGGTGAGGGTGGTGCTGCTGCTGCCCGCGACGAAGGTGAAGGTTTCCCCGGCCCACTGGGAGACGTTGGAAATATTGGTTGAACCCCTGCCCACCTGTTGGGTCAGCAGGTTGGAGGTTCCGTCCACTTTTACCAGAAGGCGCTGGTTGAGGCTCGGCGTTCCTCCGGCATAGATCCCCACATCAAGGCTGAGCTGATAGGCCTGGCCGACGACGGTGGTGAAGGTTTGGGAAATGATGCCGTCGGTCCCGGACCCACCGCCATTGAAGACAGCGAGGCGGGTGCCGTCCGTAGAATAGTAGTCGTTGGAGTCCCCGGTGAAGCCGATGACGCTGTTCTGCGGACTCCAGTTGTCCAGCGCGGTGACCCTTCCTGAAACCACGGCTCCGCTTTCAAAACTGCCGTTGGCCAGGATGGTGACCGGAGGAGTGGTGACGGTGATGGAGACAGTGGCCGTGTTGGAATCCAAGCTTCCGTCGTTCGCCTTGTAAGTGAAGGAATCAGGGCCGGTGTATCCGCTGGCGGGGGTATAGGTGAAACTACCATTCGAGTTCAACGTCACCGTTCCGTGACCCGGATCGGTCACTTTGATGGCGGTCAGTGAATTGGACTGGGCGTCCGTATCATTGGAAAGCACACCCGGGATCGAAACGCCCAGAGCGGTGTTCTGATTGGTGGAATAGGTATCGTTCGTCGCGACAGGGGCGGTGTTCGAAGATGCCAGCGCCACGCGCACGTAGTCCACGAGCAGGTCCGATCCGGTGGCGGAGGGCCCGACGGCGGAGGAACCATCGCTCAGGATCAGCGTGGTGGTGGCGCTGTCCGCGGTGAACGAGTAGCTTTTGAGAGCAAGTGCTGCTGTCCCGCTCGTGGAGGTGAGCGTTTCCACCTGGGAAAGAAGTGTCGCCGTTCCGGTGACCGTCACTCCCAGCTTCTGGATCAGCCCCGAAGTTCCGTTGGAGAATACGCCGGTGTTGAGGTTGAGCGAATAAGTCTGGCCAGGGGTGGTCGCGAACTGCTGGGAAACCGCGCCGGTGAAAACATCACCACCCGCGTTGAAAATCAGCAGACGGACGCCGTCGGCAACCGTCGCCGGGTAACCGCCGTCAGGGACGTAACAAAGCGGAGCACCGGAGGTCGGGTAATTTGCGCTGAAGTTCCAACCAGTAGCAGGCCCCAGATTGGCTGGCGAACCCTGCTCGAAACTGCCGTTGGTCAAGGTTCCGGAAGCAACCGAGGTGATGGTCAGGCTCACCGTGGCGACATTGGAATCCAAGCTGCCGTCGTTGGCCTTGTAGGTGAAAGAATCCGAACCGGTGTAGCCGGTGGTGGGCGTGTAGGTGAAACCGCCGTTGGTGCCTAGGGAAAGGGTGCCGTGCGTCGGGTTGACGACGACCGCAGCGGTGAGCGGATTGCTTTGCGCATCCGTGTCATTGGCTAGGACGCCACTCGCGGCGGCGACCGTCAGTGGCACGTTGATGGATGTTGAATAAGAGTCGTTCACCGCGACGGGTGCGGTGTTGGCGAAGGTTTCCAACACCTTTACGTTATCGAGGTAGAGGTCCGCACTGCTACCATTGCCGACTGTCGTGACATCAGTAAACGTAATGGTCGCCGAGGTTCCGCTGGCGACGAAGGTCGCGGTCTTGGGGACCCACTTGAGACTGGGGTCACCGAAAACACGGGCCACGGAATCGGTTTGTGATACCGGCGAGGTGATGCCGGTGATCTCCACTTTGATGTCCTGTTGATTCGTATTGAGGGCGTAGGTTCCAAGGTCGAAACTCACCTGATAAGTCTGACCCGGAGTGGTGGTGAAGGTTTGGGAAATCACTCCGTTGGGTGTGCTGTCTCCGCCGTTGAAAACCAAAAATCGGGTGAAATCGTTCGCGTTGTAGGTGCCGTCGGAAGTGTAGGTGAAAAAATTGCCGGAAGTCGTCCAATCCGTCACCGTCCCGACATTTGCCGGGGTGCCGAATTCGAAGCTGCCGTTTTTCAGGATCCGGTAGTCGGCTGTCATCGTGTGGTCCGCGTCCATGGTGACGCTGGTGGCGGCGGTGAGGCTGTGGTTTGCGGAATCCTTCAGCCAGCGGTCGAAGAATTTGCTGCCGGAGGTGGCCGGAGCCGTGAGGCTCACCGAGGTGCTTTCGTTGTAGGTCCGGGTGAAATTGGTGGTTCCGTTGCCGTTCGCACTGAGGTCGTTGGGGCTCACCGTCACGCTGACTCCGGTGGCGGGCGTCGAGTTCACGGTGAGGATGGGTGTGATCGTCTGATTCAGGCGAACGTCGTCGAGCAGGAGATCCGCATTCTGGGTGGATGGGGAAGTGTCTTGAAAGGTGACGGTCGTCGAGAGGCTGTTAGCGGTGAATTCATAGTTTCGGTTCGCCCAGAGCGTGCTGTCCGGAGAGTTTCCGGAAACGTTTTCCGTCTGCGAGAGGACGGTGGAGTTGTTGCCTTCGACGGAAACCTGAAGCGACTGCGAGCCGCTGCTGAAAACGCCGACGTCGAATCCGAGCTTGTACTTTTTCCCCGGGATCGTGACCACTGTCTGCGAAACCTCGCCACCCGTAGGAGTGTCGAGACCATTGAAAACCATCAGCTTGGAACCGTCGGTCGCCGGAGTGGAAGGCAGCGCGTCGTAGACCTGGCTGCTTCCGTCCTTCGCCCAACCCGTCCCGTTCGCTTCGAAACTGCCGTCGAGCAGAGTGCGTGAGGTGAAATTTCTGCCAGCTCCCGGCGAGATCTCATTTTGCTCCGGCGTCCTGTCCCGCACACCGCTGGCGGTGAGGTTGTAAAGGGTGCCGACCGACTGCGTGGTGGTGGTCAGGGTGACGGTGCGTTTCGACACCGCGTCGAGCTCGGCACCCGTGATGCCGATGCCGCCGCTGAGTGTGAAATTCGAAACCGTGGCCGCCGCGTCTTCGACGGGCTTGCTGAAGGTGACGGTAACGTGGGTGAGATCCTGGCGGGCATCGACGCGGGCGATCGCCGGCGGATTCGCGGTGCCGAGCGGAGTGATCACCTCGCTGATCGCGGGGAGCCAGGCATCGGCCATTTTCTCATATCCGGCGATCTTCGGGTGGACGCCTTCGTTGAGGTCGTCCGGGTCCAGCACTGAGTGCATGTCGAGGAAATAGACCTCGCGGCCGAGCGAGACCTGCTCGCTGACGATTCCCGGGAGCGATTGATTATACGCCTGCTGCAAGGCCTCGATGGCCGGATTGTCCGTGCGGACGATCAGACTGGAAACGATGATTTTCGCATAAGGCCGGGCCGTCGCGAGATCGGCAAGCAGACCCTTCAAGGCGTTCTGGGTGGCGGAGACAGTGCTGTTGGTCGAAAAATCATTGGTCCCGATGTGGAGAAGAATGACGTCCGGATCCTTGTCCTCCTTCAGCCAGACCGGCAGGCCACTGCGGATATCAGCGATGTGGAAACCGCCGTGTCCCTCGTGGTCCACGTCCGGAAGCGCCGGATTGTTGTCATCCTTCTGCGTGCCGACAAAATCGACGTTGAACCCTTCCCCCGTCAGCAGCGAGTGCAGGCGGGTGCGATAGCCACCCTCGGTGAAAGCGCCGCTGCAGCAGCCGAGAGTGATCGAATCGCCGAGAGGCAGGATCCGCACCGGAGGTGCGTCAGCGGCGGAAATTTCGATACTGAAACCCGCGGCCAGAACAACGGCCAAGGGTTGGAAGAATCGCTTGAAGGACTTCATTGGGATGGGGAGGGATGGGGAGGATGTGCGATAAGCGTGCCAGATCAGCAGGAGATTCGCGCCCGGTTCAGGAGGGAGGGGATGGGAAAATAGCGACAGCAAAAATTCGCTGTTCGCAGAATGGGGGGAGAGGTGACGCCAACGGGCGAACCTACCCCATTGAGGGCCAAGGAGCTGCCTTTCGTCAAGATGTTATCGGGAGCCTTGCCGTCTCTCCGGCCGGTGATGCTCGGCACCGCAAACAGATGGGAATCCGCGGCCAGCCAATGCCTGAAAACGGCCACAAGCCAAAGGATCACCAAACCAAGGCGACCGTTATTCCGGGATTTCAGGGTACGTTTCATTACGGGGGGGAGGCTGCCCGCAGCTTTTGTCTGTAAAAACTACTGCATCCAGAGCAAAACCTTATCACGAAGGCCGCCCCCGGTAACCACGTGATCGCGTAATATCAATCGCAAGTCGTGAAAAACTTCCCAGAGCTACTTGGGGGTCTTTGCCACGAAACGCAAAAAACCGCCGGGGTGGCCGGCGGTCGTATGGAAAGAAAATTCGTTAGCGAGCGGTCCGTCAGGACTTCGACTTGCCGAAGTATTTGACGATAAACGGGTTCACGTAGAGTTTTAGAAGCCGGTTCCAGTAGTGGGTGACCAGCCGGTCCGCGTTGAAATACCGCCTTTTCAATTCACCCAGCGGCAGCCGCTTGTAATACTGCTCTTGGAAAAACCAGAGCAGATCCGGCCGCTGGAGGAAACGGATGCAGCGGGAGTGATCGCCCGCCCAGTGGATCATGTAGGGATATCCCCCACCCTTTTTGATCTCCGCGAGGTCGAAGGTTTTCGCCAGATCGCTTTTCGACCAGATTTGATAGAGGTCCGCCTTGATGGTCACTTTTCCTTCCCGCTCCATGGTCGGCAGCAGGTAGTTCAGAATCCCCTGGTCCGCGCAAGCCAGCACGCTGTTGTGCTTGATCACGGGAACCTCGCCGCCGTAGTCGACGAAATCACGGAAATCCTCCGGCTTGAAAAGTCCCGTGTGGCAGACAAGCTGGCCGGTGTTGAAAACGTAACCGGGATACTGGAAATCCGGATCGAGCGTTTCCTGGAGCTTTTTCAGATCGTAATAGGTTTCCTTGAACCACACCGCGTGAGGATCTTCCGGAAACTCGCAGGAAAGCACGAAGTCCTCGTCGAACTGCTCCACACGATCCAGCACCGGACCGACGAAGATGATGTCCGAATCCAGAATCAGAACCCGCTCGCGCTTGTCGAAGTAGTAAGGCTCGAACTTGGAAACACCCCAGCCGAACTTCTTCCTCTTCAGGTCGATGACGCTCACGTTGAGCTTCTCCTCCATCTCGGCGGTCGGAAAATCCCCCTTGAGATAATCCTTGAGAAGGAAAATCGGGATGTCCGGATACCAATGGCGGATGCTGGCGACGCAGATTTTCGTCTGCCAGAAATCGCCATTATAACAGGCAATGATGATTTTTTCGACTTTGGCCATATCGGAAGGGTCGGGGGTCGATTCCTTGGGGACGCTCACGCTTCCTGAACCAGATTCCATGAGTGCCGGACGAGAACCGCGGTCCCCTGCCAACCTTCGTGGTGGAGTTTTCCGGTGCCGTAGTAATCGCCATCGATCGTGTCGATCACCGAGGCGTCGTTCAAGTAGTCCTGCATGACCTTCTCCGATTCGATGTAGATGTTCACGTGATAGGTTCCGCCGGAAAGCGGCCACTCGGGGATCATGAAATCGATGCGGCCCTTGCCGGAGAGCGTGAGTTTGCGGCGATCCACCAGGTCCGAGGAAAGGGCGAAGAATTTTTTCATGTCCTTGCAAATTTCCACGCAGACGATGCAGGACTCGAGGTCCTTGCCGTCCTTCACCTCGTAGCCGAGGCTGAGCACGGTGTTGTTCCCGGCGATGGCTTCGAGGATCTTCTCGCCGGACTGGTCGCGGAGATCGATCGATGTCACCCGGATATCGCCCTTGCCCGCGCGGTCCTTGCGGTCCGCCAGTCCACCAGTGGCCAGTTCGGCCCCCTTGGACATGTAGGCGTTCACGATGTCATCGGTTTTTCCTTCCTGGATCAGCTGTCCGCGGTCCATCAGGATGCAGCGGTTGCAGAGATTCTGGATGGCCGGCATCTGGTGGCTGACCAGCAGAACCGTGCGGCCCTGCGAGGAAACGTCACCCATCTTGCCCATGCATTTTTTCTGGAACTCCGCATCACCCACGGCCAGCACCTCGTCCACGATCAGGATTTCCGGCTCAAGGTGCGCCGCCACCGCGAAGGCGAGGCGCACATACATTCCGCTGCTGTAGCGCTTCACGGGAGTGTCGAGAAACTTGTCGATCTCGGCGAAGGCGGTGATCTCGTCGAACTTGCGTTTGATCTCCACGCGGCTCATTCCGAGGATCGCTCCGTTGAGGAAAATGTTCTCGCGTCCGGTCAGCTCCGGATGGAAACCGGTGCCCACTTCCAGCAGACTCGCCACCCGCCCGCGCAGGCTGATCTTGCCCCGCGTCGGCTCGGTGATGCGGCTCAGCAGCTTGAGCAGCGTCGATTTACCGGCGCCGTTGCGGCCGATGATGCCGACCATGTCGCCTCTTTTGATTTCCACGCTCACGTCGCGCACGGCCCAGAACTCCTCGGTCTTCGCGTTGTTCTCCCGGGCTCCGTTTTTCATCCAGCCGAACGGCGAACGCACCGCGCGCTCGAGGATGTGCCGCAGGCCGTCGCCGTGCTCCGTGTTGCGGCCGATGAGGTAGCGCTTTGATAGATTTTCGACGGAAATAATGGAATCACTCATAACTGATTTTCAAATGAAGACGTATAAATTGGGGGGGGTGAACGGATGCAGGCGCTCCGCTCAGATCACATCGGCGAAGGTGCGCTCGGTTTTCCGGAAATACCAGATGCCCGAAACGATCAGGAAAAACACCACGCCCATCGAGATATAGAATCCGGGCCAATACATCGTTTCTCCCAGAACCGTCCAACGGAAGCCGTCGATCACGCCCACCATCGGGTTCACGGAATAGAGCAGGCGCCATTCCGCAGGGACGACATTGCTGGTGAAAGCCACCGGTGAGAGATAAAGACCGAACTGCACCACAAACGGCACGATGTAGCGGAAATCCCGGTAGCGCACCATCAGCGCGGAGATCCAAAGACCGGAGGCAAACGCTGTGGCAAACGCCAGCAGGATGAAGACCGGCAGGAAGACGATCCCGACACCCGGCGTGTAGTGGTAAGGAGTGAAGTGATAGTAAATCATGATCCCTGCGAGGATGACCGATGAGATCAGGAAATCGACAAAGCTGGTGATGATGCTGCTGGCAGGCACCACCAGGCGAGGGAAATACACTTTCGAAATCATCCCGGAGTTCGACACAAGGCTGTTTCCACTCTCCGAAAACGCTGTGGCGAAAAACTGCCAAGGCAGCAGGCCGCAAAACACCAGCAGGGTGTAAGGAATCCCGTTTGACGGCATCTTGGCCATTTTCCCGAAAACTACCGTCAGCACGATCGTCGTCAGAAGCGGGCGGATCACGGCCCAGGCGATGCCGATCACCGTCTGCTTGTAGCGGACCAGGATGTCGCGCCATGCCAGGAAGTAGAACAATTCCCTATAGCGCCAGAGGTCATGCCAGTACTGGCGCTCCGCGCGGCCTGCTTCAATCGTGATTTCGTTCATTACGTGGATGTTGTGTTTTGATTTGAAAATGATTCCAGCGGATCGTGGCCTGATCAACGGACCGGACGGAGCCGCGTGGCAAGCGCATTCTGTTAAGCAGAAACGCTGCCAGTCCTGACGGCGGTTGCTCCCAAGGTGGATTTGGACGGTGTGAGCGAGTCCGTCGCGAGCACCCGCGGCCACCCGGGAAGCCGCCGCCGGAGTGACTGGCGCTTGGTCATCGCGAACAACCGCGCCTTGGCCAGAAGTCTGCCGAGCGGACCCGAATCGCGCAGCATTTCCACCGCGCGGACCTCGGTTTTCACGTCCGCCAGCGCGGAAATAAGCAAGCGCCGGACATTCGGATCCTCGCCCGTCGCATTTCTGAGAAAACCCTCGAGAACCAGCTGCCAGGCGCGCGCGTGGACCACCGGATCCAGCATGGCGACCACGCCGATGCCGTCCGTGTCGTTGTATTTTTCCACCAGCGGATCCTCCACGAACGCCCACGGACCTAACAAAGAAAGGCGGAACGCGAGATCGTAATCCTCCAGCAGGCGCATCTCCGGCTTGAACCCGCCGACTTTCTCGAACGCATCGCGGCGGATCATGGCGACCTGGTTGAAAAGGATGAAACGCGTCGCCAGCAGCGGAGCCGGATTCATCCAGAACCCCTCCCTCATACCCGTCATCACGTCGGATGCCCGGAACGTCGTTGTGCCGTTTCCGTCACCTTGGATCACCGCGGCGTTGCAAATGCAGCACGAGACTTTTTCTCCGCCAGCCAGCATCAGCGCCACCTGCCGGGCGATCTTTTCAGGCTTCCAGGTGTCATCGGAATCGAGAAATGCGATGAACTCCCCCTGCGCTCCCGCCGCACCCGTGTTGCGGGCCACGGACGGACCGCCGTTCGCCTGATAGATCGGACGGATGCGGTCGCCATAGGATTCCAACACCCCGCGCGTGGCGTCGGTGGAGCCGTCGTCCACTACGATGACCTCCAGCGGCCGGTAACCCTGCTCCAGCGCGCTGTCGATCGAGCGCCGCACGGTTTCCGCGCGGTTGTAGGTCGGGATGATGACTGATACCAGAGGTGCTGACATGGGAAATTTTCGTTAGAGTCGGCGGATGATTTTCGCAGGGACTCCGGCAGCGACGCAATGGTCCGGCACGTCCTCGCGGACCACCGAGTTCGCGCCGATCACCGCATTTTTACCGATCGTGACGCCGGGGCAGATCACCGCGCCGTGGCCGATCCATGCGCCGTCACCGATGACCACGGGCGCGATTTTCGTGATGCCCTGATCCTTGATCGGAATCCCGGCGTCGGCGAACTGGTGCGAGTGATCCGAAATGTGAACATAGCGCGCGATCATCACCCCGCGGCCGATGACCACCTTCGAAACCGCGGTGATCGTGAGATAGCCCGAGACCGCCACTCCGTCGCCGATCGAGATCACCGGCCGAGGTTTCGCCGCATCGAATTCCATCACCTCGATCCAACAGTTCGATCCGAGGTAAACCCTGCTGCCGATCTCGATGGATTTCTCACCACCAAGACGAACCGGCAGGCTGATCACCGAGCGCTTGCCGAAGCGGTGGAAAGCACCCGCGAAAAGCAGCGAGCAGACCTTGTCACGGACTCGGTTCAACAGGCGGTAGGCGTTCAGGAAAACGGACATCAGTGGCTAGTGGAGATTGTTCGGCAGACCGAGCGGCTGGCTGGCAGCGCGCTCGCGCAGTTTGCGACGCCACTCGGCGTTGGCCCGGGCGACGGCTTCGGGATCTTCCTCCTCATCGTCGTCCTCTAAATCCTCTCCATCATCGGTCTCCGGCTCCAACTGGATGACCGAGTAAATCGAGCTGATCACCGCGACGCTCAGCCAGAAGTAGAGCATCGACTGGTCGAAATAAGCCACCGAAAGGCTGTTCACGGCGTGGGCGAAGAGCGTGGCTCCGACGCACCAGATCATGAAACTTTGCTCCGGGTGGCTCTCGATCCGCTGGTCATGCACCTTGCCCACCCACTTGAAGGCGCAGGCCATCATGAGCAACACCAGCAACATCGCCGGGAAGCCGCCGGTGACGCCGAAGCCGATGTAGTAGTTCGTGATGTCCGTGTGATGAGGATCGTTCCCGATGCCTTGGAACGGCATCCAGTGCCGCGTTTCATCCGTACCGAAAAGCCACCATTCATGGAAATAGGCGATGGTCTGCTGGATCAGGAATGAACGGTGCCAGCCGGTGCTGCCGCCGGAAAGATCGATCCGGGAAATCAGGAAATACGGCGGCTTCTTCATCGTGAACATCAGCACGATGTACATCAGCACGGCACCGTAACGCATCGGCTTTACCAAGCTCTTCCAGCGCCACATCATCATCCCGAAGATGCCGACGATCAGGCTCATCACCGGGCCGCTGGAAGCCGAGGCGAAGGTCATTCCCACGCCCGCGGCGATGCCGATCATGGCGATCGTTTTGTGCTGTTTGAAAATACCGATGAAAAGCGGAATGCAGGTGGCGCCCACGGTGCCGGCCAGGATCGGGTGGCGGAACGGTCCCTGCGCACGGAGCCTGCCCTCGCGGATGATGGTGTTTTCCGGCACCCCGCCGAAGATCGCGAAGATGTTTTTCCCGGTCGCCTTTTCCAAAGCCATGAAACACATGATCGGAACCATCAGCAGCGCGATGATCATCACGATCTCCCGGATTTCCTCCAGATCCGTACACCAGATGCGGATCAGGAAATACGGCAGCGCCACGTTGAAAACCTCACCCGCCGCGGTGACCGGGCCTGCCCGCGTCATGTCGTGGAAAAAACTCGCGAAAAGCACCCAGCCGCCCCAGGCCATCATCATCTTGTCGATGATGTTCAGCCCGCCGGGAAGCTTCTCCCCTTTCGCAACGGTGCGCAGGACTCCGACGAGCAGCAGCAGCCGGTAGATGGGAAGCGAAACGCCGATATGGAGTCCCTGCCCGAAGGTCATGTAGGTGCAGCCCAGCAGCAGCGGCACCGGCGCCCATTTGCGGGAAACGCCCATCAGCGCTCCGGCGCAACCAAGCAGGAAAATGAGGGCGAGCGGATTCATTTTTATCGGATCACGAGCTCGCCCGGCCAAACCCTCATTTCACCTGAAACGACAAAACTCCGGAAACCACCCGTTCGAGGTCGGCTTCGGTCAGGTCGTTGTAGAACGGCAGCCGCAGGAGGCGGTCGCTCACGTCCTCGGTGACCGGACAATCGCCCGCCTTGCCGCCGAACTCCTGACCCTTGTCGGACAGGTGGAGCGGCAGGTAATGGAACGGGCTGGTGATGCCGAGCGCCTTCAAATGGGCGATCAGCGCCTGCCGGTCCTCCAGCGAGGGCAGCAGCAGATAGAACATGTGATAGGCCTGCTCGCAGTGCTCCGGAATGATCGGGAGACGCACGCCGTTTTCGGCCGCCCAGCCGGCGAGGTGTTCGGAGTAATACGTCCAGATTTTCCGGCGAATCGCCTGGATTTCCCGGCTCGTCTCAAACTGCGCGTAAAGATAGGCGGCCAGCATGTCGGACGGCAGATAGCTCGATCCGATGTCCACCCACGTGTATTTGTCCACCTGGCCGCGGAAGAAACGGCTGCGGTTGGTGCCCTTCTCGCGGATGATCTCCGCGCGCTCGGCATAGAGAGGATCGTTGATCAGCAGCGCACCGCCTTCGCCGCAGTTGAAGTTCTTTGTTTCGTGGAAACTCTGCGTGGCCATCGCGCCGAAGGTGCCGAGGTAGCGGCCTTTGTATTTGCCGAACAGGCCGTGCGCGTTGTCCTCGACGACCGGCACGCCATGGCGCTCGGAAATTTCCATGATCGCGTCCATTTCGCAGCCGACGCCGGCGTAGTGGACCGGGACGATCGCCTTCGTCTTCGGGCCGATCAGGCGCTCGATCCCGGTTTCATCCAGATTAAGCGTGTCCGGGCGGACGTCGCAGAAAACCGGCGTAGCCCCGTGGAGGACATAGGCATTCACGGTGGAGACAAAGGTGAACGACGGCAGAATCACTTCGTCCCCGGGGCGGATGCCCAGCAGCAGCGCGCTCATTTCCAGAGCGTCCGTGCAAGAAGTCGTTAGAAGCGCCCTGTGCACTCCCAGATCCTCTTCGAGAAATTTGTGGCACTTTTTGGTGAACGGGCCGTCGCCGCAGGTGTGGGCGTTGGCGATCGCCTGGCGCATGTAATCGAACGATTTCTCAGCGGCGTAGGGCTGGTTGAAATGAATCATGGAGCTGTTCTTCTGCATCTGGGGGTGAGTGCGATAGGAAGCGGAATATCAGGAAACCGCCGCTTGCAGCCGGCTTTCTTTCAAGCCTCCGGCCGCGGTCCGCTTCCGGCTGACGATCCGCTGATAGGCCTCCAGCATGTCGCGTCCGGCGGCGGGCCAGGTCAGCTCTTGCGCCGTCTCCAGCGATGCCTCCCGCAGGCGGGCCAGCAGGGCGCGGTCCGCGTGGAGCTGGCTGAACTGGCTGGCAAGCGTTTCGACATCGCCCGTCTGATGGACGAGGGCGTTTTTCCCATGTTCGCAAACCGCGCCGGTGGAATCGGAGACCAGGAGCACGCAGCCGGCACCGCGGGCGTCGTAAGTGACCAGTGCGCTGCCTTCCTCGATGCTCGGCAGGACCATCACGTCGCTCGCCCGGATGACATCGGGAAGGTCCTTGCGGAAACCCAACAGACTGACGCTCGGGTGGGAAAGTTGTTCGGAAAGTTTCTCGGCGTATCCGGGAATGAAATCGCCGACCACGAGGAATTTCCCATCCGCACAAGCGGTGGACTTCAACCAGGCATCCAGCGCGTAATGCAGGCCTTTTCTCGGAGCACAGCCGGCCGCGAAAATCACGGTCAGGCCTGGCTTCTGGGCGGGTGGCTCGGCAGGTGGATAGATCGCGCTTTCGTCATAACCATAACGGAAGCGCTCCAGTTTCTCCGCCGGGAAACCTTCGTCCCGGAACGTGCGCGCGACGAACTCGGACGGACAGAAAATGTAATCGGCCTCCGCATATTCCTGCTCCTCGCGGCGGAGGTAATCCGCGTTGAAGGCATGGGCGTGGCCGTCCGGCATTTCGAGACCGAGCTTTTCACACTCTTTTTCGACAACCTCATAAGCAAAGCGGGTGTGGGCGTTGCAGCGCTCGAGAACCGTGGGAATTCCCATCGATTTCGCCGTCCGCATGGTCTCAAGCGAACCCATTGCGAAGCCGTGCACGATGTCGAACTGGCCCGCCATTTTACGGAGCCGCCGGGCGACGATCCAGTCGTGGAGTTTGGTCGAGCCGACGCGGCCGAGAAGCTTATAGGGAATCCTGAGCTTTCCCCGGCTGAGCGTCGTCTGGACGCGGATTCCATCAGGAAACGGCTTGTGCAGGACTCCGGCGAAAACCGTCACCTGCGCACCGGCGTCGTGAAGGCCTTTCACGTGCTGCCAGGCGGCGTAACAGACACCACTGGCTCCGATCTTGTGCGGGAATGTATAAAGGACGCGTAGAGGTCTGTCGTTTTCAGTCATGTTTCGGGGGGGAGGAAACTGTCCGGGAAGCTGTGAAATCCAACAGGAAATCAGGGATTCACCACACGGAGTCCTTGCGGTGCCGACGGGCGGCGGTCCGGGATGAATCCGTAGTTGGAAACGGTCTGGCTGCCGTTCATGGCATTGATGGCCATGGAGGTAAAGGTCGCCATCGTCGACTGCTCGGTGCGGAAAGCGTAGTTCTGGGCGATGATGATCGAGTTGCCCCCATTCGTGGAAACCGAAGCGCTGTAAGTCTTGGTCGCCGGATTCACCGTCAAGCGGACGGAATAAACGCTGCCCGCCGTATAAGGAAGGTCCGTCACCGCCGCGTAGGCGCCACCGTTGCGGGCGTCGATCTTGCCCTCCGTGTTGAAACGGATGGAGCAGGCGAGCTGGGTGTAGGCGCTCACGGGATTGGTACCGGCCAGTCCGACGACGGCGTCGATATTGTCGCCAGAAGCGATCATGTCGAATCCATAAGTGAAAGCGACAGCCTTCGGATCAAACGCAACCGTGGTCCATTCCTGCGAACCGAGGAAAGCACCAATCGCGTAAACACCGGTGCTGACCGGGCTGTTTTCGATTCCGGATTTCACTGAGATCGCCTTGATCGTGGTAGTCGTGGCCACGGCGATCGGGCCAGTGTAAAGCGGGCTGTTCGCGGTCGGATCGCTGCCGTCAATCGTGTAGCGGACGGACGCGCCAGAGGTGGCGCTGGTCAGCGTGACAGTCTGTGGATCAGAGAAACCACCCGGAGCAGGGCTGAAGGAAGGGGGCGATGCGCCGAAGCTGAGTTGCGCGGTGATCACGCTGCTGGCTTCCATGCCGGTGGCGTAGGCGATCGCCTTGACGGTCTTTGTCGTGCTGACGGAAAACGGGCCGCTGTAAACCGGATCGGAAGCGCCGGGAGTCGCGCCGTTGACCGTATAGCGGATCGTGGAGGAAGGGGTGCTACAGGTGATGGTAACCGTCTGGGTGGTATCAAAATAACCGCTCGCAGGGGTAATGATGGGATTGGCCGTGTATTGGACCGACGGTGTGACGGTGCCACTTTTGTAAGCGGCATACATTTGCCGGTTGAAATTCTGTTGGGAAACGGTGATCCCGCCGTCGCCGGAAAGGGCGTGATAGCGTTCCATGAAACCGAAGGCTGCCGGATGATTCCACACCGTCTGGGCACCCATCAGATAGGCGGCCAGCCACGGCCCCATCATGCCGGGGCTCACAACGTGACGGTAACCCGTGTTCCAGGTCCGGTTGTCATAAAACGGTTCCCAGCGGTGGCGGATGCCCCACTCGGCGACGCCCACGTCGCTTTGGATATAGGGGGCGGTGACGTATCCCGGATAGTCCAGGTTGACCACCCGGCCGATATCGCTCTGGGTGACATAAAAGGTCTGGGTGTCCTCTTGGAAAATGTCAGGGTTGGCCGCCATCGTCTTGAGGTCGCTGTCGTTGAGCATCATCGCCGCGACGACGAGGGGCAGTTTGCGTCCGCATTTGTGACCGCCGTCGTGATAGAAACCACCGCCGAATTTGACGTAATTGTAGATATCGATACCGTTCTGGACCATCTGGATGGCGATCGGCTGCTTGTCGGCGAGCGGTTGGTTGGTGTTGAGCCAAAGTCCGACATGCCCGAATTTGGCGGCGGTTTCGCGGCCATACTGCTTGTCACCATCGGCCGTGTTATCCGTGGGCTGCATGCTGTTTCCCGACCAGATTCCCGCCCACTCGAACCACGGAAGCGGCGGCACCATGGCGGTGATCTCCGCCTTGGACGGAGTCGATGAAACGGCCGCGTAGTTCTTGAGCACCGACCAGTTCATCTGACTGACATTGTATTTCACCGTGTGGTCCGTGCCGAAAATACTGGGGCGGAAGCTGCCGGATGGCGGCGCGCTGTTCAGAACGGTGAGCGCGCAAACGGTTTTCAGATAGGTCGGATAGGTGTTCTGGCCGATGGAGGAGACCAGAACGTCACCCGCCTGGACGTTGAAGGGAAAGGAAAGAGCGACGTTTTTCGCCGCTTCATAAACGATGTCGCTGGTGATATACGGGTGGCTGTCGAGCCCCTGGTTTTTGGCCGGGATCGGATTGATCATCGATCCGTTCTGAACGCCGTTGGTGCTCTGGGTGGGATTCGGACTGATGTTGGTGATGGTCACCGGTCCGATGACCCAAGGCTCGCCATTGACGAAGGTCCCTGTGGTGCGGTCGGTGGAGAAGGTCCAGGTGATGCCACGATAGGCGATTGAGCCGGCACCCCACGCCGAAACGGACAGAAGACTGCCGAGCACCGCAACCACCATGGTCTTTCCAAGGCGTGCGAAGGAAAATTTTAAGTTAAGCATCCTTTAAAGTTTGTTTATTATAAAAATTTACGGAATGGGGGGGTCGATGTCAAATAGTTAGTCCCCCACCGGCAGTCCGCAAACCGAGGAATCCGGTCCGCGAAACGTGCCGCCGATCGCGCCTTCGTCAAGTGGGAAGGGCTTTGCGCAGACTCGCGATTTTTTTCAAAGTGTGCAGCTTCAGTGGCTTGCGGACGCCGACGAGCCCGCGACTTTTTTCCAGAGCGTCTTTCATCGCTCGCCTGAAATCCCTGAGATGTCCGCCTTTCACCGCCTTGATGAACTGAAAGAAAATCCGGGGAACCGCGTAACAGACCGCTTTTCCCAGAGGAAGACACGAAACGGCGAGCAGGATCTGGTTGCGGGGTTTATAAAAAACCTGGATTTCGCTGCGCCGCGAAACCTCGTTGGCATGATGCAGCACGGTGAAGTCAGGCCGGTAGAGGATCGACCCGCCGCCATCCATGATCCGGTGGGCGAGTTCGACCTCCTCGTAGTGCATGTAAAGGATCTCCGGGTAGAGGCCGGCCGCGATCATTTCCTCCCGCCGGAAGGCGTAACCGGTGCCGCTGAAATAGTCGGTCTCGAAGCGGCGGTCCTTGCCGTTTTCAAAAGGAACCGGATGCCACCAGCGCGGCTTATCGTCCGTGACGCCATCCGGCATGAGCAGGCGGAAGGCAAATCCAGTGGCTTCGGGCGATTCCACGAAGGCATCACGCACTTTCGCCAGCAGATGGCGGTCGGAAATCGAAACGTCGCTGTCGAAACCGACGATGATCTCCCCCTTTGCCGCCCGGACGCCGCGGTTGCGGGTGACACAGGGCCCGCCGTTTTTCTCGTTCACCAGCAGCGTGGCCTGCGGGAAATCCCGGCGGATCGCCGCCACGGTGTCGTCGGGCGAGGTGTCGTCCACCACGATGACTTCGAACTCAGCTCCCTCCTGGGCGTAAACGTCCTGGAGTAGTTTCAGGATACAATCCTTCCGGTTGTATGAGGGGATGACGACGCTGATCATGGAATGAAGACCGGGATTTTCAGCCGTTTACCGAGCTCTTTTCCACAGGGCCGTAGCCTTGCATCCACTCGTCGCGCTTGCTCCACAAGGTCTGCCAACGTCCGGCCGCCTCGGGTTTGCGGGCGACGGAAATGACCGAACTCAGCATCGCCCGCAGCCCCGTTCCCGCGAGCAGCAGGAAAAGTCCGAGCAATTGGGAAAAACCTTTCCAGTGGCTGCGGACGAGGGACGCCTTGCCGCGATAGAGCAACAGGGTTTTGTGGACGGGAGTTTCGGAGGATTTCCCGCCTTCGTGAATCAGCTCGGCGGTCGGGCAGATCACCGGCCGGTAGCCCGCCTTGCGCGCGCGCATCGCCAGATCGACGTCTTCTCCATACATGAAATAGCTTTCGTCGAGCCCGCTTAGTTCGTCCCACGTCGCTTTCGGCGCGAGCAGAAAACATCCGGTCACCACGCCCACCTCGCGGACGGTGTCGCGCTGCCAGTCGCCGAGCGATTCCGGATCCAGCCAGCGGTTTTTCGGAAACAGAGTCGTCAGGCCGAAGGCGAACAACGCCATGCTGTAGAGCGTGGGCTCGCCCCAGCAGGACGATGGCTCAAGACTGCCGTCCGGCTGCAGGGTCCTGCCGCCATAGAGACCGTGGCCTGGCTTGTTCCGGGCGAAGTTGACCACCTCGTCCACCGCATGGTTCAGGATCTCGGTGTCCGGATTGAGCAAAAGCACGAACTCCGCGTCCGCGTGGCTCGCTCCCAGATTCACGCCTTTGGCGAAACCGAGGTTTTTGCCGGGCAAGATCAGTTCGACCTCGGGGAAACGGCTCTTGATGAGCTCCACCGTGCCGTCCTTGGAGTCGTTGTCCACCACGATGACCTGCTGTTTCACTTCCGCCCGCTGGGCGAAGACACTTTCCAAACAATGCCCGATATGGTCTTCGGAGTTGTAGGAAACGATGATGATGGCGACGTCTGCTTTCATGATTCGTTCTTGGTTTCGTCGGATGTCCTTTGGCCCACCACGCGCGCCGGCACGCCGACCGCGATCACTCCAGGCGGCAGGTCCTTGGTCACCACCGCACCGGCGCCGACGATGCAGCCATCGCCGATCGTGACTCCGGAAGTGACGACCACCCGCGCGCCGAGCCACACGTCGTTGCCGATGCGGACATCCCGCTCCGTGCGCGGCTGGTTGCGGAAATTCCGGCCGGCCACAAACTGATAGTCGGAAGTGGTGATGAAAACCTCCGGAGCCAGCGAGACAAAATCCCCGATAATGATCCGCCCCACGCCGTCGCCGGCCCACAGGTAGCAGCGCTCGCCAATGTGGCACTCGCGGCCGATGGAGATCCGCCCGCCGTTGCGGAAGGAAACGTTGGGGGCAATCCCCGTTCCTCCGCCGACGCTCATCAGCCGCCGTTCTCTAACGTGGCTGTATCCGTAGTAATGAAGCATCCGCAGCATGTGCAGCCAGTTCCGTGGATCCACGATGGAACAAAGAAAGCCTAGCAGTTTGGATTGGCCGGATTTCATGCCTTGCCATTGAAGATGAAGTTCCGCAGCCCGGCGACCAGGGTGTCGCTGGCACTTTCACCGATGCGGCGTGACACCGCCAGTTGGTCGAGATGGTCGAGGCGGTCCCGCAGTTCGGACTCGTCGATCGCGACATTCACGTTGCCGAGTTCCTGCATCCGCTTTGCCGTCGCCACCTGATGCTCGCTGCGGTGCTCGCCGAGGCTGGCGCGCTTCGGCATGACGAGGATCGGCTTGCCGTGATGAAGGGCTGATAGAATCGTGCCCATGCCGGCATGCGAGATGATCACGCTGGCGGATTTGAAAAGCTTGGTGAACTCGGGAGGTTCGAGGAAATGCGAAAAGCGGATGTATTCCGGCTCCCAGCCGCCCTCGCCAATCTGGGCGAAGACATCCTGGCGGCCGTTCCGGCGGGCCCAGTCGTCGATCACTTTCACCATCCGGTCGAACGGAAGATCGGTTCCAACAGTTACAAAAATCATAGCACGTTCCCCATGTAGCTTGGTCCCCCGTCGCGGGCCAGTTCCGGCCACTGCGTCAGCCAGAGATCGACGAACGAACCGACATTGCGGCCGGAGTTCGAAAGCTCCTCCGCGTTCGCGACGCTGTCCACCCAGACGACCCTCGCGCCCAGCCATTTTCCAAGACGCACCGCGAAAAACCCCGGCGCGGCGCCGGTGGTGATCACCACGTCCGGCCGCACGCGCAGGAGCAGCCACAAAACACCCAACGCGGAACGCAGCAGGTCGATCTTGCTCCAGATGTTTCCATCAGGAATTACGTGGAACGGGGCATCGCCGATATCGGCGCGATAGGCTTCACTGACCGTTGCGTAAGTCACATCGCTGCCTTCGAACGCGGCACGCAGGCGCAGGAGCTGCACCCAGTGGCCGCCGCCGGAAGACAGCGCGAGCAGTTTTGGACGTTTTTCGGACATGGTTCGTGAAATCATGACGCACCACGGCTCAGCAACACTGCAGGGATGGTTTTGAAGAGGATTTTCACATCCAGCCAGAGCGACCAGTTTTCGATATACTCGTGGTCCATCTGCATCCAGCGGTCGAAGGAAACATTGTTGCGGCCGCTGATCTGCCAGATGCAGGTGATGCCCGGCTTGACCGACAGGCGCTTGCGGAACAGCCATTCATACCGCTTCACCTCTTCAGGCAGCGGCGGGCGCGGGCCTACCAGGCTCATCTCGCCGCTCAGGACGTTGAAGAGCTGCGGCAGTTCGTCGATGCTGGTCTTGCGGATGAAGCGGCCGATGCGGGTGGTCCGCGGATCGTTCTCGATCTTGAAAGCCGGGCCGTCGCGCTCGTTGAGGTGCTGCATTTCCAATTTCAGCTTCTCCGCATTCGCGACCATCGAGCGGAATTTATAAAGGCGGAAGGTGCGCTGGTTCATGCCCACCCGGTTCTGCACGAAGAAGACCGGGCCTGGACTCGTCAGTTTGATCACGAGCGCCACGAGCAGCATCAACGGCAGCAGGACAATCAGCACGGCGAGCGAAACCGTGGCATCTATCAGGCGCTTGACCAGAAGTTGCACCAGAAGCTGCTCGCGGAAAAGCGTGACGACATACTCGTCCTCGAACTCCTCGACATACATGTTTCTCAAAAGATTTCCATCGGCGAAACTCGGCATGAGGCGCACGACCACACCGAGATCCCTCGCGTGTTGGACGATCATCGTGATGTCGCTGAAGCGTGTTTCCACCGGCAGGCAGACCATGATTTCATCAGTCCGCTCCTGGGTGAGCACCGACCTGAGATCCTCCATCAGGCCCAGCACTTTCAGCTTCTTGTTGTCCTTGCCCTTCCAGGAATCCCGGGCCTCGGCGCTCTCCGCCACAAAGCCTACGATCTTGTAGCCGAGCTCGCGTTTCGCGTTGATGCGTTCCGCGACCTCGTAGGCACGGTCGTTCGCGCCGATCACCAGCAGGAAGCGGTAGTTATACCCGGAACGCCGTGCGCTGAGCAACAGGACGCGGACCATCAACCGGCTGACAATGCCGAACGTCGTCACGATCGCGAAGAAGATCAGGATGTTGAAGATGTTGAAACTCTTCACCGTGAAGACGGCGCAGATGATCATCAGCCAGAACGAGGCCATGCCCGTCGCTTTGACCAGATTCTTGATCTGGGTGTTGAGCGCGACGAGGCGGTCCGCCTTGTAGCGGATGAAGTAATCGAAAATACCGACCCAGCCGAGAGCCAGGATGAGCATGGCGATGGTGTCTCCTATCTGGAACGTGGCCTGCAGAATGGGCTGGACGCCCTGCATGCGGATTTCAGGACGAAGATAGATGATGCCTACCGCCGTCGCCGCCAGCATGAACTGGTCCAACAGACGGAAGACGTGGATTAACAATTTGTGGCGTAGCCTGATCATGACCTTGGGGGGTTAAGGGTGTGTGGGGGGTGGCACTATTTGATCGGTGGAAGCGCGGGAGATTTCGTTCTGATACCACAACGCAAGCTCGCAGGCGAGAGGGTTCCAATACATTTCCGCATACTCTTTACGGACGAAGTGCAGGAATTCCTCGACAATGGCGGACGGATAACAGGTCGATGACCGGGAGTTTCCTTCAAAATCGATGTAGTCCGGATGGATGTTGACGAGGGCGAGGCCGCCATGGCGGCTGATCCAGTCGAGTTTGCGTTTCCAGATCTCCGGCGTCTTCTCGCGCAGCAGGAGAAACAACGTCGAATCCTGCGGCAGGGTGTAGGAGAGCTCGATGTATCCCGGCCGCTTGCTTCCTTCCGTCGGTTTCACCTGAAACGGGAAGATGGTCGCGGATCCATCGGGCTGGGGCTCGAACGGATCGGTATCAAAGGTGGACGCATCGTAAAGGATGTTCAGGTCATGCAGCCATTCCAACTGGCGCAGCATGAAACCGGATCGGAAACCGACCGCACCCCATTTCACGAGGTAGTCGTTGATGTGCCTGGCCTTCTCGTTGAAGCTCTCGCGGGACTGATAGAGCTGGCCATCGTGGTTCAGATCGTGGACGCCGACTTCGAATCCGTTTTTCACCAGCCATTCGCGAAGCTGGACCGGATCCTCGTAGGGTCCTTCCGGGATGAAATTGAAAGAGGAACAGAACCCGAAACGCTTCTCCATCTCAGCGAGGTTCCTGACCCGCCCGACTCCTTCGGCTGATTCGACGTCGTGGGTGAAGACCAACGCGAATTGTTTGCCGTACGGCCATCCCCTCCAACCCGGAGGCTTGCCGCTGGCGGATTCATTGATCGGCCACACGTGGGCGCTCTGCCTCATGATCCGGGAGGTCCGGCTGCGGCGCATCACCCAGCGGATGCTCTTCGGGATGAAAGGTTTCAGCTTGTAGTAGGTCCTCGCCAACATCCCGTGCGACCCACCTGCCATGGCGTGGGAGTCGGGATTGATCACTTGACCAGCCATGCTTGTTTCAACTTGCGTGTTTCTATCAGACAAAATCGGAGGGTGGCCGGAGCGGTTCAGTTGTCCCCCACCAGCCAATTGGGCGCGTGCGTGCGGGTCTTGTTGAAAATACAGGAGACGTCCGCCTTGCCCTTCACCAGCTCGGAATAGCCCCACTTCAGGGCGTCACGCGTGGTGTTCTCGGCATCGAGCACCAGCAGGACCTTGTCCATCAGGCCCGCCATGGTGAGCGTGCGGCTGGTTTGGTCGATCGGCGGCATGTCGAAGATGATGTAATCGTACTGGCTGGCCTGCAGATGGGGCATGAGTTCATACAGGTGCAGCGGAGAGAAGGTGGTCAGACCCGTCTCGTCGCGGCGTGCGTTGGCGCTGGCGTAGTAGAGGTTCTGCCTGTTTTCCTTGAACTTGCTGGTCCGCGCCAGTTGCAGGGCGCCACTGAGCGAGTGCCGTGGGATTTCACCGAACATCGGATTGTCCTCGGGATGATAGGAACTGAGGTCGACCAAAAGAACCTTCGCGCCGTTGATTTCCGAAAACGACTTCGCCAGACCGGCCGCGATGGTGGACGAGCCGGCTCCTTCCGACAGACCCGCCACGGCCACCAGCTTCGGCTTGTGGGTGACGTTGTTCACCTCGAAGTTGAAGATGATCCGGTCCCGGATGGTCTCGGAATAAGGCAGGATGAAATGGTTCGCCTTGCGCGGTGCGAGGTCCACCATCGGGTCTCCCTTGCGCAAGGCGGGGAGGGCCGGATCCTGACTGGCTTCCCCTGCGATCCGTGGTGCGCCGGAGTCCGGTGAGAGAAGCAGGCCGCCACGTTCCTTGGCGCGGATGTAGGGGATGGAAAGCAGCAGCGGAAGCTGGAGGCGCGTCTGGATTTCAAACGGTCTCCGCACGCGGCGGTCGAACAGAAGCTCGATCAGGAACGCAAGACCGAGGCCGAGGCCCACTCCACCGCCGGCCAGGCCGAGGACGATCTTCTGGGTGATCTTGTCGTAGGTCTTGATCGGATCGGACGGCTGCTGGACCGTCGTAATGTTAGGCATTTTTGTGGGATCGAGCGTCCGGTCGATCTGCGCGTTCTTGAGATTGAGCTCAAGGGTGCGGTATTCAGCATCCTCCATCTGTTTCTTGCGCTCCATCACATCGATCTCCGCGCCCTTCACGTATTGTTCGTTGAACTGCTTCTTGATCTCGTCGAGATGCTCTCCATAGACATCGAGGCGCGCCTTGATGGCGGCAAGGTGCGCCTGCGCCTCCAACAGACCGGACTGGGGATCGGAGGAGTCCTTGGAAACGAGGCTGGCGTCCGTGGTCAGCTGCGGATACTTGGCGACGAGCCCGCGGCGTTTCGCCTCGTTGTCGCTGATCTGTTGCTGGTTGAGTTCGATGAGACGGTTGCCGGGCTTGAACTTGATCCGGAGTTCCAGATCCCGTTTTTGCAAAAACGCCACGATTTCCAGCATCGACTTGTATTCCGCGATGACCTGCGGAGGCACCTGTTTCACCTCGGCCACCGCCTTGTCCGGATCGTCCCCCACCGACTTCTTTTCCTCGACAACGGATGTCGGCGGTTGGTCGAGCGATTTCATGCGGGCCTCGGCCTCCGCGAGTTCCGCCTTCGCCTTCATCTGGTCTTCCTGGGTTTTCGAGCGCTGGCTGGAGAGCGTGGTCGTGGCCTCGGCCAGCGAGGTGATTCCCGATTCCGTCCTGAGCTTGTCCAACTGGCGCTCGGTTTCCTTCAGCCGGATCCGGGCCTCCTCAGCCTGCTTCGCCACGGATTCGAACTCGTTGAAGTTCCGGTGGATTTCCAAGTGCTTGGCGAAATACTGTTTGATGAATTCCTTCAGGACCACGGTGGAAAGCTGCTTGTCCGCGTTGCTGTAGGTGAGGTGGATGACGTTATTGGCGGGAACAATGCCCACCTCCATGTTCGCGAGGATGGTGCCCGCCGCATCGGCGAGGCTCGCCTGGCCCTTGCTTTCCGGCAGGATGCGCTCGACGCCGACTGCCTCAGCGACCGCGAGCGAGAGGTCCACGCTCTTGAGGATTTCGATCTCGGTGTTCATCACGTAGTCCGGCATGCCGCCGGACGCGCTCATCTGGGACATGGCCGAGTCCACGGTCTCGCGGGCGATCACATACTTGAGCAGAAGCTTCGCCTCGGTCTGATAGAGCGGCTTGCGGTTGAGATACACCGCAGCGGATCCGGCGAATCCCAGCAGGGAGAGCAGCAGGATCTTCCACTTGTGCTTGAACAGGATGTACAGGACGTCCTGCACGCCGAATGTCCCTTTCGCGGGCGCTGGTTCAGATTTTTTCATCAAGAATGAGGGGGATGTTGTTAGGATCGTTGATCTTTGGAAAGTTTCGGCAGGAGCGGACTCAGGCGGTCAGACAGATGGCGGAAGCCTGGGTCACCGCAGCGGCGACCGTTTCAATCTGTGCTTGGTTCAGTTCCGGAAAAACCGGCAGGGAAAGGAAAGTGTCCGCACAGAGCTCGGAAACGGGGAACGCGCCGCGCGAATGCCCGAGAAACTGATAGGCGGGTTGCAGGTGGATCGGCGTGGGATAGTGGATACCGTAGCCGATCCCGTTTTCATCAAGGACGCGCGTCAGGCTCTTCCGATCGGCCGAACGGATGGCGTGAACGTGGAAAACATGGCTTCTATTGTGGCCGGTGGCGGGTAGCACGATCCCCTCGACTCCTGAAAGCAGGCGCTCGTATTCCGCCGCGTGGCTGCGGCGTGACGCGTTCCCGCTGTCGAGATCCCGCAGCTTGATGCCGAGGGCGGCTCCCTGGATTTCATCCATCCTGCCATTCCAGCCGATCAAGGTGTGATGGTGTTTTGCCGACTGGCCGTGGTCCCTCAGGACGCGGATTTTTTCCGCTAGGGCAGCGTCGTCGGTCACCACGGCACCGGCCTCACCGATCGCACCGAGGTTTTTCGCTGGATAGAAACTGAAGCAACCGGCGTCGCCCAATGAGCCCACCTTGCGGCCGCCATATTCGGCACCGTGGCTTTGGGCGGCGTCCTCGATCACGCGGAGGCCGTGCTCGCGGGCGAACGTGAGGATCGGATCCATGTCGGCGGCCTGGCCGAAAAGCTGCACGGGGACGATCGCCTTGGTTTTCCCGCTGAGGACCTTCCGCAGCAGCTCCGGATTCATTGTGTAGGTCGTGGGGTCGATATCGACAAACACCGGCTTGGCCCCTGTCAGACTGATCGCCTCGGCGGTGGCGATGAAACTCATCGGCACGGTGATCACCTCGTCGCCGGGCCCCACGCCCATCGCCGCCAAGGTCAGCCGGAGCGCATCCGTTCCACTGCCGACGCCTACCGCGTGTTTTGTCCCGCAATAGGCGGCGAAGTCCCTTTCAAATTTTGCGACAAACGGACCGCCGGCGAATTCTCCCGAATCAATCACCTTTTCAAAGGCGCGGCAAAGCTCCTCCTTGATGGGAGCGTGTTGTGCCTTGAGATCGGTGAAGGGAACTTTCACGGGGTGCTGTGCTGGTGTTTTTGCAGAAGCCGTGCCGGATTTCCTGCAACCGTGGTGTCGGGCGGAACATCCTTGGTCACGACGCTGCCCGCTCCGATCATGGCGTTCTCGCCGATGGTGATTCCGCCGAGGATCGTGGAGCCGGAGCCGATCGACGCACCCTGTTTGACAAGGGTTTGCAGGCATTCCCAATCGGCGGAGGTCTGGAGCCGGCCGTCGGGGCGGGTCGCACGGGGGTAACGGTCGTTGGTGAAAACCACGCCATGCCCCACGAACACGCGGTCCTCGAGAGTGACGCCCTCGCAGATGAAGGTGTGGCTGGAAATCTTGCAGCAGGTGCCGATCCTCACGTTCTTCTG
This sequence comes from Luteolibacter sp., assembly GCA_039915545.1. Lineage (GTDB taxonomy): Bacteria > Verrucomicrobiota > Verrucomicrobiia > Verrucomicrobiales > Akkermansiaceae > Luteolibacter. Next base: position 29,287 of record JBDSNC010000228.1, read on the forward strand.
GATTTCCACAAAGCATCCGACGGTCGTTTCGTCGCCGATTTCGCAGCCGTATAGGTTCACGAACCCATGCATCCGGACATTGCGACCCAGTCTAACGTCCGATGCAACGCGAAGGCTGCCGTTGGTTTCGCCAATCATGAGAATGGATCTTTCGATCAACCTGCTTCCGACAGGTGCTGTTGGGCGGCGGGCAGGGAGAGGACGCGCGGGCCTGCGAACGGCACCGGTCCGCCCTGCGCCTTGAGCGACTCCGTGCTGGCTTCGAGAATCCGCACGATTTCGAGTCCTTTCGAACCGCATGAACAGGGCAGGGTGCCTTCCTGAATGCATTCGATGAAATCCCTGCACATCACGTTGAGTGGTTCGCTCTGCTCGATGTGGGGGATGTAGCAATCCCCGTAGTGGTAGGAGTAGTGAAACTCCGCGAAGCTGTCGTAATGCGGCGGGCACTCCACCCGCACGTCGTAGATCCGGATTTTTTCGAGCGGCTGAAGGTCGTCGTAAACGATCATTTTCCGCGTCCCGACGAAGGTCATCTGGCGGACTTTCCTCGGCTCCAGCCAACTGCTCTGCACCGTGGCAAAGCGTTTGTTGCGGAAGGTGAGGGAAAGGTTGGTGACATCCTCGATGTCCGGATTGATGTGGGCGTTTCCCTGGCAGTTCACCACCAGCGGCGATTCGCCCATGACGTGGAGGATGATGGAAATGTCATGAGGCGCCAAATCCCATGCCACATTGATGTCCTGCTTGAAAAGTCCGAGATTGAGGCGCTGGCAGTTGACGTAGCGAAGCTCGCCGATGTCGCCGCTGCGGATGATTTCCGCAATTTTCCTGACTGGCTCCGAATAGAGGAACGTGTGGCCGACCATCAGGGTCAGGTCCGCACTTTCGGCGAGTGCGATGAGCTCCTCACATTCTTCGGAAGAACCCGCCATCGGCTTTTCTATCAAAACATGCTTTCCTGCCAGAAGGCTCGCCTTGGCGAGCGCGTGGTGGGTTTTGAGGGGAGTCGCGATGACGACGGCGTTGATTTCCGGATCCCGCAGCATTTCGAGGTAGTCCGCGTGGGAAACTGCTTCCGGATAGAGTTTACGCATGTGCTCCAGACGCGTTTCGCTCAGATCACAGACGGCGGCCAGGCTTGCGGACGGGAGCCCGTTGAAGTTGCGAGCCAGATTGGGTCCCCAATAGCCATACCCGATGATTCCGATGGCGACTGGCTTTTTCATCGGAGTTAGCTAAGCCTTCTGGAGCCGCATCCTGGAGCCGGCTTGTGCGCGGACTCACGGTACGAAACCGTCTGTCTCGCCGACCGATCCTGTTGGAACGCCTGACACATCTGGACGAAAAGAGCGGCCGGAGTGCGCAGCATGATGGAAAGATCCAAACCGAGCGACGCCTCGCGGACGTAGCGGATATCCATGACGTTCATTTCACTGAAGGTCGTCTGGTTCTTACCACTCACCTGCCACTTTCCTGTCAGGCCGGGCAGCGCGGCAAAACGCTCCCTCTGCCGTTCGGAAAAGTAACCAAACTCCTGAGGAAGGCAGGGACGCGGACCAACGAGACTCATTTCGCCGCGCAGGACGTTGAGGAGCTGCGGAAGCTCATCAAGACCAGCCGCGCGGAGGAAGCAGCCGCCGGGGATCAGGCGGGAATCGCAAAGCAGATCCAGCTTGATCATGGGGCTGTCGGATCGGACCAGATGCCTGAGATAGGTCTCATGACGGCTGGTTCCCGCATTCATCTTCATGCTGCGGAATTTGTAGAGCACGAAGCGTTTGCCATTCTGCCCGATGCGCTCCTGACGGAACAGGGCGGGCCCGCGGGAAACGATCCTCACCCAAAGGACGATCAGAATCATCAAGGGCAGGGTGAAAGGAAGACTGACGAAAATGCACGTTAGATCCAAAGCACGCTTCCAGCCGTGCTGCGCCACTTTGGATTCGGGCGCGAAATCGGACGGAGGAGTCCTTTTTGGATCGAAATCGCGGAACTGACCGCGATTGACGGGCGCGTTGGCCCGGATGGGTGAAGAGATCTTCCTGAAGGCTGGAACCTTCTTCGAGACATCTCTTGCTTTGACAGCAGTGGACATTGGGGGGGGTGGGGGGTGGGGGGGCTAAAACGAAGCGGGGGCGATAATTAAGGCATGTTCATTAAAAAATTTAGAGGTTGGGTTTTTTCGCTGAAATCGGTTGATTTTCTTGAACTTGGAGATGGAACGCTACCGCCCTTGGTCGATTAGAGCTATTCAGCACTAAAACCAATTTCAGGTATTTCGGTCAAGGGGTAAATTGTTCGTTTCATATCGGTTTCAAATTCCGCGGCTAGACGCATTTTTGAGATGCGGCTCACTCGCTACGGGCGCGGTTATAGCGGCGACAGGCGGAATTTTCAAGGATAATTGCGAACAGCGGGGTGTTACTAGCAGCGGTCTATTGGTTATCAATAAAATACAGAAAAGTTAATTAAATTACACCTGCCGGGATCCGGTCAGAAATTCGAGAAGGCCGGATAGGCGTGAAACGTCCGCGCTTGGCCTCGATCGGGAATCCGATACCCTCCCGCTGTGAAAATCACTCTCTGCAATCCTGCCGGACACCATCACCGGCATACGGATGCCGACGGACGTCGATAGCACGACATCGACAGCTGATGGTTGGTTCACGGGAAAATTCATTTCAGACGGGGGGGAGTCGGTGCAATTCGACCACAAAGGGTGAAATGGTTGCGAATTGATATGCAACGCCGCCATCATTCCACAGACGAGGGCAATCACAATCACGCAATCACGTAGTGTCCACCCAACCGTAGCAAAACGGTATCTGCCCACTTTCTCCAGCCCCCGGAATCGAGCATGCAAGTATCTCGAATCCAATCTCTTGCGAAGACAAGCGCGCTGAAAGGTAACCATGGGCATCTTGTCATCCCGGACTTCATGCCGGCCACCCGAAGAGAGCAGCATGCTTGCCAGCCCTTACGGTTTTTCCAAAGGGAGGCGCTTCGGCATCTTCGGACGAGGCCCTTCAGAACGCAACGGTAAGCCCCGCCATCAGCTGGAACTGGGACCAACTGGTTCCCCCGTCATTGACCGTGTAACTGAGCCTGGAATTGAATGCCATGCGGTCGGAAAAGAAATTCCTCTGGTAACCTAGGAAAGCGCTCAGGTTGTTTTCGTCTGAAACATTGCTCGCGGCGACACCGACATTTTCATACAACGAAAGGTTGTAATCCATGCCGAACTGGACGGTATCCCGCAGGAAATTGCGGTTCAGGACGGTGGAAGCCGAGAGATTGTTGACGATGTAGCCCGTCTGCGTCGGCGAGGGAACCATTGCGTAGCGGATGTCGTTCGACCAGGTCCAGCGCTCGTTGAATTCATAGCGGGCCATCAGATAGCCGGTAGGCCCGAGGGTGCTTTGCTCGTCGCCACCGGAGTTCGCCGCGTATTCGAGTCCCAGCGAGCCCATGATCCGGATTCTCTCGCCGAGGAGATACTGTCCCTGGAACGAGAATGCGATGGCGTCGCGCGTCCCGATGTTGTCGGAATCCGTGACCATGTAACGGATGGCCGGCCCGAAACTGAGGCGCTCCGTGTAGGACCAATAGGCACCGACATCCGTCGTATAAATGTCAGACCCGACGCTGCCGGTCGTGTCATAGTCGGACATCGCCGCCGTCCAGTTCCCCATCAGGGAGGTCCTGGGAGCAACCTGATAGGTCGCCTGGACTCCGGTGTTGAGGAGGGTTCCCGTGACGTAGGTGCCGGTCAGCCGGTCCGCGCCGGAAACCTGGGTGTAAAGGGCGAAGGCCTTGATGAGTGTTTTCCCGCCCTCGATCCTCAGAGAGACATCGCCGGTCTGATCCACTCCATTGAGATCCGAGTTGTGCAGATACGCCCGCAGCATCGGGGTGTAGTTCGCGTTGATGGAAACCTTGGCACCACCTTCAGGATCCGAACGGTAATTGAAATACGGCATCAGCGTCGTGCTGAGTTCGCTCTTCTCGTTCTTTTCAGTGATGAAAAAGTTGGTGTCGTAGGTGGATGTCGCCGCGACTCCGAATTTGAAAGCCCCCTTGATTCCTTCAGTGAGGCCGAAATCAAGCTCCTCTCCACCCGGGATGACACTTCTCAATCCCAACGGGTCCGAGTTGGTGACCTGAAGCGTGAAGTTCTGCGCGTTCGCGACAGGTCCGAGGTAGATCAACGGACCAAGGCAGGCGATCCATGCCCATTTTTCGAGGTTTCGGGGGGAGGTGAACATTGGGTGGAAACAGGTTCGAGCAGCTGATTTTTGCATGATTGAACAGTTAGTGTCAACGCTATTTCCGGTTTTTTAAAAAACGCCGGACACCATCACAAATGCCGGAATCCCCTCCTCTGACGGCCAAAACCAACTTCCGGCCGGCCTAACAATCGCATCCGGTGACGATCCACTCCTCATGTTGTGGAATCTGTGCCGCGAACGGCTTCGGGACGCGGATGTCATTTTCAAGGCTTTGGCTGACAACGGGTTGATCCGGTTTGCGGCCGTTTCGGCGGCGGCTTCTGACGACCGCGCTTTTGGCGGAATCAGTCGTCCCAACGTGGTCATGACACCTGAAATTTCAAATTGTTCAAAAATTCTTAAGATAAATCTTGTTAATTTTGCTGTATTTTTTAGATTCCCGGAAAGGTTTCCCAACAAAAAAGTCACGAAGCCTTTGAAAGAAGCTGCTGTTCAACATCTAACCCGATCCAAACGACCCACCCGTCCCATTTGAATCAACCAGAAATTCTTCCTGAGGAGTGAGTCCCTTCACCCTTCAGGCGGCCCGAACCGGGACCAGTCCCGAATCGCAAGGTTTAGCGAGACCACCAATCGCAGGCCCGAGCGGTTTCCCGAATCGGATCGTTCACCTCTCAGTCGCGTCCCACTTCTGAGACCCAGGTGGAAAGGATTGCCTCCGCATCCTCACCCTTACAACCAGCCATGATAACCAGCCGTTTGGCCCTTGCGGCCAATTCGGGCGGAGCTCTGCATGTGAGCGTCTCTGCCCCACCCGAATTCCCTGCCCGGAAACCCATCACCGGCGGCCACGGAACCATCTTCACCCGTCTCGCGATTCTCGCCGCGGTCGTCACCAGCCTTTTCGCCCATGCGGTCTCCCTCGCTGCACCCGCCGTCAGTCTTCAATGGGATCCGAATCCCGAGACGGACATCGCGAGCTACGAACTGAGCTACGGGACTGCTGCGGGAAATTACACCACCGTCGTAAACGTCGGCCAGGCCACCACCGCCTCCGTCACCGGCCTGACCGGCGGACAAACCTACTTTTTCGCCGTCGCCGCCTACAACGCGGACGGTCAGAAAAGCCCCGCCTCTGCGGAAATTTCCTACCAAGTGGCAGCAGCGGCACCGGACTACGTTCCTCAGACCGGCTGGACGCTCCAGTCTGTCGATAGCGCGGAAACCCCTGATTTCGCCGCCACCGCCGCCTTTGACGGCGATCCGGCCACCTTCTGGCACACCCGCTGGTCCTCCAATATCACCCCACCGCCCCACGATCTCCAGATCAACATGGGAACCGCCCGCAACCTCAACGGTTTCCGCTATCTGCCACGCCAGGACAACTATTCCGTCGGAAACATCGCCCAATACGAGTTCTACGTCAGCATGGACGCCACCACCTGGGGCACACCCGTCGCCAGCGGCACCTTCGCCAGCGGCAGCACGGAAAAGGAAATCCTGTTCTCCGCCAAGCGTGGCCAGTTCATCCGTCTGCGCGCCCTCAGCGAAATCAGCGCGGGCAATTTCACCAACGTCGCCGAGCTGCGGGTCCTTGAGCAGCAGGGAGAAATCGCCAGCCAAGCCCCGGTCGCCCTCGCGAAATCCGTGACCACCACCGAGGACACCCCGCTCGCCATCCTTCTCTCCGGCACCGATGCCAATGGCGACTCCCTCACCTACGCCATCGTCACCAGCCCCACCAAAGGCACCCTCAGCGGCACCCCTCCAAATCTCACCTACACTCCCCAAGCCGACTACAACGGCAGCGACAGTTTCAAATTCAAGGCCAACGACGGCGGCATCGATTCCGCCGCCGCCGCCGTGTCCATCACCGTCACTGCGGTAAATGACGCGCCTGTCGTCGATGCGAAATCTCTGACCGCTACCGAAGACACCGCCTCCCCCGTAGTCCTTACCGGCAGCGACAAGGACGGCAACTCGCTGACCTACTCCATCGTCAGCAGCCCGACGAACGGCACTCTCACCGGAACCTCGCCGAATCTCTCCTACCTGCCGAACGGAAATTTCAACGGCTCCGACAGCTTCACTTACCGGGCTTACGACGGCAGCGCCTATTCGTCCGCCGCCACTGTCTCGATCACCGTCACCGCGGTAAATGACGCTCCCCTCGCCGTTTCCAAATCCGTCACCACCCTACAGGACACCTCGCTCGCCATCACCCTCGCCGGCAGCGACGCGGAAGGCAGCGCCCTCACCTACGCCATCGTCTCCGGGCCAGCCAACGGCGAGCTCGCCGGCACTGCTCCGAACCTCACCTACGCCCCCTCTTCCAATTTCAGCGGGTCCGACAGTTTCACCTTCCGCACCCACGACGGCACCGCCAACTCCGCCACCGCCACCATTTCCATCACGGTGACGGCGAAGCAGGTTTCCACCGGAGTCACCCTGATTCCGCAAAACGGCTGGACCCTCAAATACGTCGATAGCGAGGAAAGCGCCGGCTACCCCGGTACCTACGCCTTTGATGGAAAAACCACCACCTTCTGGCACACCAAGTGGAAAACCGGCACCCTTCCGCCGCCCCCACACGAGATCCAGATCAACCTCGGCTCCAGCAAAACCATCAACGGCTTCCGCTACCTGCCGAGACAGGACGGCCCCACCGTCGGCAACATCTCTCAATACGAATTCTACGTCAGCGCCGATGGGACCAATTGGGGGAGCCCCGTCGCCACCGGCACCCTCGCCAATACGAAAGCGGAAAAGGAAATCATCTTCACCCCGAAAACCGGCCGGTTCGTCCGCCTGCGGGAACTCACCGAAGCCAACGGCGGCACCGAGTGCAACCTCGCCGAGCTCAACCTCCTCCAAGGCACCATTGCCAACCAGCCGCCCGCCGCCACCGCCCAGTCCCTTACCACGCCGGAAGACACCGAGCTGCCGATCGCCCTCACCGGCACCGATCCGGAAAACTCCGTCCTCGCGTTCTCCCTCGTCACCCCTCCCGCCCACGGCGAACTCGTCGGCACCCCGCCGAACCTGACCTACATCCCCAACGCCGACTTCAACGGCAGCGACAATTTCACTTTCAAAACCAACGACGGCGCCTCCGATTCCTCTCCCGCCACCGTCGCCATCACCGTCGCCCCCGTGGACGAAGTTCCCGGAAACATCGCCCCGGCATTCGATTCGAACCCGATCCTCGCCTCCGCCACCGAAGACAGCGACTTCTCCGGACAACTCGCCGCCACCGATGCCAACCCCGGCGACACCCTGATCTACTCGAAAATCTCCGGCCCCGCCTGGCTCAGCGTTTCCCGCAAGGGCGAACTCAGCGGCACCCCGCTCAACGGCAACGTCGGTCTCAACACCTTCTCCGTCAAAGTCACCGATCCCTCGAACGCCTCCGCCAACGCGGTTCTCAAGATCACCGTCGCCAACACCAACGACGCCCCGGCTTTCAAACTCAACCCCACCGTCTTCCCCAGCGGCTCCGAGGGCGAGGCCTACGTCGGCCAAACCGTCGCCGGTTCCGCCACCGATCCCGACGCGGGCGACACCATCACTTATGCCAAAAAATCCGGGCCCACGTGGCTGGTCGTCGCCGCTAACGGCACCCTCGGCGGCACCCCACCCGTCGGCAGCAAGGGACTCCATCAGTTCACCATCCGCGCCATCGACACCGCCGGCGGATCCGCCGAAACCACCCTCCAGATCCGGATTCTGGAAAACAGCCTGCCGCTGCCGTGGAGCGTCGATCGCCTCGGCAGCAAAAACCTCCTCGGTGGTGCCCGCTACGCCTCCGGCCGTTTCACCCTCACCGGAGCCGGCGTCCTCGCCAAAACCGCCGATGCCGGAAACTTCGGTTGGCAGACCCTCACCGGTGATGGAGAAATCAGCGCCCGCGTCGTGAATACCGACGAGTCCGGCAAGGCCCCTCTCGTCGGTCTCATGATCCGCCAGTCCCTCGCCACCAACTCCCGCCACGTCTTCATCGGCGCCGATGCCGATGGCGACTACAGTTGGCTGCGCCGCGCCAACACCGGCGGCTCCACCGCCAAGACCACCAGCAACAACGCCACTCCCGCGAAAGTCTGGCTGCGCCTCGTCCGCAAGGGCGATACCTTCACCGCCTACAAAAGCAACGATGGCGACACGTGGAAAAGGGTCGGTGTCCCGGTCAAAATCAAACTGCCGAAAAACTGCTACGTCGGCCTCGCCGTCAGCAGCGGAAACAATTCCCAACTCAGCACCACCACCTTCAGCAACGTCAGCGTCACGCCCTGATCAAGTTGCCGCAGAGCGGTAACCTGCTTCGAGGAAATACTCTGATAGATCATGTTCAACACTTCTGCAACCGGGGTTAAATCCGTCTTTCCCCAATTCGAATTCAATTGGGTGGCTTAGCGCCTTCAGACGGCAATACTTCGCCTTTGTCGGTATCGACGAGCGTCCGATGTTGGTCACAAACTCTGGCATATTCCGCCTGCACAATCGCGGTCATGTCGAATCTCGGCTGGGCAAAAATCAAAGGCTTGGCGCCTGATTCGGTATGCCCGTCAGCATCGAAGATGTACAAGCGCCCCTCGAACCCGAGCGCCACCCGTTGCAATGCTTCATTCATCGCATCGATATTCTCTTGGGGCACCTTGGAAGCTCCGAAAATCTTCCGGCTGTGAATGAAGCGGATCCGTAGTGGTCGAGAATCGGAAACCTCAGCCGAAGGGCTGGAACTTCTCTTCTCGCCGAACCCTGGCAGGGCTACGTTCGATTCTGTAGTTTCCTCAACAGTTTCCTGCCCTGACTCCCTCGTCTCCCCAATGGAACGGTCCCGCCGCACGCGGTCTGGACGTATGAGTCGGTCCGACCCAGCCCCATTGAATTGACCTTTCGGATAGGTTTCCGATGATTCGGCCGGTGTGGAAACCAAAATGCGCTCCGTGCACACGATGGCAGCAAGCAGGAGCAAAATCGAAATCACTGTAAGTTTTTTCCGCATATCCAGCAAACATCGGTTCAGGTCAAAGACTTGCGACTCCTTTGCTTCCAACAATTTAGCAAGGGAGTGACCGACAATGACTACGCCGGAAGCACCAGCCCGATTAATTCGCCGCCGGTTCCAAGGTCTCCGGCTTGATCGGCTCCAGCGCGGGTGCCTGTTCCGCCTCGGGCAGGTCCAGCTTCTTGAGTTCTTCCACGGTCTTGTCGTGCTCCTTGGCTTGCAGGGTTTCCTCGGGTGTCATCCGCATTTCGAGGATCATGACCACCTTCTTCGCGGCCGCATCGCCCTGACCTGCCGCGAGCCAGGCCCATTTGTAGGCCTCGATGTCGTCCTTCGGCACGCCGGCGCCCATCATGTGCAGCCGGGCCACCTGGCATTGCGCGGTGGCATTGCCCTGGGTGGCCGCCATTAGATACCACTTCGCCGCCTCGCGGCTGTCCTTCGGGACGCCCTGGCCGCGGAAATAGATCGCGCCGAGTGCCAGTTGCGCTTCCAGGTTTCCCTGCTCCGCCGCCTTCGCATACCACTTCGCGGCTTCCTTCACGCTCTTCCCAACGCCGGTGCCTATTTCGTAAATCTTCGCCAGCTCCACTTGGGAAACCAGATCGCCCGCCTCCGCCTTCGGTGTCAGTTCCCCGACCTCATCCGCCCTCACCGCCGGCATCGCCAGCAGTGCAAAACCCAGCACGTAACTCGGAAGCGCTTTCATCGCCGCAAACTCAACCATCCTCCGCCCCGCTCGCCAAGACGGATTTCCATCAGGGCGGGCGCATCCGGGGGATTGCGGGATTTTCAGCCGCAAAAAGGCGGAAAATCTTCAAACGCCGGATGAATACGGAAAGAGGGCCGCCGGTTTTGGCCAGTTACTGTTCCGGATGGATGCGGGTGATTTTGGCACCCTGCAGGCCGAGGCCGCCCATCAGGCCCTTCTGGTTGAAAATGAAGGCGTAGGTGCTCTTGTCCATGGTGGTGGTGGTGATGGTGTTGGCCATCCCCTTGTCGACGACGACAAAGCTCGGGCTGCTGCCGATTTCCCAACCGCCGCTGCGCTTGAGGCTTTGGAAGGCCCCGTCATCCATCAGGAAAAGCGCGTAGCCGAATTCCTGCACTCCCGCCTGCAGTCCGTAGGAGGCGGCGGTGGTCTGATAGTATCCGCTGATCACACCGGTGTCGCGGATCATCGCGCCGTTGCCGGCCTGCGCTCCGACGATCAGGCCGCCCTTGACGATGGACGGGAAGACGAGCACTCCCTTGGCCTTCCTACCGAGGGCGCGGGCCGCGGAGTTCTGGGCGTAGAGTGATTTCAACGCGGCGCGGGAGTCACGGGAAATTTTCGAAGCGCTGGAGGTGGCTCCGTTGGCCGCGGTGATGGGATCGTTCGCGCAGCTTGGCAGGATGGCGAGCGTGGCGGCGGAGGCGAGGGCGAATGCGATGGTCTGTGCTTTCATCGTGTTTTGATTTCGGTGGGAAAAACCGGAGGCGGATTGGAGAGCGCCCAGCGGACGGCGTCGAGCAGGGCCTGGATGTCCACGGGCTTGCGGAAATACGCGGAAGCGCCGGCATTGCGGGCTGCGGCGCGGGTTTCCTCCGTGTCATGCGCGGTTAGAAGGATGAGAGGAAGCCGGATGCGGGCGGAGTCCAGCAGAACCTTGATGTCGATGCCGCTGAGGCCGGGCATGGTCATGTCGGCGACGATGCAGCCGTTTCCGGCAGGGCGCGCGTCGGCGAGAAAGGATTCGGCGGAGTCGTAGGCTTCCCATTCGAGTCCGCCATGGGTCATCACGCGGCCCAACGCGCGCCGGACGCTGGTGTCGTCGTCGACCAGATAGATGATGGAGCGTCCGGTGGTCATTGCCAACCTGACGCTGCCAAATTCCAAGCCAATCCGCTACTGGACCTTGGTACCATGATCGACCGCGGCGAACCCTGCGGAAGCGCACAGACGCACCAGCTCGGCGACGGAAACGACGCCCATCTTTTCCATGACCCGTCCGCGGTGGACCTTCACCGTCTGGATGGCGATGCCGAGTTCGTCGGCGATCTGCTTGTTCAGCGTTCCGGAAATCACCCAGGTCATCACGTCGCGCTCGCGGTCGGTCAGGCTGGCGATGTGCCGCCTGATGGAACGGACCTGCGAGACGGACGCCAGCAGTTCACGATGCTTTGCCAATGCCTCACCGACAGCGGCCAGCAGGTCGTCACAATCGAATGGCTTGGTTAGAAACGTGACCGCCCCCCTGTTTCATCGCCCTTACGGTGGACGGGATGTCGCCGTCGCCGCTGATGAAAATCACCGGGCAGGGCGCGGGGTCGTTGGCGAGCTCGCGCTGCAGGCCGAGACCGCCGAGACCGGGCAGGTTGAGGTCCAGCACGAGGCACGCCGGGTGGCTGACCGGGTCGTTGCGGGAAGCGAGAAATTCCTCCGCCGAGGCAAAGGTCTGCGCCTCCATCCCCGCCTGGCGCACCAGCCGGGAGAGGAATCGGCACACCGATGGATCGTCATCGATGACGAAAACAACCGGCGCGAATGAGGAAACGGCAGACATCGGACAACAATCGCACTTTGTAGGTTTCCAACAGTTCATGGCAAGCATTAAGCCTCCGCCCCGGCGATTGGCAGGGTCAGGATAAACACCGCGCCGCCGTCCGGATGGTTGCCACCACCCAGCTCGCCATGGAAACGCAGCACGATGCTGCGGCTGATCGCCAGGCCAAGGCCGAGGCCACCGGGCTTGCTGGAGACAAAGGGCTCGAAAAGGCCCTCCATCATGTCCTCCCCGATGCCCGGCCCGCTGTCGCGGACGGTCACCTGGATCCGGTCCTCCACGCGGGTGCTGGTGATTTCCAACAGGCCACCGGGCGTCATCCCGCGCATCGAATCCAACCCGTTCATTACCAGGTTGATGAGCACCTGCTGGACCTCCACACGGCCGGCGTTCACCGGCGGCAGATCCGCGGCCAGGCTCGTTACCAGCCGCACCTTGCGACCAATGATCTCACTGTGCAGCAGATGGAGCACTTGGGTGACGCTCTCGTTCAGATCCATCGGCACCGGTTCCGTAACGGCATCCTTTTTGAACATCGCCCGCATGCCGTGGATGATCCCGCCGGCCCGTTTCGCGTCATCCACAATGTCATCGAGGATGGCAGCCATTTCCGTCAGATCCGGCGACTTCCCCCCCAGACTGCCTCGGCCGACCTGGGCGTTTCCCAAAATGGCGGCGAGCGGCTGGTTCAATTCGTGGGCCAGCGCCCCGGCCAGTTCGCCGAGGATGCTGATGCGCGAAAGGTGGGCGAGCTCCTGCTGCTGCCGCACGGATTCCCGCTCCGCGTTCTCGCGTCCCGTGACGTCGGTGACCGAGGTCGGCACAAAGCGTTTGTTCTCCAAAATCTTCCGGCTCAGTTCGCCACCCATCACTAGGAGCATCCCCAGAAATGGCAGACTCACTAAAAACGGCATCTTCACCACCCCCGCCAGGATCGTCCCCACGCCGATGAAAAAAATCAGACTCCCACCCACCGCCGCCGCCCGCACCCTGGCGTCACTCGTCCCCTTCCGCCACAGCCACCACGACGCATCCGCGATGTAAATCACCATCACCAGCGACGTGGCCTGACCCAGCAGCATCCAGCGGTTCGGCTCCCACTCGCCGAGGATCGACACGGTTTCTCCAAGGAAATCCATCTGCGCGAGACGGCGCACCTCCGTGACGCCCAGACTCTGCCCCGTCGTGAAATCCGCCACCACCGCCGCCACCTGCAAAACCACCGTCAGCCGCAGCAATCCTTTCCGGCCCGTGCCGAAATGGCAGTGGACGAATCCCAGAATCCCCAGCGTATTCGCGAGATTGGCCAATTGCGCGTACTGCAGGCCCCGCGCGTAGGTTTCCGGCGTCCGTGCGTGCATCGTCACCATCTCGCAGGCCATCAGTCCCACCAACCCCAACACCGCCACGAAGAACCACAGGTTCGCCCACAAGCTTCGGTCACGGAACCACATCACCAGATGCATCAGCGCCAGCATCAGGCACGCGCCCGCCAGCGCCGACTCTATCGACGTCACCCAATCCATCCGCTAGAATTGACAGAACCACCGCCGCCGTCAAACCCCGTCTGGCTGCCCGCAGCGGCGCTACCGATGGAATGCCCCCTTGCGCCCCCGGCTCCTTCGCCTAAGGTCCTGAAAACCATGGGACGGAGAAGTGCGATAGTGAAGGCGGTGCTGGTGCTGGCCGTCGTTTGGGGAATCGTCTGGGGCATCCGCGCCTATGCCGGATCGCGAAAAATCACCGCAGAGCGCGTGAACCGCGAGGTGGCTGAGGCGCATTTCGCCGACTGGTCACAGAGCAAGGGAGACGCCGCCGAAGCGAAACGTCGCGAGAAGGCGCTGCGGGACATCGCCACGCTCGTCAACCGCCTCGATTTCCAAGAGCGCCAGAAAAACCGCGACAACCGCACGGGCGAGAATTTCTTCCGCCTGCTCAGCCCGTCCGAGAAGGGACTTTTTATCGAGCTGACGGTCGCCGAGTCGATGAACAGCTTCATGAAATCGCTCGACGCGATGAAACCGGAGCAGCGCAAACGCTTTGTCGAGCAGGGGATGAAGGAAATCCAGAACGGCCGCACCAAGGACGATATGGCGCGCGCCGGTGAGATGAGCGACGAGCTGCTGGAAAAAATCAGCCAGGAGGGCATGCGCGCCTATTTCGAAAAATCCAACGCCGACACCAAACTCGACCTCGCGCCGCTGATGGACGCGATGAATGAGACCATGCAAGGCCTCCGCGGTAACGAATTCGGCCCACGGCGATGATGAAAAAGCGCGGTTTCACCCTGATCGAGATGCTGGTGGTCATCGCCATCATCGCGGCCCTTGCCGGTATCACGTGGCCGCTCGCCAGCTCTTTCATCGCGAAATCCCGCGAGGCGTCGTGCCTGAACAACCTGCGTTCGCTCGGGGTGGGTTTGCAAACCTACCTTCAGGAACACGACAACCGGATGCCCGCACTCGAAGCCGGCCGGAAATCCAAAACCGAGGACATCCCGGTGCTCGAAACCGCCCTGCTTTCCTACTTCGAGACGCCCGAAGCCTTCAAGTGCCCGGCCGATAGCAAATTCTACGACGCCAGCGGCTCCAGCTACCTCTGGAACTCCACCCAGAGCGGGCTGCTCGTTTCCGAACTCGCCTTCTTCGGGATCAAGGACCGCCCCGACAAAATCCCGCTCATCACCGACAAGGAAGCCTGGCACCTCGGCAAGGTGAATTTCCTCTACGCCGATCTCTCCAGCGCCAACAAGCAGCGCTTCGTCGCGGGCAACTAACTCGCTATCAAAATGCTAGAAGCCACCGGCCTCCACAAATCCTTCGGCGAAAAACCCGCGCTCGACAACGTTTCCTTCCACGTGAAACGCGGCGAGATCTACGGCATGCTCGGCCATAACGGCGCGGGAAAAAGCACCTCGCTCGGCATCATCCTCGGCATGGTCATGCCGGACGCCGGAGATGTCACCATCGACGGCGTTTCCGTGCTCAAGGACCGCTCGAAGGCGCTGCACAAGGTCGGCGCGGTGTTCGAAGCGCCCGCGTTCTACGACTACCTCAGCGGCTGGGAGAATTTGAAAATCCTGATGAGCTACTCGTCCGGCTTCGATGCGAGGGCGGCGAACGACGTCATCGAACAGGTCGGTCTGACCAAGCGCGTGCACTCCAAAGTCCGCACCTACAGCCACGGCATGCGCCAGCGCCTCGCCCTCGCCCAGGCCCTGCTCCCCGCACCGGAAGTGCTCCTGCTGGACGAGCCCACCGACGGCCTCGACCCCGAGGGCATCAAGTGGTTCCGCGATTTCGTGCTACGCCTCCGCGCCGAGCGTGGCATGACCGTGCTTTTCAACTCGCACCTTCTGGCAGAAGTCGAACTCATGTGCGACCGCGTCGCCATCCTGCGGGAAGGCAAGCGCGTGTTCGAAGGCCCGGTCGGCGGGCTGCACGACGATGCGCTCGTTTTCGAGGTCGATCTCGAACCGTGGGGCATCGCCTGCGGCCTGATTTGCAGCACCGGCGGCGACATCCTCGGCCCGAACCGCATCTGCCTGCGCCACGGTTCCGATCCCGCCGCGACGGTGGAAAACCTCGTCAGCGCCGGCGTGCGCGTGCGGGCGTTTTCACCCGTCCGCCGCTCGCTGGAGGATTTCTACATGGAACTCCTCGGCGGCGCGGGCAGCCCTAACTAGGAAAAACCCCCACGCCAAGCGGTCAAACCCGCGGGACCCGGCACGGAAATTCCTAATTCTCTCAGATTCAAGGAAAACCACTGAATTCAGGGATATTCTCCGGCCAACACGCCACCCATTACCGGGATGGGAAGCTCATGGCAATGAACCACTTGCAGCTATCGTTAGCGACTCCTTACGTTTCATAACAGAATGACTTGTTGGAAAATCGAGATATCCCTTGATTGTGGCACGGATCTAGCAACACTCCCGCCGGCTCCAACCTAATGGATTCTCCAACAGGACACTTCCACCCCTCCATCTCATGGAAAGGCTGTCATTCACTATCAATCGGTTGCACCCATCCGTCCGCCTCCCGCGTTTCATTTCAAGGCACCACCAGTCATCACGGAACCTCGCATGCGTCTACCTCGCCGTCATCGGAACCGGGCTCACCGCCCGCGCCGGAGAATTTATGACGGACGGTCCTGGCAGTCCGCGCACCACGCTCTTCTCTTGGGACGAAGTTCCGCCGTCACCGGATCAACAGGCCACCGCCGCCGGGATGTCGGACGAATCCGTTTTTCAATCGCTTCTGCCGGACTCCGCAAGCGCCCGCGAGGATTTCTGGGACCGTGACAAAAAATGGGCCGGAATCTTCAAAATGAACGATTTCGCCGAGCCATCCACCTACGTCGAAGCAGTCAACGCGATCACACGGGCCCACTCCGGCGGGCTTGAACCGGAAATGGAATGGGCAGCCGCGCCGGAATCCATGTTCGCACTCGCCGGACTCTCGCTGGGCGGTGTTTTCCTGCTGCGCTACACCGGCATGCGGCGCAGGAGCGGCTTTTATTTCCACGATTGCGGACGGGGTGGCGGCCTGTCGTTGTGCAGCGTCGATTTCCGCCCGCGCGGGTCTGCCAAAAGAAAACCCGCCTGATAGGGTCAGGGCAAACGCGTCAGAACCATTCGAAGATCTCCGGCTGAAGTCGTCTTGGTATTTTGGATGCCGGAAAACCGCCGTCAGCGAAGGGTTGACTGACGCGATTCCGGTGTATGAGTGGGGCGTGCGGATCCACCCGCGTTTATCACCCATGCTGTTCCTCCAACAACTCCGCGGCGAGCTCCGCAAACTCTTCGCCCGGCCGCGGACCTGGATGGGATACGGAGCCTTCCTCATCATGGAGGCGGTGATCCTGTTTGTTTACAAACTGGACAAGGTGAAGAACTACAACAAGGGCCTGGTCGAACGGAACGGACTGGATTTCAGCACTTACTACAGCTCGCTGACGATCACCTTCACGATCATGCTGTTGAGCATGTTCGTCCTCGGGTCGGTTTATTTCGCACTCGTTGCCGGGGACATCGTGGCGAAGGAAAACGAGGACGGAAACCTGCGCCTCGTCTTCGCCCGCCCGATTTCCCGGCTGCGTCTGCTCCTAGTGAAATACAGCGCGATCTGTCTCTACACGTTCTCATTCGTCTTTTTCGTCGGGATTTCCGGCTACCTGATGTCAGTCGCCGCGATCGGCTGGGAGGGAGGGCTTTTTGTGATGGAGCCGAAAATGAAGGTCTTCGCAGCGTTTCCGATTTGGTCGGAGGGCGCGTTCCGCCTCGGACTCTGCGCGGCAGGGATCGGGCTGAGCATGATCACGCTCTCGTCCATCGCCTTCATGTTCTCCTGTTTCAAGATCAAGCCGGCCGCCGCCACCATCATCACACTGAGCATTCTCTTCGTGGACATGATTTTGCAAAATTTCCCGTTCTTCAAACCCTACGAGGCGTGGTTCGTCACCTGGCGGATGAGTGCCTGGGTTTTCTTTGCAGAGCAGCAGATTTCCTGGCCGAAGATCATCGAGTCCTATGCTTTCCTCGGCGGGTTGAACATCACCCTGTTCACCATCGGCTGGCTGTCGTTCCAGACGCGCGATTTCAAGACGTGAGGAGGTTGGACCTCCGGGTCCAACCGTCCGGTTGGGAAAACGTCAACAGTCGGGAAACCTCGAACTGCCGGAAAAGCTCCGTGGCCTCACGCGAGATCCGCACGGGTCGACCGAAGATCGACCCGACTTGGATCAGTGATGTCCCACGGCCTTGGTCGGCTCGGGCTCCGGCTCATCCTTTTTCTTCTTGTCGGAGAACTTCTGGACGAAGACATAACAGACCGGAATCAGGAACAGGCCGATGAGCGTGGAGATGGTCATGCCGTAAACCACGCCGGTGCCCATGGTGGCGCGAGAGGCGGCGCCGGACCCCTTGGCGAGCATCAGCGGCACGCAGCCGAGGATGAAGGCAAAGGAGGTCATGAGAATCGGACGCAGGCGGAGTTTCGCGCCTTCGAGCGCGGCTTCGAGCGTGGGCATGCCTTCGTCACGTTTCATCTTGGCGAATTCGATGATGAGGATGGCGTTCTTCGCTGCGAGGCCGATGAGCATGATGAGGCCGACCTGCGCATAGACGTTCATCTCATATTTGTTGAGGAGCAGGCCGATCATCGTTCCAAGGATGACGGTGGGCACGGAAAGCAGCACGGCGAAGGGCAGCGACCAGCTTTCATACTGCGCGGCTAACAACAGGAAGACGAAGATGATCGCCATCCCGAAAATGAGGCCGGCCTGGCCTTCGGATTTCTTTTCCTGAAGCGTGAGGCCGGACCATTCGTAGCCGACGTTGGACGGCATGGTGGCCATCACCTCCTCCATCGCCTTGAGCGCCTGGGCGGAGCTG
Source organism: Luteolibacter sp. (assembly GCA_039915545.1). Taxonomy (GTDB): domain Bacteria; phylum Verrucomicrobiota; class Verrucomicrobiia; order Verrucomicrobiales; family Akkermansiaceae; genus Luteolibacter. The sequence goes on from JBDSNC010000228.1 coordinate 47,464, forward strand.
TAGCCGGGAGCGGGCGCTCCCATCATCTCGGCGGATAGATAGAGGTTGAAACGCGTGGCGAAGTTCGGTCCGGACATCTTGGTGACCTTCACCAGCGTGCTGAGCGGGACCATGCCGCCGTCGTTGTTGCGGACGTAGAATTTTCCGATGTCGTCCGGGGTGTTGGTGAACTCCGGCTCTGCCTGAAGGAAGACCTTGTAAACGCGGCCGAATTTCACGAAGTCGTTCACATAAAGTCCACTCAGGTAGGATTGGAGGGTCTGGAAAACACTGTCCACCGGCACGCCGAGCGTGCGGGCTTTTTCGCGGTCCATTTCCACTTTCACCTGAGGAGTCGCCGGATTGAAGGTGGTGGTGAGGCGGCCGATTTCCGGGCGTTTCGCCGCGGCTGCCTGCACCTGGCTGACGATTGCCGAGAGTTGATCGATGCTGCCGCCGGAACGTTCCTGAAGCTGCATCGTGAAGCCGGAGACGTTACCGTAACCGGGCAGTGGCGGCGGGCCGAAAGCGAAGATGCGGGCACCGGGGATGCTTGCGAATTTCTTGTTCCACGTTTCCGCGAGGGCCTTGGCGTGCATCTCGGGAGCCTCGCGTTCCTTCCAGTCATCGAGACCGATGAACATGAGCGCGGCGTTCGACACGTTGAGGTTGTTGAGGATGTTCATGCCGCTCAAGGCGAGGGCGGAACGCACGCCCGGAGTGCTGTTGACGACGCTTTCCACCTGCTTCAGCACCTCGTCGGAGCGTTGCAGCGAAGCGCCTTCCGGCAGTTCGATGGCGACGAACATGTAGCCCTTGTCCTCGTCCGGAATAAATCCGCCGGGGACCACCTTGCCGAGAGCCCAGATGCCGCCGCAGACGATGACGAGCAGGAGCATGGAGAACGTCGCCTTGCGCGTGAGACCGCCGACAATTTTACCATACTTCTCGATGATCCAGTCGAAGAACGCGTTGAACTTCTTGAAGAACCAGGCGATCGGGCCGCGGCCGGGTGTCGGCTTGCGGAGCAGCAGAGCGGAAAGCGCCGGGCTGAGCGTGAGCGCGTTGATCGCGGAGAAAATGACCGACACTGCGATGGTGATGGCGAACTGCTGATAGAGGCGGCCGGTCACCCCACCCATGAAGGCGACGGGCACGAACACCGCGCAGAGGATGAGCGCGATGGCGACCACCGGACCGGACACTTCCGCCATCGCTTTTCGCGTGGCGTCCACCGGCGACAGCCCGTGCTCGATATGGTGCTGCACGGCTTCCACTACGACGATGGCGTCATCGACCACGATACCGATGGCAAGCACCAGTCCGAACATGGTGAGCGTGTTCACGCTGAAACCTAACATCGGGAAGGCGATGAACACGCCGAGCAGCGACACCGGCACCGTCAGCATCGGGATGATGGTGGCGCGGAAACTTTGCAGGAAGATGTACACCACGATGAGCACGAGGATGATCGCCTCGAACAGGGTGTGGACGATGGATTCCATCGACGCCTTGATCGGCAGGGTGGAGTCCAGCGTGATCTCATATTGCATGTCCGGAGGGAAACGCAGTTTCGCCTCTTCGAGGATCTTCTTCACGTTGTCCGCGGTTTCCAGGGCATTGGCACCGGGGGCCAGATAGACGCCGAGCGCGCCAGCGGGAGCCTTGTTCATCCGGGCGCGGAGGTCGTAGGTCTGCGCGCCAAGTTCCACGCGGCCGACGTCCTTGATCTTCACCTGCGAGCCATCGCTGTTGGCGCGAATGATGATTTCCTCGAATTCCTTCGGGTCCTTCAGAAGTCCCTGCGCGCGGACGTTGAACTGCCCTTCCTGCCCTTTCGGCGCGGGTTCGGCACCGATCCGGCCGGCGGGTGATTGCGCGTTCTGCTCCTTGATCGCATTCCCGATGTCGGTGGGCGTGACGCCGAGGGACGCGAGCTTGTCCGGCATCAGCCAGATGCGCATCGAATAATCCTGCGCGGTGAAGTTTTTCACATCGCCCACGCCGCGGACGCGCTTGATCTGGTCCACCAGGTTGATGTCCGCATAGTTGCCGAGGAACACGCCGTCGTAGGTGCCCTTCGGTGAGGAAAGGCCGATGGCTAGCAGAATGTCGGGGGACGAGCGGTTGGTGATGACGCCTTCGCGTTTCACGGCATCCGGTAGCTGGGCTTCCGCCTGGCCCACGCGGTTCTGCGTGTTCACCTGCATGATGTCCACGTCCGTGCCGACATCGAAAGTGACGTTTAGGGTCAGCTTGCCGTCGTTGGCATTGTAGGACTGCATGTAGAGCAGCTTGTCCACGCCGTTGACCTTGGATTCGATGGGAGTGGCCACGGATTCCATGACCGCCTCGGCGGCGGCTCCACGGTAGGTGGAGGTCACTTGGATCAGCGTGGGGCTGACGACCGGGTATTCCGCGATCGGCAGTCGTGTCAGGGAAATCAGGCCAACGATGCAGGTGACGATCGAGATGACCATCGCCACGATGGGACGGCGGATGAAAAATTCGGCCATGATGTTTTATTCCTTGGAGGTTTTCTCCCCGGCGGAAGCGGAATTCATCGTGGTGATCTGGGCGGCGGTCATCGCATTGACCGGAAGGTTCTCCCGCGCTTTCTGCAGGCCCTCGACGATGATGCGTTCACCGGCTTTCACTCCCTCGTTGATGACAAAATCCGAATCGACCTGCTCACCCACCTTGACGGCGCGCTGGTTGGCCTTGCCATCCTGACCAACGGTCCAGACAAAGGTTTTCCCCTGAAGCTCGACCAACGCGCGTTCCGGAATCCGGATGCTGTCCTTCCGCGTGCCGAGGTCCACCCTCACGCGGGCGAACATGCCGGGGCGCAGGAGCTTTTGCTTGTTAGGAAACTCGGCGCGGATCCGCAGGGTGCCGGTTTTCACATCCACCGCGCGGTCGATGAAAACGAACTTCCCCTGATCGGGATGCACCGCGCCATCCGAAAGAATGAGGGAAAGCGGCAGACTGGCTATGTCTTTGCCGGACTGACGGCTCTTTGCCTCCGCCTGGATGTATTCCACCTCGCTGACATTGCAGTAGAACCAGATGGGATCGAGCGTGGACATGGTGGCCATCAGCGTGGGCTCGCCCTTGCCGACAAGCTCGCCGATGGAAACCTGCTTCGCTCCGATCAGGCCGGTGATAGGGGCTTTGATCTCGCAATAACCGAGATCGAGCTGCGCCGATTCCACGCGGGCCTGTGCGGTGACCACACCGGCCCTGCCAACATCCACGGACGCGAGCGCGTTGTCGAGATCCTGTTGGGGAATCGCTTTCCTGGCGGCAAGCGGCGTCAGGCGGTCCACGTCCTTCTGATACTTGTTGAGCGCCGCGTTTGCCTCGCCGAGCGCGCCGGTGGCGGCGGCGAGTTTTTCGATGAACGGCTTACGGTCGAGTTCGAAAAGCGTGTCGCCCTGTTTGACCTCGATGCCCTCGATGAAGAGCATCTTGTCCACGAAGCCTTCGACACGCGCCCGCACCTCGACATTCTGCGGCGAGTCGAGCTGGCCGATGAGCGTGGAGGAGAGCGGCACTTCGGAGGTGGTGATCTCCATCACTTCAACGATCGGCGGCGGCAGGACCGGAGCCTCGGGTTTCTTGCAGCCACTGAAACAGACAGGAACCAGCAAGGCCGCCAGACAGCGGGCGGCGGTGGTTGACCCGGAGCTTGGGACGGTGTGTCGGGAGGTTGTTTTCAAATCGATGGTTCGCTCGGTTCGGATGTTCGGGAAACTGAATATGCTTCCGGGGTGGAACGGGATGCCGCGCCTAACTCTGATCGATGGCCATCCCCGATGGCTTCCCCGGGCCTGCCATTTGACTAGAGAAGCGAGCGGCGGGTGTCAATCTAGACCTTGGTCCAATGCATGCCGCCGCCGCCGGGGAAGAATCCACTTGATGCCCTGAAAACACCCGTCAGGATCGCCACTGACAATACCTCCGGGATGATTGGGAAACCGACGTTTTTCCGCCCGTGAGGTTTCGTGCGCCCGCTTTCCAAGTTCTCACCAGCCATCTCTCACGGAGTTCCAACAAGATGCGATCACCAGCCAGACCCTTCGTCATTCTTTCCGGTTCGTTTCTGCTCGGCTCCTGCGTGCTCGGTCCGCAGCCCGGCTCGCCCGAGGTGAATCTCCCCTCATCCATCCGCGGCGACTCCGCGCCGCATGGTAAGTCGTTCGGCGACAAGGCGTGGCGCAAGGTCTTCACGGATTCCACCCTGCGCTCGCTCATCGACAGCGCCCTTACCAGCAACCCGGACCTCGTCGCCGCCACCTATCGGATCGAGCAGGCTCGCGCCCAAGCGGCCGCTGCCCGCGCCGACTGGTTCCCGCGCGTCGACGGCAGCGGCGGCGGCTCTGCGAACTACGCCTCTCCCAACGCCGGCCAGGTCACCCCCGGCGGCGACCGCAGCTCGGCGTCCTACGACCTAACTGCCCAACTCGGCTGGGAGATCGACCTCTGGGGCGGCATCCGCCGCAGCAATCAGGCGGCCCGCTCGCAACTGTTGTCCGCCGAATACCAGCGCGACGCCGTGCAGACCAGCCTCATCGCCGCCATCGCCACCACCTACATCCAGCTCAAGAATCTCGACGAACGTCTCGCTATTTCCCGGCACACCGCCGACAGCCGCCGATCCTCGCTCGGTCTGGTCACCGCGCGCCGCGACGGGGGCGTCAGCTCGGATCTCGAGGTCGGCCAGTCCGATGCTTTGTTAGGTCAGGCGCTCACCGCCATCCCCATCACTGAACAGGCGATCTCCGCGAAGGAAAACGAGATCCGCTCGCTGCTGGGCGCTTACCCCGGTGGCGTCGCACGCGGCGGCAGTCTTGATCGCCTCGATTCCTCGCTCTCCATCAAGGGCGGGCTTCCTTCCAGTCTGATGGAGCGCCGCTCGGACGTGGCCGCCGCGAATCAGGACTATCAGGCCGCCGTCGCGCAGATCGGCGTGGCTGAGGCATTGCGGCTGCCCTCCCTCACACTGACCGGCAGCGGCGGACTCATCAGCGGCGAGCTCGACAACTTGCTCCAGGGAAATTCCGGTGCCTACACCATCGGACCGCGTCTCGCCGGACCGATCTTCGACGCCGGCCGAGGAAAAGCCCGTGTCGATGCGGCGAAGGCCCGCGCCGGAGAGGCTCTCGCCAACCACGACCGCGCTTCAAAGCAAGCCTTCCGCGAAGCCGCCGACGCCATCAACGGTCATTTGAAAACCGGCCAGATCGTCACCGAACAGGCCCGCCTCGTGGAGTCAAACCGCAGGGTCGCCACCGTCGCCAACGATCGGTTCACCGGCGGCGCGTCCAGCTACCTCGAAGTGCTCGACGCCGAGCGCAGCCTGTTCAGCTCAGAGCTCGACCTTGCGGACGCCCGCCGCGACCGCCTGCTCTCAGTGGTGCAGGCCTATCGCGCCCTCGGCGGCGGGTGGAAATGACCACTGCTCCGGTCCCATGCTCAAGCTCCTGCTGATCCTGTTCGTCCTGGTCTCGGTTTGTGTCGCGATCCACGGTCTGGGCATGATCCTCGGTCTGCGCTGGCTCGGCCGGAAGCGTCCGGCGCTCCAACATCACCACTTCAGTCTGCCTGCGATGTTCTGGATGATCATCCGCGTGGTTTACGGCCTGTTATTGCTACACCTGTTGCAGATTCTCGTGTGGGCCGCCTGTTATGACGTCAACGGCTGCTTTCCGGACTTCACCACCTCGTTCTATTACTCGGCCACCAGCTATTCCACCGTCGGCTACGGTGATGTGAATCCGCCAGCCGGTTGGCGGGTGCTGGGTGCCGTCGAGGCGGTGACCGGCATCCTGATGTTCGGCTGGAGCACGGGCGTTCTGTTTTCCGTGGTCAACCATCTGCTGAGCCGTTTCAAGGATGTCCGCCACCCCGATCAAACCCCGGGCTGAACCACCTGCCCGATTTTCCCAAACCCACCACCGTGAACGAGCAAAAGGTCGCCATCAGCCGCCAGACGTTCCACCGCCTGCTAGACGCGATCAGGAGCTTCCTGAAATCGTCGGTCGGTGGCAGGGCATGGCTGCTGCTGGCCGCGCTGTTGGTCCTGATGCTCGGCATCAACGGCATGAACGTCGCCAACAGCTTCGTCGGCCGCTATTTCATGTCCGCCATCGAACGCCGCGACACCGCCGGCTTCACGCGCTTCGCCTGGCTCTACGTCGCTGTTTTCGCGGGATCCACGCTCACCGGCGTGCTCTTCCGTTTCACCGAGGAACGCCTCGGCCTGTTATGGCGCGACTGGCTCACCCGCCGCATCACCGGCGTCTACATCGACCGCCGGCTCTATCTGCACCGCGATGGTGAGGAGGCCCTCAGCAATCCGGACCAACGCATGACCGAAGACGTCAGGCAACTGACCACCACCACGCTTTCCTTCATCCTCATGATCCTCAACGGAACACTCACGGTGCTCTCGTTTTCAGGAGTCTTGTGGGCGATCAGTCCGAAGCTTTTCGTGATCGCCGTCGTTTATGCGCTCGCCGGTTCCGGGTTGGCGATCTGGCTCGGGCGGCCGCTCATCCGTCTCAATTACCGCCAGTCCGATTTCGAGGCGAACTTCCGGTCGGAGCTGATCCGCACCCGCGAGGATGGCGGGGAAATCCTCGCGTCGGGCGCTGAATCCGGCCTCAAGGAACGTCTCAACTCGCACATCGACGGCCTCGTTTCCAACCTCCGCCATATCATGGCGGTGAATCGCAACCTCAGCTTTTTCACCAGCGGTTACAATTATCTCATCCAGTTGATCCCGGTGCTTGTCGTCGCACCGCTTTTCATCCAACGGCAGGTCGAGTTCGGCGTCATCGGCCAATCGGCGATGGCCTTCGCAACCTTGTTAGGTGCCTTTTCACTCGTCATCACCCAATTCCAAGCGATCTCCTCCTACGCCTCCGTCGTCGCACGCCTCGGCGAGTTCGTCGAGCATGCGGGAAAATCAGCAAGGGATCAAACCAACCCGCCATGACCCATGGAAACGGATCCTCCTATCACCAAAGGATGCCTCATCGTGATCAACTGCGGCAGTTCGTCGCTGAAATTCGCGGTGTTTCCCGAGGGCGGTGAAACCACCGTGCTCAAAGGGTTGGCGGAACGACTTGGCGGTGCCGAGGCGGTGCTCAGGATCGAAGAAAACGGAGAAACCACCGTCACGCCCATTCCCTCGGCTTCATACCACACTGCTCTAAAAAAGGCAGTCGGCCGGATGACGGGGATCCATCCCCTCGGCATCGGCCACCGGGTGGTGCAAGGCGGTGAGGAATTCACCGGATCGGCGATCGGCGATGACACGGTGATCACCACCATCCAATCGGAATCTAACCAGGAAGCAACCCGATGAACGTCACATTGATGCTCGAATTTCTCGTCATCCTCGGAGCGCTGGCCATGGGCGCGCGCGCCGGCGGTGTCGGCCTCGGCCTTTGGGGCGCGGTTGGCTTGCTCGTGCTCGTCGTCGGCTTCGGTGTCGCTCCGGCAGCACTTCCCGGCGAGGTGCTCCTCATCGTGCTTACCGTGATCATGGCTACCTCCGCGATGGAAGTGGCGGGCGGGATCGATTTCCTCGTGCGCATTGCGGAGAAAATCATCCGCAAGAATCCCAAGCAGGTCACCATCGTCGCGCCGCTCGTGACGTATGCTTTCACCTTCGCCGCCGGCACGGGACACATCGTCTATCCGTTGCTGCCGGTGATTTACGAGGTGGCCCATGAAAACGGGATCCGGCCCGAGCGCCCGATGGCCATCGCCACCATTGCGTCCCAACAGGCGATCACCGCGAGTCCCGTATCGGCGGCAACGGCCGCGATGATCGCCATTTTCGCATCGCACGGCTATACACTCGTGCACATTCTCCTCATCTGCGTGCCGTCCACGCTGCTCTCGGTGTTGATCGCAGCGTTCGCGCAACTGCGTGTCGGCAAGGAATTGAAAGACGATCCCGAGTATCAGCGGCTGCTCGCTTCGGGTGAAATCCAACCGCCCGCCAAGGTCTCCGGTGCGGAGCCGCCACCGCTCAAGAAGGGCGCGAAAGCGAGCGCGATCATCTTCCTCATCGGCGTCGCGCTGGTCGTGCTCGCAGGCATTTTCCCCGAAATCCGCACGGTGATCGGTTCAACGGACGAGCCCAACGAACTCAAGATGCCGGTCGCCATCGCCATCGTGATGCTCACGGTGGCGGCGGTCATCCTCGCGGTCACCAAGGCTCCCGTCGGCGAAGTGCCGGAGTGCAAGACGTGCCAGTCCGGCATCACCGCCATTGTCGGCATCCTCGGTCTCGCGTGGCTCGGCGACTCGTTCATCAATGCGAATCGCGAAGCCATCATCGGCGGCCTGAGCAGTATGGCGAAGGGCGCGCCCTGGACGTTCTCGATCGGGTTGTTTGTCGCGTCGATGCTGCTCTACAGCCAGGCGGCGACCACGAAGGCGCTCATGCCGCTCGGTCTCTCGCTCGGCATTCCCGCGCCGTTTCTCATCGGGATGTTTCCGGCGGTGAACGGCTATTTCTTCATCCCTAACTACGGCACGCTGATCGCGGCGATGCAGTTCGACCGCTCGAAAACAACCCGGATCGGCAAGTATCTGGTAAACCATTCGTTCATGCTCCCCGGCCTCATCTGCACTGTCGGCGGCGTCGGATTCGGACTTCTTTTCGGAACGTTCTTCAAACACTAACGTCATGAACTCCCCGACTTTCATCCGCCGGTTCGCGTCCACCACCGCGGCGGTATTTTCCGGCATAGCAGCTGTTAGCGCGGCCCCGGAAAGCACGGACACCAATACGACCGGTCCCGCCACATCGTCGGCCGAACAAGGCCAAACGTCGCTCGACGAGGCATTCGACTTTCAGCAATGGCGGCTGGAAAAACGCCGCAAGGCATTGGAAGACACCACCCTGAAATTCAACTTCCGCACCTACTACCTCGATCGTAACAAATTTGACGGAACGGAAAACGAAGCGTGGGCGACCGGCGGCTGGGCGGGGGTGAAAACCGGTTATTTCCTCGACCATATCTCGCTGGGAGTGACGGGATACACCTCCCAACATCTTCAAGGTGATGACGACACCGATGGCACCTTGCTCCTCGCCCCGGGCCAGGAAAGCTATTCCGTGCTCGGCGAACTCTACGCCGACATCCGGATCATCGACGGACTGAACCTGGTGGGCGGCCGCAAGGAATTCGACACTCCCTTCATCAACCGCAACGACACCCGCATGACGCCCAACACCTTCGAGGCGGTCGCCTTGCAGGGACTTGCCGAACTCGGTGACGATCGCGGGACCATCAAATACGGAGCCGGCTATTTCGACAGCATCAAGGATCGGAATTCCGACGAATTCGTTTCCATGTCCACCGATGCCGGAGCCACGGTCGAGCGCGGGGTTTTCACCGCCGGGGGACTCTGGCAGAAAGGAAATTTCTCGATCGGCGGAATCGACTACTACTCCGCCGACATCATCAACATCGCCTATCTCGAAGCAAAAGTGGAGGTCCCGGTTTGCATCGGCTGGAAGCTGAAGCTCGCCGCCCAATACGCGGACCAGAGCGGAGTCGGTGACAACCTGCTGAACGGTGACGATTTCTCCGCGCGCCAGTTCGGACTCAAGGCCGAGCTTCCCGTCGGGCATGCGTTGTTCACCGCGGCGTTCACCAGCGCCAGCGGGGACGCCAACATGCAGAACCCGTGGAGCGGCTATCCGGGCTACACCGC
>JBDSNC010000235.1:0-7081 GCA_039915545.1 Luteolibacter sp.
AGCGTCTCTTCTATCACCAGTGCGGAACTCTACGATCCTGCCACCGGCATCTGGACCGACACCGGCTCGCTCGACACCTCTCGCTCTTCCCACACCGCAACGCTCCTACCCAATGGCAAGGTGCTCTACGCGGGGGGCTACAACGGCAGCGTTCTCGCAAGTGCGGAACTCTACGATCCCGCAACCGGCACATGGACCGCCACCGGCTCACTCGCCACCTCTCGCTATGGTCACACCGCAACGCTGCTGCTCAACGGCAAGGTGCTCGTCGCGGGGGGAGGCAGCAGCGGTCCCTATCTCGCTAGTGCGGAGCTTTACGATCCCGCCACCAGCACCTGGTCTGCCACCGGCTCGCTCGCCGCCACTCGCTATGATCACACCGCGACGCTGCTACCCAACGGCAAGGTGCTCGTCGCGGGGGGCTACAACGGCAGCTATCTCGCCAGTGCCGCACTTTACGATCCCGCCTCCGGCACCTGGACCTCCACAGGCTCGCTCACCAACGCACGCCGTAATCACACCGCGACGCTGTTGCCGGATGGCAAGGTGCTTGTCGCTGCGGGTAAAAACAGCAACAGCGGCTATCTCGCCAGTGCGGAACTCTACGATCCCGCCACCGGAATCTGGACTGCCACCACCTCGCTCGCTTCCACCCGCGGTTTTCATACTGCTACACTGCTGTCCAACGACAAGGTTCTGGTTGCGGGGGGCTACAACACCAGCTCTCTCGACAGTGCGGAGCTCTACGATCCCGGCACCGGAACCTGGACTACCACTGGCTCGCTCGGTGCCGCCCGCGGTGTACACACCGCAACGCTGCTGCCCAACGGCAAGGTGCTCGTCGCGGGGGGAGGCAACGGCAATCTCGCCAGTGCGGAACTCTACGATCCTGTTACCGGCACCTTTTCCACTACCAGTTCGCTCGCCATCGGCCGCAGTAAGCACACAGCGACGCTGCTGCCAGACGGCAAGCTGCTCATCGCGGCTGGAAACGACAGTTTCGGCGCTGTGGCCAGTGCGGAACTCTACGACGTGGGCCTTGGCTTTTCCGGCGCATCGCGGACGGTCATTGGCTCCGCGTCCTTCGATGCTGCCGGCAAGCTGGTGCTAACAGGCGCTGGATTCCTTGGAATTTCCAGTGCCTCAGGTGGCAATGGCTCGCAAGATTCACCGACGAACTATCCGGTGCTCCAACTCCGCCGTCTCGACAATGATCAGTGTGCGTATCTTCCTTATGATCCATCGGTGAACGTCTCGGCCACCTCCTTGAGGACATTGCCGGTTGCTGCGTTTCCCGGCTATGCACTTGCCACGGTATTCACCAACGGCATTCCAAGTGCCAGCGCGATGGTTTCCTATAGTTTACCCACCGTGCCGGACATCGCACTGGAAGCTCCCACTGGGACCGTCGTCACAAATGGCAGCGGCTCCCTGGCCTACGGCTCCATCGCACCCGGTCAAACGAAGGATCTGAATGTCACCGTGCGCAATAGCGGTAGCGCGGTTCTCACGGCCATCACAGCGACCCTCATTGGGCCGGATGCTGGGCAGTTCGCGCTGGTTTCCACGCCACCCGCGTCGATTGTCGCCGGGGCCTCCGCAGAGGTCACTCTTCGTTTTTCGCCCACTTCTCTTGGAGCGAAAACCGCCGCGCTCTCCATCGCCAGCAACGATCCCGATGAGAATCCCTTCACTCTTGCTCTGACGGGCACAGCCAACAACGCGCCGTCCGACCTGATGCTCAGTGCGACGAGTGTGGTGGAAAGCGCGCCGGCTAACACGACAGTAGGCACGTTCAGTTCGACCGATCTCGATGCGGGCGACAGTTTTACCTACTCCTTGGTGAGCGGCAGCGGCAGCAACGACAATGCGGCATTCACGATTTCGGGTGCCGCGTTGAAGATCAATAACACTCCGGTCCTCGCAACCCAGAGCAGCTATGCCATCCGTATCCGCAGCACCGACTCCGGTGGCCTGTTCTTTGAAAAGTCTTTTAACATCACGGTTACAGCGAGCGCAGTCGTGTTCGTCGACTGGGCAACCAGCGCCGGTCTCACAGGAGTAAATGCGGAGTTCTCCGCTATCCCTTTCAACGACGGAGTGGAGAATCTTATCAAGTATGCCTTCAACATGAACGCCGCAGGACCGGATGTGGGCGTTCTCACTACCGGCGGCTTATCAGGCTTGCCGCAGATTTTGGTGGATACCAGTGGCGCTGAGCCGGTGCTGAAAGTCGAGTTTCTGCGACGCAAGGGTAGTGGATTGATCTACACGCCCCAGCGGTCTACCACATTGGGGAATTTTGTAAATATGACCGGAACACAAACCGTTACCTACATCGACGCGCAGTGGGAACGCGTGTCCGTCGAAGAACCGGCACCTCCCGCCACGGCCCCGAGCGCTTTCGCAAGAGTGCAAGTGAGCTTGCCTTGATACGACGGAACCAGACTGTGCGTCATAAAGCAGGGCGGGACTTAGGGAACGTCTGGTCAATATCTTTCGGCTTGCCAGCAAGGAGAGAAATTTTCCAATGTTTGGCTGTTCACATGATTACCCGCTTATTTTCAGCCGCGTTGCGTGGCGTCGACGCGCAGGAAGTCGAAGTCGAGGTCAACGCCCGCGGGGCTGACAAACCTGTGGTGATCATCGTCGGCCTTCCGGACGCGGCGGTGAGGGAATCCTCGCAGCGCGTCATTTCCGCCATCGGCGCCTCGGCGCTCTATTTGGACGACGGGATCAAGACGGTGAACCTCGCTCCGGCGGATTTGAAAAAGGAAGGGCCGTCGTTCGATCTTCCCATTGCTCTCGCCATGATCGCCGCCAGCGGGACGAAACCGTTCAGCGCCGATGACTGCTGCGTGGTCGGCGAGCTCGGCCTCGATGGCGCGGTGCGGCCGGTGAAGGGCGTCCTATCCATCGCCTTGGAAGCAAAACGCCGCGGCCGAACCCGCCTGCTCGTGCCGGAAGCGAACGCCGCCGAAGCGGCGGTGATCGAGGGCATCCAGGTTTTTCCCATCCGCAATCTCAAACAGGCATGGGATTTTCTCGACGAGGAAATCATCATCCCTCCCTATCACCTCGACCGGCGCGCGTTTTTCAATTCCCACCGCAGCTACGAGGTGGACTTCGACGAGGTGAGGGGACAGCACCACGTGAAGCGCGCTCTCGAAGTCGCTGCGGCTGGAAGCCATAATCTAATCATGGTAGGGCCTCCTGGCACCGGGAAGTCGATGTTAGCGAAACGCCTGCCCACGATCATGCCGGACATGACCGAGGACGACGCGATCGAAACCACCAAGATCCACTCCATCACCGGCCTTCTCGATCCCAAGCGCGCGTTCCTAACCACGCGCCCGTTCCGCTCGCCGCATCACACGATTTCGGACGCCGGCCTGCTCGGCGGCGGCTCGAATCCCGGGCCAGGCGAGGTTTCGTTAGCGCACCATGGCGTGCTTTTCCTCGACGAACTCCCGGAGTTCCGGCGGCAGACACTGGAGGTTTTACGTGGTCCTCTGGAGGACCGCGTGGTTACCATTTCCCGCGCTGCCGGGTCGCTGACGTTTCCATCTAACTTTATGATGGTGGCCGCGATGAACCCTTGTCCTTGTGGTTACTATGGCGACATGAAACGGGAATGCCGCTGCTCGACGCGGCAGATCGAAAACTACCGGCAGAAGATTTCCGGACCACTGCTGGATCGGATCGATCTGCATGTGGAGGTTCCGTTAGTCGATTTCCGCGAGCTGTCGTCCAACACGAACACGGGTGAGAAATCCGAATCCATCCGCGAGCGCGTCGTTGCGGCCAGGGAAATCCAGCTCGAACGCTTCAAGAAGTCCTCGAACACGACGAACTCGTCCATGGGATCCCGTCAGGTCCGCCAGCACTGCCAGCTCAATGCTGAAAGCAACGGCTACCTCGAACACGCGATGGAGGAAATGAACTTCTCCGCCCGCGCGCATGACCGGATCCTGAAAGTCGCACGGACATTGGCGGATCTGGCAGGTTCGCCGGACATCCGCCCGAATGACATCCTCGAAGCGATCCAATACCGCTCGCTGGACCGGAAGCTTTTTTCATGAAATTTCCGTCACCCAACCAAACCAGGACGAGGCGGTTGAATTTCAGATAGGGAGCTCCAAGTCATTTCGCGGTTATCCCAGGTCGCGGAAGGCGCGGGGAGTCATGCCTTCGGCGGCGCGGAAGGCGCGGGCGAAATCACTGCTGCTGCCGAAGCCGCTCTGCTCTGCCACCAGTGTGATCGACAATTTCGTTTGCGTCAGCAAGCGCCGGGCTTCGGCAAACTGCCTCTGGCGGATCGCATCGCCCGGAGTCTGGCCGATGGCGGCGACGAAGTGCTTGTGAAAGGTCATCTTCGACACCCGCTGCGTTTCCGCCAGCAGCCGCTCGACAGTCAGCCCGCGGCAGGCGTGGCGGTTGATGTAATCCATCGCGCCGGCGATGTCGCACACCTCCGCGACCTTCATTCCGGTGGACTGCCGCACATGCAGGTCCACGGCATCGATCGCAATCTTGTGCTTGGGTGGCATCGTCCCTTGGATCATCCCATCTAACGTTTTCATGGCTTCGAAGCCGATGACTTCAACGGCCGCCTCGACGCTGGTCAGCGTCGGAGCGCTGGACAGGCATAGGTCGACATCGTCCATGCAGATCACCGCGACATCCTCAGGCACGCGCAGTCCCAGCGCGTGGCAGACCCGGACGAGGTAATTGCCCCCGCCATGGTCCACGCTCATCACTCCCGCGGGCTTGGGCAACCGGCTGAGCCAGCGGGCAATGCCCGGTGGGACGGGTTCGATGGGCGCATCCAGATCTGCCAAGAGCTCCGGCGCGATGGGCTCGACATGCGTGGCGAGATCGGGGTCGGCGGGCCTGGCGTATTGGAGAAACGCATTCGCACAGTACGCCTGAATGTCGGGATTGCGATCCATGACCAGCAAGCCCAGCGAGCGCAGGCCTTGCTGGCGGAAATGCTGCGCGGCCACTTCCACCACCCGTTTCATCGAGCTTCCTAAAATCACGACACCCGGCCGAGCCGCAATGGCCGCCATGCTGACCACCGGCGGTGGCGTGTGGGCGAGGCCATCGATCAGGCCGCCGAACTCCTTATCGTCGAGAAAGGTGAGCAGCCCATCCGGCTGCCATCGATTGAGCGAGGCCAGTTCGCTCGCGGCTTTTGCGGGATTGGCAAAGTCCGGAGTCAGCCTGAAATCACGGATGACGAGGTGCTGGTTCAAGTTGGCATAGGAGAGCGCGCCACGCATCATCCGGTGGACCATGGCGGTAGATAGAACCGCGACGAAGCCGATTTTTCGCGTAGCGGGCATGGCGGGAATACCCCTAGACAAAATGTATAACGATTTCAACCTAACTCCGTATAAGCCCCCCATTCTTTGTGAAATGGTCATGTCATGCCGAGGATGCCTGAACCCATCCCCCAACGGGGACGCACCACAACCCATGGAAACGTGGCTCGCCCGGTCGTCACCCGGGCCGATATCGACGTCGCCATGGGTTACATCGAGCGCCATGCCTGCAACAGCCTGACGCCGGGGAGAGTGATCGCGGAAACGCAAAGGGTCACCCTGGCGACATTTCAACGGCATTTCATCGCCGCCACCGGCCTTACGCTGGAAGCGGCGATCCGCCTGCGCCAGTTGGAAGAAGTGCGCCGTCTGATTTTGCGGACCGAGCTTTCGCCGCAGTTCATCGCCGAGCAATGCGGCTTTCCCGACATCGGCTCGGCTGCGGGCGCCTTCACGGCGGCGGGCTGCGAGGTTCCGCATGCGCTGCGTGAGCCGAGGCCGTCGACAGCGTCAATTTCGTCACGTCAGACGGATCGACGCGAATAAACCGAGTGACACATTGCCGCCCGTTTCAGCCCCTCTCCCTCTCTTTCCTGAAGTTCCCACCGTCCACGCTATTCCAACTCCCCAAAAAACTATCCCAATGAAACCTACCCGCTACCTCGCCTGCCTGGCTCCATTCTTCTGCGCGTTCTCCGCGCCCACCGCCCACGCCGCCAACGGCACCTGGTCCACCGATATTGCCGGCAACTGGTCCGATGCCACCAAGTGGGCCACCAGCAGCATCGCCGACGGCACGGACGCCATCGCGGACTTCAGCACCCTCAATATCGCCGCCGGTCGCACCGTGACGCTGGACTCGAATCGCACGGTCGGCACCCTGAAGTTTGATGACACCGGTGCCACGGGAGACTCCGGCTGGACCATTTCCACCACGACTGCCAAAACACTGACACTCGCGACCAGCTCCGGCGTCCCGACCATCACGATCGGCAGCACTGGTGTCGCGAACAGCTTCGCGGGACAGACCATCAGCACTGCCATTGTGGGCACCCAGGGACTCACTGTGAGTGGTGGCAATCAGTTGACTCTTGGTGGGGACCTCTCCGGCCTTAGCGGCGCTTTGATCGTTAATGGCGGCCGTTTGAGTTTTAACGCAGGCACGTCATTGGGAGGAATCACCTCGGTCACTGTCGCTTCCGGCGGCCAGCTCGGCTTTTGGAATTCCGGTAGCTATAGTTCAGCGAACATCACCATCGCGGGCACGGGTTACGGCGAAACCGGTTTCGATGCCGCCCTGCGTCTTGGTAACGCGAGCTGCAATGTGGTGCTTGACGGCACGGTGACCCTTTCCGGCAACGCCACGATCGCCGGTCGCAACGGCGCAGGCTTCACGAACACTTTTAACGGCAACATTGGAGATTCGGGAAGCCCCTATACACTGACCTTTGGCACCTCGAGCTTGAACGGAACTTATGTGCTCAACGGCACCAACACCTACACCGGCGGCACCATCATCACGAACGGGACACTCCAAATTGGCGGTGCCGGCTCGCTTGGCTCCGGTAATTACGCCGCCACCATCGGCAACGCAGGTAATTTCCGGTATTCATCTTCGGCAAACCAGACCCTGGCCGGAATCATCAGCGGTGCCGGAGCGCTGGCCAAGGACACCGACACGAGCAGCGCGCTGACCCTCTCCGGCGTGAACACCTACACCGGCGCGACCACCATCTCGGCCGGAGTCCTCCGCG
>JBDSNC010000272.1:0-12593 GCA_039915545.1 Luteolibacter sp.
ATTTCATGGCGAAAAAAGTATCGATGTCTTCATCGAGGAAGAAATCGGGGGAGCCATGAGGGCCGTAGAGGACGGCGATTTTCCAGTCGTGGCTCATGGGCAGCGAACATTTCTGCCTTCTGCTTGAGCTGACAGGGCCTCCTCCGATCCCCAGCACATCTCCGGGCAGCAAGGCCCGCCCAAACGGACCGCCGAATTTTCCTAACGTGAATGTCGAACAGCTCCCGAGATATTCCGGTGAATCAATTCCTCCAGCCACCGCGAAATAGGCCCGGGCTCCTGCTCCTTCGAACCTTCCGATTTTCAAAACGTCTCCCGCTTCAATGGCGATGGCTTCATTCATCGCCACCGGCTCGCCGTTCTTCAGCATCAGCGCGGAGGCTCCCACAACCGCAATCGTTGTGGCGGAGTTGAAACGCAAGGTCGGGCCGGTCATGGTGATTTCGAGTCCCGGTGCCCCTTCCGGATTCGCCACCATGCGGTTCGCGAGCCGCAATGAAAGTGGATCAAACGGCCCACACGGTGGCACGCCGACTTCCCAATAGCCGACGCGTCCCGGCCAATCCTGCACGGTGGTCATCGTTCCTGCCGAGGTGACGTCGATGGTGTTAGGCTTGTAAATGAAATCCGCCATGTCGCGCATCGCCACGCCGCCTTTGAGGTAGGGTTCCCAGCGGGTGATGTCGCGCAGGTAGCGCAGGTTCGTTTCGATGCCGGAGATCTTCGTTTCCTCCAGTGCTTTTTCGATTTTTGCGACAGCGGCTTCGCGATTCTCCGCATGCACCATCACTTTTGCTAACAGCGGATCATAAAACGGGCTGACTTCGGTGCCCGGTTCGATCCAACCGTCGCAGCGCGTCCACTCCGGGAAACTCGCTTCGGTGAGAAGTCCGCAGCTCGGGCGTAAATTGTGATTCGGATCCTCGGCATACACCCGCGCCTGGATCGCGCAGCCCTGCGGGGCGGGCGCGTTGGCGGGCATTTCCCAGTCTTCGTCGAGTGCGAGGCGCACCATCCACTCGACGATGTCGAGGCCGGTGACCATTTCCGTGATGCCATGCTCGACTTGCAGGCGGGTGTTCACTTCGAGGAAGAAAAAGTCGTCGCGGTCGGCGTCGTAGATGAACTCCACGGTGCCGGCGGAGCGGTAGTTCACGCTTTCTCCCAGCTTGACGGCGGCGGCGTGGAGAGCGGCCCGAGTTTTATCTGATAGACCCGGTGCCGGGGTTTCCTCGAAGACTTTCTGGTTGCGGCGCTGCACCGAGCAATCGCGTTCGCCGAGGGCTAACACGCGTCCTTTACCGTCGCCGAAAATCTGCACTTCCACATGGCGACCCCGCTGGATGAAGCGCTCGATGAAGACACTGCCGGAGCCGAAACTCCGTTCGCTCAAACGAACGACGCTTTCATATTCGCGGCGGAGTTCCGCTTCGTCGCGGCAAACTTTCATGCCGATCCCGCCACCTCCGGCGGTGCTTTTCAACATGACCGGATAACCGATGGTTTCCGCGGAGGTCACCGCCGATTCCACTCCGTCCAACAGGCCGGTTCCGGGAACCAATGGGACATCCGCATCACCGGCGAGGCGGCGGGCTTCGTGCTTGAGACCGAAGGCGATGATCTGTTCGGGTGTCGGTCCCATCCATTTGACTCCGGCGTCCTCGCACATGCGGGCGAAGTCCGTGTTTTCGCTGAGTAGGCCGTATCCGGGGAAAACTGCCTTGGCTCCGGAACTTCTGGCGATTTCCACGAGTTTTTCCTTGAGCAGGTAGCTGTCGGAAACGGGACCGGGACCGAGAAGATGGGCTTCGTCCGCGAGATCCACGTGGGGTCCGCCGGAGTCGGGTTCGGAGTAAACCGCGATACTCTGATAGCCGAGCTTCTTGAACGTGCGGATGGCGCGGGCGGCGATCTCGCCACGGTTTGCGATGAGGATTTTCATAAGGAAAATTGGAGCGCGGAATTTATTCCGCCAGTTGATAGGGAGAAGAATTCGCGCGGAATAAATTCCGCGCTCCAATTAGAAGATCAAGACTTCCACGGGTGTCGGATTCCACCCGTTGCAAGGATTGTTGAGTTGAGGACAATTGGAAATGAGGCAGACGACGTCCATTTCGGCGATCATTTCCACATACCTTCCGGGAGCGGAAATTCCGTCGGCGAAGGTGAGGCCGCCGTCGGGCGATACCGGGACATTCATGAAGAAGTTGATGTTGCAGGTGATGTCGCGCTTGGTCAGCTCGATGTCCCATTCCTGCGCGCCGCGGATGAAGATGTCGCGGCAGGCGTGCATGCACTCGGTGTCGTGTGAGTAGCGCATGGTGTTCGACTCGCGCGAGCAGGCACCGCCAAGCGTGTCGTGACGGCCGCAGGTGTCGGCGGTGATGGTGAGCAGGGCGTTGCCTTCCGTGCTCATGAGCTTGGTACCGGTCGTCAGATAGAGCGCGGCCTGCTCCTGGATGGTGCGGTCGGCGCTGTAGCGTTCGGTGGGATCGGCGGCGCTGAAGAAGAGGGTGTCGGCGGCCTGGTTTCCTTCAAGATCAAGGATGCGCAGGGTCTGGCCTTTCTTGATTTCGTGGATCCACCAATCGCCCGCGGAGATGACTTCGCGGAACACGGCGGTTTCGGGCTGGAAAGTGCTTTCGGTCATGGCGATTAGAAGCGGAGGCTGTGATAGGTTTCGTTGTTTTCCCAAGCCCGTTGGTTTTCCGGGCGCACCGCGAGCGATGGATCTTCCGCTGCGGCCGGTTGGCCGGAGAAAACCTCGAGCTTCACGTGGCGGTGGCGGTAGACCGGGTCAGGATCGAGCGGGTGCTGGCAGGTGTTGAGTACGACAAGCGTGTCGATTTCAAAACGCAGCTCTACGGAGTCGCCGGGCTTCGAGTTTTCCGGGACGAAGGAAAGGTGGCCTTCTTCATCGGAAACAACCTTGCTGAAAAGGTTGAGGTTGGGAACGAGGTCCTTTTTTCCAAGGCCCCATTTCGCGAGTTCGATGAGGAAACAATCGAGACCGTTGCGGTTCCAGTCGTTGCGGGCGTGCTGATAGTTGTTTGCGCCATATTTTGCGAGAACGCGCGCGGCGTCGGAGTGGCCGCAGACGGTGTCGTGCCAGCCGACGGTGTCGGCGGTGATCGAAGCGAGCAGTCGACCCATGTCGGAATGCAGGCAGTAGGGCGCGCGCAGATAGAAAATGTGTTGGCCCTTGAGGGTGTCCGGCATGTTGTAGCGCTCGGTGCGTTCGAGGGCATTGTAGAGGAGCATGCCGACATTGGCTCCGCCGTCGATGTCGGTGAGGCGGAGGCGCTTGCCGCGTGAGATGACGGCGGACCACATGCCGGCGTCGTGCAGGGTGCGTTCGTGGAGGAGGGGATTCGGAGTCATGGGAAATCAGTCTTTGGAGTCTTCGTCAGGCTCGGTCTGGATGGGTGGCAGGAGCGTGCGGGTGAGGTTGAGCCGGCCGGCGATCACGCCCTTCACGCCTAGCAGTTTGTTGGCGATCTGCCGCAGGCGCTTGGCGGGGCCTTGCACCAGAATCACCTCCATGGTGCAGGAATTCTGCAGCAGCACGTTGAGCGAGCTGATGACCTCGCGGATGTGTTCGTGATGGATGTCGGTGATCTGTTGTTTGATACCGGACCGTTTGTGATCGTAGAAAAGCGTGATGGTTCCGGCCATAAGCGCGTTTCCCTTCAGGCTGTAGTAGTCGGAAATGTGCTGGTTGAGCACCTCCGCGATGGCTTGGGAGCGGTTGACGAAGCCCCGCTCCGCCATCAGCTCTTCGAACTGGCTGTGCAACCCGTCGGGGATCGAAATCGTCAGCCGGTGGGCGTTCTTTTCTGACTTGGAGCGTGTGACTGGCATGCATGAGAAGTAACACGCCACCTCCCGCAGGGACATGGAATTCTCGCGGAGCGTATGACGAAGGTATGCGAAGCGTCATACTCTTGAATTTCATTCCACATCGTCACCGACATCGGTCATCCGGCCGATCGGAAGCTTGTCGAAAACCGGGGCCTCGTGGGAATCCTCCGGGTGGATGATGGTTTCGAGGTGGGCCTTGGTGGCGAGAAACTCCGGTTCGCGGAGCTGTTCATGGTTGCGCGGGCGGGGGACCGGGACCTCGACGATTTCACGGACGCGACCGGGGCGGGGATCGAGCACCAGGATGCGGTCTGATAGGAAAATGGCTTCGTCGAGATCGTGGGTGATGAAGAAAATGGTGATGTCGACGTTTTTCCAGATTTGTAACAGATAGGCCTGCATCTGCTGGCGCGTCTGCGGGTCGAGCGCGCCGAAGGGTTCGTCCATCAGCAGGATGCGCGGTTCGTTGGCGAGCGCGCGGGCGATGGCGGCGCGTTGTTTCATGCCGCCGGAAAGCTGGTGCGGATAGGAGTTCTCGAACTTGTCGAGGCCGACGAGAGCGAGCCACTGGCGGGCTTCGGATTCGTTGGTGAAATCATCCTTTCCGGCCATGCGCGGGCCATACATGACGTTGTGTTTGACCGTGAGCCACGGGAACAAGGTATAGCTCTGGAAGACCATGCCGCGGTCACGACCGGGGCCGGTGACGGGGTTGCCATCAACCAGGACCTGGCCGGAGCTGGGAGTTTCCAATCCTGCCAGAATGCGGATGAGGGTGGATTTCCCGCAACCGGACTGGCCCAGCACGCACATGAATTCGCGGCGGTGCACGGTGAGGTTGATGTCCTGAAGCGCCACGACCTCGCCGGCCTTGGAATCGAAGATTTTATAGAGGTTTGAAATCTCCAACAGCGGGGCGCGCTGCTTGAGCTTGTCGAAGCGCGCTTTGACGGCGGGTGACTGGTCCTTGTAGGAGAGGCTCGCGATCATGAGGGAGAGGTGGTCGGGGCTTCCGGCGTGGAGGCGACCGGTTGTTTGGCTGGGCCGAGGATCCGTGCTCGAGCGGAGAAGAAGCGGCTGAGGAATCCCTTTTTCGGCTGGTCCATCCACGGGAAAAAGAAGCGGGCGAGATAGGCGAGGATCTGGTCCATGAAAAAGCCGGACAGGCCGATGAGCAGGATCGCCGGATAGACAATGTCGAACTGGAAGCGGCGGCCATGGGTGTCGATGATTTCTGCCAGGCCGCTTTTGAATCCTAACAATTCCGCGATTACCAGCCAGGTCCAGGCAGTGCCGAAAAGAAGACGGAGATCCTTGTAGAGGCTGGGCAGGACGCCGGGAATGACGACGGTGGTGAGGAGCTGGCGCTGATTGGCTCCGAGGGTCTGCGCGGCTTCCACCAGCGAGCCGTCGAGGCTGCGGGTGGTTTTGGAGATCATGAGTATCGCCGAGGGCAGGGTACCGAGGAAAACGAGCATGATCTTGGGACCCATATCGAGGCCGAAAATGGCCATGAGCACCACGCCGAACGCGGGTGCGGGCATGTAGCTGAAGAAGTTGACGAAGGGCTCGGCGATCTTCGATGCGAAGTCATAGGTGCCGCAGAGGAGTCCAACGGGGATGGCGACGAGGATGGCGAGCAGAAAGCCAAGGACGATGGTGCGCCAGGATTCTGCGTAGCGCTGGAGCAGGGTTTTTCTTTCGGCCCCGGCCTCGCCGGCTTCGGGCGTGTTGGCGGTGATGCCTTTCCAAAACGATGCCGCGACCACGTCAGGCGGGACCAGATAGACCGGACGGGAAACTTCCTCCGAGGATTGGGGACGCAATTTCAAGAGCGCTTCCGTCGGCCAATCGGTGCCGGCCTTGACCAGCATTTCCGCGTTGGACTTGATGATCTTGAGATTTTCGTCGGATAGCGGTTCCTTTGTGGGTCTCAATTTTCCGGCGGCGAGATCGATCCACGTCTTGCGGATCGCGTCATCCTCCAGTTCCTGCCCGCGGGTGAGCCAACCGTTGATCACGGCGACCGGGTGAATCTGCCGGACGATCTTCTTGTTCTGACGCGCACTGCTGGCGACGGGCTGCCCCGTGTTTCTTGCTGCTAGAATTTCCTCGTTGTCCTTCGCGATCGCAGCGGAAAATTCCTTCCAGACGCTTGGGGTCAGCCGGTCGCCAACCGAATAGACACTTTGCAATCGCTGGCTGTCCGCGGAGACGCTCACCTGATGTGCCACCTTCCACCAAGGGCCGTAGGAGGCGATGCACCAGATGATTAGCGGCAGGATGAACGACAGGCCCATCAGGATCGTGGCCTGCGACTGGTCGAGCTCCTTCCGAACCACCCACCAACGTCTTCGCGTTTGCGTTTTCATGATCTGGGTGGCAGCGGGACAGCGGGAAGGCGCGGACTATTTGCCGATGGCTTCCTTGAAAAGAGTCGGGTCCAGGTAGGATTCGACGTCGGCCGGCTTTTCATAGACCTTGAACTTGACGTTGAACTCATCGACCACCTTGGTGGAGCCGTAGATGGAGCCGAGGCCCTCGGCTTTTTCCCAGACTTTGAGCGCTTCCGTGGAGGAAAGGATTTTGGTGCCTTGGAGAAGCGGTTCGTATTCGGCGGGCTTCACTCCGACCCGCTCGGAGAGGATGGCGATTGCGTCGTCGATGTTGTCTTCCTTCGCCATGTATTCGGAAATTCTGGTCCAGACTTTCACCACCTTGACCCAATCCGCACGGTGGGCTTTCACGCTGTCGCGGTCACAGTAAAGGCCGTCGTAGATCAGGCCCGGGACGTTTTTGGAGGTGAAGACGGATTTTGAACCAGGCACGAGTTTGAGCGCCTGGCCGGAGTTCGGCTGCCATGCGGCGATGGCATCCACCTGGCCGGACGAGAAGACCTGCGGGGTGCTGTTAGTCGGGGTGTTCTTGATGGTGATGTCGCTTTCGGCCATGCCGTTGAGTTCGAGGCCTTTCAAAAGCAGGAGGTGTTCGACGAAACCTTCTTCCAGCGCGATCGTCTTGCCCTTGAGGTCCTTGAGCGTTTTGTAATCACCCTTGGCGACGATCATGTCGTTGCCGTTCGAGAAGTCGTTGATGAGGATGCAGACGGACGGCTTGCCGGTTGCTCCGGTTACGAGCGCGTCGCCATTGGTGACCGAAACCGCATCGAGTTTGCCGGCGGCGTAGGCTTCCATGGATTTCACATAATCCATCCAGACGAACTCGACCTCGACGCCGGCCTCCTTGAACCAGCCTTTCTTGATTCCGATTTCCCAAGCCACCCAGCCGGGCCAGTCCGAGTAGCCGATTTTCAGGGGTTCTGCACCGAGTTGGGCGATCGAGGAGATGGCTGCGAATGCGGCAAGGAGGATGGTTTTGGTTGGTTTCATAACAAGATATCTCCGGGGAAAATCGAGCAACGATGCCCGGAGGACAATCAACCGAGGGGTAGCAATAAACGTGCCATTGGATTTTGCCAGTGCTTGAACATCATACGTTTAAGTGGTGTGGTTCATACGCTGTCTGCCGATGTCGCTGATATTGCGGTCATTTGCCGCCGTCTGCGGCGGCCATGCGCGAGTCTGAAATGGTCCTCAAGCACCGTTGGGATATTGAAGCGGACCCGCAGGGAGGCGGCGGATGGTGGAGGTCCTGTTGACGCAATGGTTTCTACGACGGAAACAGGACGCTTCATTTTCCAGTTCCTTCAACGGCGGGATAAAGCATAGGGTGCGGCCATGAACGAATCAGCAACCCCACCGAAGAACATTGTTCTCATCGGCTTCATGGGTAGTGGAAAATCGACGGTCGGGCGTGAGCTCCATCACCGGCTGGGCTACCCGCTGGTGGACATGGATCATGTGATCGAACAACGCGCGGGAAAGCCGATCACCGCGATTTTTGCGGAAGACGGCGAGGAGGCGTTCCGCGAAATGGAGACGAAGCTGCTGGAGGAAATGACCGATCCCGACGCACCCCGGCGGATTATCTCCACCGGCGGCGGGGTGGTGGGCCGGGAGCGCAATCGAGACCTGCTCCGCCACCTCGGCTACGTCGTCTGGCTGCACGCGCCGGTGGCGGTGATCCTCGACCGCACTGCGAGAAACCGCGAGCGGCCGCTGCTGCAAACCGACGATCCGGCGGCCCGCGTCGCCGCACTGATGGAGGTGCGCAAGCCTTTCTATCAAGAATCGGCGCATCTCAAGGTGGAGACCGCCGGACTGGATTGCGGCGAGCTGGCGACGGGGATTCTGGAAAGCGCGCGCTACTTTTTCACGCACCAACCCTGATGGTGAAGCAGGTGAAAGCATGGGCGGCGGAGCTGGGCTTCGATGACTGCCGGATCGCGAAGGCGAAGGAAGCGGGCCACGCGGAGCTTTTCCGGGAATGGATCGCGGAGGGGAAACATGGGGAAATGGCGTGGCTCGAACGCACGCCGGAGCGCCGCTGCGATCCGCGCGAAGTTCTGGCAGGTTGCCGGTCCGTCATCTGCCTGGCGTTGAACTACTTTCCGGGCGAGAGTCCGTTTCCCGAAGGACACGAGGGCGGCTACCGCATCGCGCGCTACGCGTGGAACGAGGATTATCACGATTTGATAGAAAAACGGCTGAGGGAGTTTGATGCGAGATTGCAGACTCTCGGCGGCACGCAGCGTTTTTATGTGGATACCGGCCCGGTGCTGGAGCGCGACTTCGCGAGCGACGCAGGCATCGGCTGGAACGGCAAATCCACGGTGCAGATTCACAAGCGGCTGGGCGCGTGGTTTTTTCTAGCGGAACTGCTGACGACCCTCGATCTATCAGCCGACGAGCCGTTCGGCGATCACTGCGGGAAATGCACCCGCTGCATCACGGCCTGTCCGACGCAGGCGATCACCGCACCAAGACGGGTGGATGCGAGACGCTGTGTTTCCTATCTGACCATCGAGCACAAGGGGCCGATTCCGGAAGAGTTTCGCATCGCGATGGGGGCCCGGATCTACGGCTGCGACGATTGCCTCGACGCCTGCCCGTGGAACCGCTTCGCCGTTGAGTCACGCGAAATAACATTTCACGCCAGGGCGACGGTTTTCGAAAAACGCCTGCGTGATTTCCTGGAGCTCGATGACGACGGATTCCGCAAGCTGTTCGCGAAATCCCCGATCAAGCGCATCAAGCGAAACCGCTTCCTTCGCAACGTCTGCGTGGCGCTGGGTAACACCGGCAGCTTGGAAGATCTTCCCGCGCTGGAGAAAGCCGTCGCAGACATCGATCCCCTCATCGCCGAGCACGCCGCATGGGCGGTCAGGCGGATGAGGGAGCGCCTCGGCTGCTAGAGATCCGTGATCGGCTTGTAGTGCGGCACCAGGGATTTCATGACGCTCCAGCCGATGAGGTAGGCGACCGCACAGATCGAGAAGATGATGAAATAGCCGGCTTCCTCGCCTTTGAAGCCCATGAACACCATCTCGGTTTTTTTCGCGTAATCGAACAGCAATCCAGAGGACTTGTTGATGACGAAAGCGCCGATGCCGCCTGCCATGCCGCCGATGCCGGTGATGGTCGCGATCGCCTTTTTCGGGAACATGTCCCCGATGGTGGAAAACAGGTTCGCGGACCATGCCTGATGGGCCGCACCGGCGATGCCGATAATGATGACGGGCCACCAGTAGCTGTATCTTCCGAGCGGCTGGGCCAGCAGTGCGAGGAGCGGGAAGAAAGCGAAAATCAGCATCGCCTTCATCCGGCCGGCATACGGGTTCATGCCTTTCTTTTCCACGAAATAGGACGGCAGCCAGCCACCGATGATCGAAAGCAGGGTGATGGCGTAGAGAACGAAAAGCGCCCATTTGCCCGCGGAATCCGATGATTTGATGTGATAGACGGCGCTCAGATAAGCGGGCGTCCAGAAAAGGAAGAACCACCAGACGCCATCAGTTAGTAGTTTTCCCAGTGCGAAGGCCCAGGTTTGGCGATAGCGCAGGCAGGCGGAGAACGACGCCTTGCCTTGTTCTGCGGCGGCATTCACCGCGGGATCGAGGTCACGGTCCTGCTGGATGTAGGCCAGTTCCGCGGCGTTGATCCGCGGATGGACTTCCGGCTTTTGATACATGAACACCCAGAAGCCCATCCACACGAAACCGAGCGCGCCGATGACGACGAACGCCGCCTCCCAGCCGTAGCGCAGTGCCAGCGGCGGAATAATCAGGGGGGCTGCGAGCGCGCCAACCGTGGCTCCGGCATTCCAAAGACTGGTCGAAAAGGCGCGGTCCTTTTTCGGATAGTATTCGGCCGTGGCCTTGATCGCGGCGGGGAAGTTGCCTGCTTCACCGATCGCCAGGATGAACCGGGCGAAGATGAAAAGCGAGACGCTCACCGATGAGATTTTTGCGATATTGTCCACGTGGCGGATCGTCTCTCGCGCGCCCTCGAAACCGACCAGCCATTCTCCCGTCAGAACACCGGACGTGGCGATGCCGCACAGCGCGTGAACGCAGGCACCGATCGACCAGATGAAGATCGCCCAGAGAAAGCCTTTTTTCGTATCCATCCAGTCAACGAAACGACCGGCGACGAGCATGCCGAACGCGTAGAAGAGCGAGAAGAGCGACGTGATGGTGCCGTAGTCCGAGTTGGTCCAGTGGAACTCCGGCACGATGAAATCCTTCCACGTGAGCGACAGCACCTGGCGGTCGAGATAATTGATCGTTGTGGCGAAAAACAGCAGTGAGCAGATCGACCAGCGGTAGCGGGTGGCGGGAGCGGATGAGGCGGGCATTGATTCTGGGGATTTTTATCGGTCGCAGGTAGGCGTTTACAGACCGTGATGAGGATTGCCGCCACCCATACTGCTGACAAGGCACAAAAACTTCCAACGGTTTTCTGTCACTCAAATGGGTAATCAGCTCTGCAAAGCCCGCAAAGCCCCGCGCACCAAGGCTTCCGTCGGCGCGGCGGCATCCGCGTCGAGCACCTTGCGGACCGCTTTGCGCGCATCCACCTGTTTGTAGCCCAGCGCGATCAGGGCCAGTTCCGCATCGGCGGCCGGGGCGCTCATCTGTCCGGCGGCGGCGTCCTGCCAGGTTTCCGTCACGCCCACCTTGTCCTTCAGCTCCAGCACGATGCGCTCGGCGGTTTTTTTTCCCACACCCTTGAGTTTGGAAAGCCCCGCCACGTCGCCCGCCACCACGGCCTGCTTGAAACGCGTCACATCCATCCCGCTCAGCACGGACACCGCCATCGTCGGACCCACGCCGCTCACTCGGTCGATGAGCAGCAGGAAAACATCCCGCTCCTCCTCGCTCGCGAAACCGTACAGCTTCTGCCCGAGCTGGCTGAAATGCAGGTGAGTCCGCAGATCCACGTCCAAGCCCCCGGCCGCGTGCAGCCGGTCGAACGTCGAGAGTGGGATGAAAACCTCATAACCCACTCCATGCACATCCACCACCAACCGGTTCGGATACGCCTCGATCACCTTGCCGCGCAGTCTTGCAATCATCGTGCGGAGAGCTTGAATGCGTCATCCATGGCGTCAATGCCGGGCTTGCTTTGCAGGGAGGAAACATTGGAGGTCCGCAATGATCCTGACGGCAGTCATTGCTTGAATTGAATGTGGCGGTCGAATTCCGCCCCCTCACCAGCCGTCATGTGCTTGCGTGCGACGTGGACAGTGTAGCCTCCAACCACCTTTTTATCCTCCATATACATCCAGTCTGATAGTTCATCCGGAGGAAACGAAACTGCCTCATCGAACTTCAAGTTCGGGATATTGAGTGGTTCATCGCTGATATTGCCATGCAGAAGCTTGCCGTCGTAGCTGAGGTTTGAAATCCAAATATGTTCGTACCCCGAATTGCCCTTGGTGGGATAGGGGCGTTTGGCAGAGAAGTCGGTTTGTTTGGACTTCGGATCTGACAGGATTTTGAGGAACGAGTCGGTAGTGCGCTTCGCTTCGGCTATCGCTGCATTCATTTCCGGATCTTCTGACTCGAAATTGAAAACGTCCGGCTCTCCTTCTCGATGGACGACTCGTTGATCAGCGGATTTGCGCTCGCATGCGGGGAGGCAGAAGCCCCCAAAGAGGAAGCTCAGGATGATTGCTCGATAATTCATGTTGATAAGTGGGTGGGATCATCTCGCAAGTGCATCAGAGCGGAAACCGGTGGTGGGTCAAGGAAACCTGCCGGGTTTGGCCGTCTGACACTCTGCGAGAGCGTAAACCCGGCGGTTTCACGGACCTGACGGAGTGCGAGAGCGAAAACAAGGATGATTTGCGAGCCTGACAGTGTGCGGGAGCACAAACCCGGCGGTTTCGCGGGCCTGACGGAGTGCGGGAGCGAAAACAAGGATGATTTGCGAGTCTGACAGTGTGCGAGAGCGCAAACCCGGCGGTTTCGCGAGCCTGACGGTCCGTAACGGGCGTAACCCCGCCGGATTTTCCCTCTAGCAGAGCGGATCGAGCTCACGCTTCAGTTCGGGACGATGTTCGCCGAGGGTGGGAAGCGTGGTGTGCTCCCTCAGTCGCGGCTTTGTCCGCCAGTATTTCTCCCACGCCGGTTGGAATCCGGCATGGGAGAAAATGATTTCCTGATCCGGGAGGAAAAAGATAGGGATTGGTTCAGCTTTTCCACAGCCGTCCCACGGAAATGCCATAACTTCGGAAGGAAAAGCGGGCTGGTGCCGAGTTGAAATCCCTGCCACTCGGTAGGGTGTTATGAACAAAACAACACCAACCCGCGCCAATGTGGTCGTGCT
>JBDSNC010000276.1:0-9390 GCA_039915545.1 Luteolibacter sp.
ACGCTTCTTTTTCGACTGCGGCACCCGCGACGCGACAGCTTCCCTCGGTTTTCTCGCCCTGCGCGTGATGGTCGGCCTGATGATGGTCGTCGGCCACGGACTGCCGAAAATACGGAACTATGCGACCCTCAAGGAGTTTTTCTACGTTCCGGATTTCCTACCGGTTAGCTGGGCGCCTGGATGCCTGATTGCCTGTATCGGCGCCGAGGTGATCGCTTCCACGCTGATCATCATTGGCTTCGCCACCCGTCCCGCCGCGTTCATCCTCGGATTCTCCATGGTGGTCGCCGCCTTCGGCAAAATGGGCGCGACGCCCTGGTTCCTCAACGGACCGACCCTCATCGAAACCAAGGAACTCTCGCTGATGTATCTCATCCCGCTGATCGCGATCATTCTTGCCGGTGCCGGAAACTACTCACTCGACGCCCTCTTCTATCAGGACACCAAACGCCGCCGCTGGTGATCCCATGGAAACGCACCGCCTCGTTCTCCCCGCTGATCTGAACCACTACGGATTCGTCTTCGGCGGCCAGTTGCTCGCCTGGGTCGACGAAGCCTCGTGGATCGCCGCCAGCCTCGACTATCCGCACTGCCAGTTCGTCACCGTGGCGATGGACACCGTGGAATTCCACCACAGCGTGCGCGACGGCACGATCCTGAGAATCTCCTGCGAGCGCGAAAAGGAAGGAAACACCAGCACGACCTATCAGGTGAAGGTCTTCGATGAAAAAGCCGGACAACATCCCATTTTCTCAACCCGCGTCACCTTTGTCAGCGTCGATGATGAGGGCCGCAAACGCAGCATCCGCGGCTGAACGTGACACAGGTATTCCCGCCTGTTCTTCAAACCCGAATCACCTTGTGGAACCTCTGATAGAAACCGTCGACATCGTCCTGCCTCTGGAAAAATCCGAGGACGACACCGCCCGCCGGACTGCGGCGGCCCTCAAGCTCGGAGTCCCCGCCTCGCGCATCGGCGGGGTGAAACTGCGCAAGCATTCGATCGACGCCCGCCAGCGCGCGGTCAAGGTCCAGCTTCGGCTCGATGTCTCGCTGGATGCTCCCCTCCCCCCGGACATCACGCCACATTGGTCGGCCCCGGCGCTGCCATCCGGTGCACGCACCGTCATCATCGTCGGCTGCGGACCGGCCGGCATGTTCGCCGCGCTGCGTTGTTTGGAAAACGGACAGAAGCCCATTCTGCTGGAGCGTGGCAAGGACGCCAGCGCCCGCCGCTTCGACCTCGCACCGATCCTCCGCGAGGGCCGCGTGATCGAGGAATCGAACTACTGCTTCGGCGAGGGCGGAGCCGGAACTTTTTCTGATGGGAAACTCTATACCCGCGCCACCAAACGCGGTCCGGTCGCCAAGGTTTACGAAGTGCTTGTCGCCCACGGCGCGCCCGAGGTCATCCTGACCGACGCCCACCCGCACATCGGATCTAACTTGCTGCCCAACGTCGTCAAGGCCATCCGCCAGTCGATCATCGCTGGTGGTGGGGAAGTCCGGTTTCAAACCAAGGTCACCGATTTCCTCATCCAGGGAAATCACATCCGCGGCGTGGTTACCGGCAGCGGGGAGGAAATCCTCGCGGACTCGGTCATCCTCGCCACCGGCCACTCCGCACGGGACATCTATCGGTTGCTGGCGGAAAAGAAGATTCTGTTGGAGGCCAAGCCGTTTGCCGTCGGATTCCGCATCGAGCATCCGCAGCCGTTCATCGATCAGGTCCAGTATCATCTCAATCCCGGCCAGGAACGGCCTCGCCTGCTGCCCGCCGCCCGATACCGGCTTGCCACCAAGATCCGCGGCCGCGGCGTGCATTCGTTCTGCATGTGCCCCGGTGGCTGGATCGTTCCGGCATCAACGGAGAATGACGAGGTCGTGGTGAACGGCATGAGCCTCTCGCGCCGCGACTCGCCATTCGCGAACTCCGGCATGATCTCCACCGTCGAGCCCGAGGACCTCGCACCGCTCGTGAAAGAGCACGGCATCCTGGCGGGACTCGTTTTCCAAAAGAATCTCGAACGTGCCGCAAAAATCGCCGGCGGCGGAGGCCAGGTCGCGCCGGGCCAGCGGGTGACTGATTTCATCGCGGGAAAAAACTCCGCCGATCTGCCGGAAACCAGTTATTTCCCCGGCACCAACCCCGCGCCGTTGCACGAGCTGCTGCCGCCGTGGATCACCAGCCGGATGAACGAGGGACTGCGTTTGTTCGGCAGGCAGATGCACGGCTACATCTCGCGCGAGGTGCTTTTGTTAGGATTCGAAACGAGAACCAGCTCGCCCGTCAGAATCCCCCGCCGTGACGACAATCTCGAACATCCGGAAATCACCGGACTCTTCCCTTGCGGCGAGGGCGCGGGCTACGCCGGCGGCATCGTCAGCGCGGCGATGGACGGCATGCGCGTCGCCGACGCGGCCTGCGTCACGACATGAAAAAACCGGCGCGCCGCGAGACGCGACGGGCCGGTTTGAGGATGATCCGCTGATCAGTAGTTGTACTGAAGCGAGAAGTTGAACTGGCCACCCTTGTCCGCCTCGTTGTCCGGGGAGGAAATCGGGACTGCGTAATCAAGAGCCAGTGGCAACGGGCTGATAGGAAGCTTGAGGCGGACACCGATACCCACGTCGCTGTAGATGTCGCTGACGCCGAGGTCCCAACTGTCCGCATTCACGAAACCGGTGTCGGAGAACACCGCGGCACGCACGGTTTCGATGATCGGAATGGTGTATTCCGCGGTGATGTAGCCGAGAGAGTTTCCGCCGTAAACTTCCTTCGTATACTTGGAATCGCGTGGTCCCACGTCGCGGAACTCGAAACCACGGAGCGTGCGGCCGCCACCGAGGAACACGCGTTCGAAGATCGGAATCTCATCGCCATTCACGCTGTCCACCACGGCAAGCTCGCCGTTGAGGGAGAAGATGGAGTCCCATTTAAGGTTCCAGTATTTCTGCGCCTGGGTGGACATGGTGAAAGTGTTCACGTCGCCACCGACGCCGGCGAAGGTCAGACCGACATCGATCTTGTGACCGTGGCGGGCCTGCACACTGCTGTCGCGGCTGTCGTAGATATAGTTTGCCGCCAGCGCGCTCCGGATGAAGTCGCCGCCGATCCGGTCATCGGCTAGCTGCGAGTTGTTGCCATTGTCGCCGACGAAGTTCTTGTCGATGTAGTCGTTCTGGTTGACTTCGGAATCGATGGTCACCTGTTCGAGGCGATACTCACCCTTGATCGAGCTTTTCGCTCCGAGCGGCTTTCTGAGAGAAACTGCGGCACCGAAGTTCGTCTGCTCGTAGTAGTCGCTGAAATAGGTGGACTGCTTGTAGAACAGTTCGCCGCCGAGAGCGAGCTGCTGGTCCATGAACCAAGGCTCGGTGAGCGACATGGTGAACTCGGAGCGCTCGGCACCCGCGCGGAGGCTCATCGCGAAACGCTGGCCGCCACCGGTGAAGTTCCATGGGTTGAACAAATCGAAGTTCGACTGCTCAAGCGTCACGAAGCCGACGATGCTGTCGATGGAGCTGAAACCGGCACCCACGCCGACAGAGCCGGTGGCCTTTTCCTCGACGAGTACGTTCACGTCGCGGTAGCCGGAGCCGCCGGGCGAGCCGGTGGTCTGGACTTCGCTGAAATACTGGAGGTTTTCGAGACGGGTCTTGGTGGTTTCAAGTTCCACCGAGTTGAACATGTCACCCGGCTTGAGCGGGATTTCCCGGCGGATGACCTTGTCCTTGGTCTTGGTGTTGCCGCTGATGTTCACGCGGCCGACCTTGAAGCGCGAGCCCTCGGTGATCCGATAAATGATGCTGACACGGTTCGGTCCGGCATCGCGGATGTCGGGAGTGACCAGGGCGTCGGCGTAACCGCGCGATCCGTAGTAACTGCGGATCATCGTGATATCGTCACGCATCTTCTTGGAAGAGTAAGCGTTGTTCGTATTGAGCGTCAGCGCCGGATAGAGTTCCTCCGGTTTGAAAACGGTCATCTTGCCGAAGCCCACGCCTGCGACGGTGTATTTCTCACCTTCGACGATGGGGATGATGAGGTCCACGCGGCCGTCCTTCACCGGTTCGCGGCGCATGCCAGGGCTGCTCGCGCGGAGGTAGCCCTTGCTGCGGTAGTAGTCGAGAATGGCGTCGAGATCGGTATCAAGCTGGCCGGATTCGAATTGGCCGGACTTGGTGAGCCACGAGAACCAGCCTTTTTCCTTCACCTTCATTTCCTTGCGGAGCTCGGGATCCGTAAACGCGTGGTTGCCTTCGAAGCGGATGTGCCGGATCTCGTTTTTCGAACCTTCGTCGATCACGAAAATCAGGTCGGACAAACCCGCCTGCCCCGTCGCCTGCGTGCGGTGGGTGACTGTGACGTCCGGGTAGCCGTAGCCCTGATAGTATTTTTCGATGTTGCGCTGGGCTTCGAGGATCTGCTCGTCGCTGAGAGCGCCGCCGGCCTTCATTTTCGATTCCTTGGCCAGCTTCTGGTCCGTGAAAATGGTGTTTCCGACAAATCCCACGCCGCCGAGGGCGTCGCGCGTCTTCACTTCGGCGATGAGTTTCACGCTGTCGCCATTCGGCTCGGCGAGGAAGCGCACGTCATCGACAAGGCCGGATTCGTAAAGCGCCTTGATGTCCTGGTCCAGACTCTCCGAACGGTAGGTGGAGCCGGCCTTGGAGGCCATCAGGTTGCGCAAGCGGGCTTCGTCCACGGTTTTCGCGCCGTTGTAGCGGATCGTGACTTCGGAAATCTTTTTCCCCTCGAAATCCTGCGCGTGCAATGTTCCGGCCAGCGCGACGAGTGCCAGAGAGGTGAGAGCGGCGAATTGCCCCACGCCACGCGGCATGAGGAGGGAGGGATTGGTTGGGAATCGCATGCTTGTAATTAGGATGCGCAATAAAGCCCGCCCGCCCCCCGATCCGTCAAGGTCAATAGCTGGCATTTCCTTAAGTTTTCCTTATAAATCCAGCTTCCTGCCGAAATCCTTGCTCACCGCCCGCCAGTCCATTAAACCCCCGCGTGCTCACGATTCACAAGCTCACCAAAACTCTCGGCGGCCGCACACTCCTCCGCGAAGCCGATATGTCCATCAACTGGGGCGAGCGCGTCGCCCTCGTCGGCCCCAACGGCGCCGGCAAGTCCACGCTCTTCCGCATGATCCTCGACGAGGACTCGCCCGACGAAGGGAAAATCGAGCGCGACGAATACGCCGTTACCGGCTACCTCCCGCAGGAAGCTGGCGAGCCGACCGATGAGACCATCCTGGAAATCGCCATGGGCATCACTCCGGAAATGATCGGCCTGCTGCGCACCATCCGCGAGGGTGAGAAATCCGGCGATCTCTCGACCCCCGAGTTCGCACACGCCCAAGACCAGTTCACCGCGCTCAACGGCTATCAGCTCGAACCGAAGGCCAAGAAAATCCTCCACGGCCTCGGCTTCAAGAGCGAGGATTTCAACAAGCCCGCCCGCGAATATTCCGGCGGCTGGGTCATGCGCGCCCACCTCGCCCAACTCCTCGTCATGGAGCCCGACCTCCTCATGCTCGACGAGCCGACGAACCACCTCGACCTGATTTCCCTGCTCTGGCTCCAGCGCTATCTGTTAAATTACTCCGGTGCCATCCTGATGATTTCGCACGATCGCGACTTCATGGACACCATCATCGAGACCGTCGTGGAAATCGATCCCGACGCAGCAGCCCTCATTTCCTATACCGGAAACTACACAGCCTTCCTCGAACAACGCGAAGCCCGCTACGACCAGCAAGTCCAAGCCTATCGGAACCAGAACAAGGAAATTGAACACGTCCAGGAATTCATCGACCGTTTCCGTCAAGTCGGATCCAAGGCCGCGCAGGTCCAGTCGCGGATCAAGACCTTGGAAAAACTCGTCCGCATCGAAAAACCCCGCACGCCGAGGAAGCCGTTTAAATTCGCGTTCCCCCAGCCGCCGCGCTCCAACCAGAAAGTCATCGAGCTTTCCAAAGTCGGCCAGTCCTACGGCGACAAGCGCATCTACAAGGACCTCGACCTCACCATCGAGCGCGGCGACCGCATGGTCCTCGTCGGCCCCAACGGCGCGGGCAAATCCACCCTGATCAAGATCCTCGCCGGCCAGCTTGAGATCGACGCCGGCAAACGCGAGCCTGGCTACGCCACCAAGATCGGTTACTACAGCCAGCACCGCTCAGAGTCCCTCAACGAGAACAACACCGTGCTCGAAGAGGTCCTCGCCGCCTGCACCACGCTGCGCGAGGAAGAAGCCCGCTCCATCCTCGGCTCCTTCCTCTTCCGCCGCACCGACGTCGAAAAACGCTGCGGCATTCTATCCGGTGGTGAGAAATCCCGTCTCAACCTAGTCAAGTTCCTCGTCGATCCGCCGAACCTCCTGCTGATGGACGAGCCGACCACCCACTTGGACATCCTCTCCATCGACTCGCTCGTCCAGGCTCTGAAAAACTACGAAGGCACGCTCGTCTTCATCTCCCACGACGTCCACTTCATCCGGACCCTCGCGGAAACGACCCTCCACGTCACCCGCAACGAAAAGGACCCGGAAAAAGGCGCGCTCGTTACCCGATACACGGGCGGCTACGACTACTTCATCGAGAAGAGCGGATTGAATGATGACCGGAGTGCTGTGACGGCGTGACCTAGACATTCCTGTCTGGGATCTTCGCATACGAAATCCACAAAGCTTTGCATAATGAGCAGCCCTTGGTTTCAGCACCCATTCAGTAAGTCTTTTCCCGTCGCGCATCTAATGCGTGATGCATTTCCTGAAACTTGGCTACGGATCCACTCGCTGCCCGATTCGAAGCGTTATCCGGAAAACGAAGCGGAGAAAAATATTATATTAGACCGGTATTCAGCATTTGGCACGGCTCTGCTCGCTGAACGCGCACGGTGTTTGGTTATTCAGTCTTGTTATAACGGGTTTGGTCCGAATATGGAACTAATGCCCGAATTGCGTTGGAGCCCAATCCATCGCGTCGGAGAAGGTGAAGACGCATGGGATTCATGGATGACGCACTCCATTTGGGAACCCTCCAATTTTGCTGCATTACTTTTGAAAATTGCCGAATGTAGTGAAGGAAGTATTGCTTTTGTCTCGGAAGTGACGGACTGCGTTTTTGCTCCATATGACGGAGGAGCTGACGGTTTTTCCTGTAATAAAACTCTTTTGTCACTGCTTTCAGAGAAGTTTGCGCCGTGGCGATCATCAATCCTGTCGGGCTTGTGACATTAGCTCCCCACCCGCGCCTTCTCCTCCCCGGCGGAGATTGAAAATCTAAAAGCTCTCGCCCGCCAGCACGCCACCGAGTTCGAAGAGGTGAAATAACGGGTATTTGAATCAACCCTGTTTTCCGTCTCACGCCGGGCAAGCCGCATCAATCATCTCAAAATGCTTGTCGCAGTGCAGTAGCCTCACCCGATAACGACGCGCGCAGGCATGCACCAGCAGATCGCCAAAAGGCACCTTCACTCCGGCCCGGAGACAGGAACGACCATTCCTTGCCGCTGTTTCCCAGCAGAGATTGTCGAAATCGAGCCAGCTGCTCACTTCCCGCAGGCTATTCAAATCCTCATCCTCACGTCGGCTGCGGACGCCTTGATAAAGTTCAAACCAGATCGGTGCTGCCATCGCCACCGTTTTGGTCCGCAAATTTCCCCTGATCTCCTCAGCGAGTTCTGGATCCAGTTTCGCCCTCAGATATCCGACCCACGCGGAACTATCGATCAGTATGAGGTTCTTCATCGTTTGCGTTCCACTCCTTGATCTTGCGCTCCATGTCAGCCACATCCGCTGCTTCGAGTTCGTCATTCGTTGGGAAATCAGTCCAGGTTCCAAACATTCCGATCACCTGATCCACCTTGTTCCGCCGGTTGAACTCCTCGATCGCCTTCACCACCGCCTCCCGCTTCGTCTTCGCCCCGGTGAAGCGCATGGCATCCGCCAGCACCTGATCAGGAATATCGATCGTCGTCTTCATGGAATCCAAATACACGAAATTCGGAATCTTCACAACGTCTGATTTTGAATCCCCACGCCGCCCCTCCCACATTTCAACCAAAATCTCCCCTCACCCCGAAAATTTCCCCCGCCCAATTTCTTGCCCAGCCCGCCGGGCTCCTCTAAATCTCCCGTCCGCATGACCCACCTCGAAGCCATCGCCCGCGAAACCGGGATCTCCCTTTCCTCCGTCACCGCCACTTCCAAGCTCATCGCCGAGGGCGGCACCGTTCCCTTCATTTCCCGCTATCGTAAGGAGCAGACCGGATCGCTCGACGAGGTTCAGATCACCACCATCCGCGACCGCATGCTCCAGCTCGCCGAGCTCGATTCCCGCCGCACCGCCGTTCTGAAATCCCTCGAAGAACGCTCGCTCCTCACTCCGGAGCTGAAGAAAAAACTCGAAGCCGCGCTCACCGTGAACGCCGTCGAGGACATTTTCGCCCCGTTCCGCCCGAAGCGCCAGACCCGCGCCACCAAGGCGGTCGAGCGCGGACTCACCCCGCTCGCCGATTTCATTTTCGAAAACCAAGGTGCCGACCCCGACGAGGAAGCTGCGAAATTCCTCAACCCGGAAATGGAAGTGCCCACCACCGTGGAAGCCCTCGCTGGCGCCCGCGACATCATCGCCGAGCGTGTCGCCGATGACGCCAACCTCCGTGGCCGCGTCCGGAAGATCTACGAAGAGGACGCCACCGTTTCCTCGAAGATCATGTATGGAAAAGAAGAGGACGCGGACGCGCAGAAATTCCGCGACTACTTCGAGTGGAGCGAGGATTTCAAGACCATCCCGTCCCACCGCATGCTCGCCATCCGCCGTGGCGAAAAGGACGGCTTCCTGCTCATGCGCGTGGAAGTTCCGCTAGAGCGCGTCGTTTCCCAAGCGATCCCCGATTACGTGACATCCACCGGTCCCGCCGGCAAGCACGTCGCCCAGGCCGTCGAGGACGGATGCAAGCGCCTGCTCATGCCGTCGATGGAAACCGAGTCGCGCCTGATGGCGAAAAAACGCGCCGACGAAACCGCCATCACCGTCTTCGCCGACAACTTCCGCGAACTCTTGTTAGCCTCACCGCTCGGTGAGAAGCGTTTGTTAGCCATCGATCCAGGCTTCCGCACCGGATGCAAAACCGTCGTGCTCGACCGCTCCGGCAAGCTGCTCCACCACACGGTGCTCCATGCGACCGCCGGCTCGCAAAACCAGGCCTACGAAGCCGCCGTCGAAGTCACCACGCTCATCAAGAAGTATGACATCGAGGCCATCGCCATCGGCAACGGCACCGCCGGCCGCGAGACCGAGTCGTTCATCAAAAAGCTCAAGCTCCCCTCCTCCATCCCCGTCGTGATGGTGAATGAAAGCGGCGCTTCCATCTACT
>JBDSNC010000032.1:0-15303 GCA_039915545.1 Luteolibacter sp.
GGCGGAGAACGTGAAAGTGCAGGTGAATTTCAATCCGGAGCGTGTCGGTAGATACAAGCTGATCGGCTTCGAGAAGGACCGCCTGAAAACCGAAGACTTCCGCAATGACGCCGTCGATGCCGCGGAACTCGCGGCGGAGGAAGCCGGAGTCGCCATCTATCAAGTCGAAACCCTTCCGCAGGGCAGCGGCGAGATCGGTGAGGTGAGCGTGCGTTTCCGCGATACTTCGAAAGGCGAGATGGTCGAACGCAAATGGACCATGCCCTTCGAATCCACCACCCAGGTCTTCGACCGCGCGACGCCCTCCATGCAGCTCGCCGGACTCTCGATGCTCGCCGCCGAGAAACTCAAGGGCGGCCCGCTCGCCGATGCCATCGATTTCCGACAACTCTCCGGATCCCAATCCCTCGTCAAACAATTCTACGGCAGCAGCCCCCGCGTCGCGGACATGCTGCACGTCATCGATCTGCTGAAATAACACCGGGAGCGCGGACTTCAGTCCGCCCGATTCAGGACAGACGTGCGGAATGAATTCCGCGCTCCGGTTTTTACACACCCTTTACCAACGCGGCTCCAAGTCCGTGATAGAAAACCAACCGACATGAAAACGCTGCTCACCTTGTTCACCCTGATGGGAATGTGCCTCGCCCAGGAACCCACCGACCGCGTCGTCATCCTCCCCATCGAAAAAGCGCAGAAGGAAGCCCCGCTCTTCTTCTCCGCCACCGCCGAGGTCGATGCCAAGGCAACTCTATCTGAAATCACCGGCGAGCAGCGCCTTTCATTCCACATTCATCAGGGAAAACCGGAAACCCTCACACTGGGGCTCAGCGGAGACGGAGAGGTGACCGATGTGACCGGCGACGGCCTGCGCGATTGGTCGGTCCGCGTGACTGAGGACGGCTCGCGCTTTCTCGATGTGCGTCCGACCTTGGTTGATGGAAAAGGCCCTGTTGATCTCAAGGTAGTTGTTCAAACCCGCCAGAAGATCGAAAAGAATGCCGCCAGCCTGCTTTTGCCCACTCCCGGAGTTGCAACCGGATTTTCCCTCGCCCTCAAAGTCACCACCGACGCCGGAGTCGATCTGCGCGTGGTGAAAGCCGACGGACTCGCCCCGGTCCGCGATGCGGATTCCCATCAGTTCATCGGCACCGCCACGGCTGCGGTGGACGTCGGGGTTTCCCCCAGCGGTTCCGCTTCACGCGGCATGGAGCTGATGGGCGTGACGGTCATCGGTAAGAAATCGGCAGACGGCGGCAACGTCTCGTTCCACCTCACCGGCAAGGCCCGCGCGGCGGCGGAGGGCTCGGCGCTTGAGTTGTTAGCGGGTGGTGCGGCTTTGTCCGGAACCGTCTCCGGCGATGGCTGGCATGTGGCCTTGCGCGAGAAAGATGGAACTTTTGTCTATGATCTGGTCGCCGAACGCAGCGGTGAATTTCCTGTAGCCCTCGACATCGAAGTGCCGGTGAAGCGCAAGGGCGACTGGAACACGCTCAATTTCAAACTGCCCGCCGGTGTCGTTGTGCCCTTGTGGATCGAAGGCCTGGGCGAAGGTGTTTCATTCAGCCGCGAACTTGCGGTGGTACCCGAACGCGACGGTAAAAACTGGCGCGGTTTTCTCCCCGCTAACGGCCAGGCGGCGATGGCCTGGCGCGCGGCGGATGCAGTGGCCGATGGCGCGTTGTTTTTCTCCAGCACCGAGACCAGCGACGTCCGCGTGGGCAGCGGCCTGCTGAGGCAGATCACCGTGGTGGATCTGCGCGTGCTGCAAGGGAAACTATCAGAACTCGCTCTCACACTCAACGGTCCCGGCGAGGTTCTATCCGTTTCCGGAGAGCCGGTGCTAGGCTGGTCAGTACGGCAGGATGGCGATGTGAGGCGTCTGGAGGTAAAACTCAGCCGCCCGATCGAAGGCAGCGGCCGCATCACCATCGAAGCACAATCCGCGCTCGGAAGCTTCCCTGTGCGGGCGGAAGCGCTGCGCATGGCTCCGGTCGGCGCGCTGCGTCACAGCGGCTGGCTGCGGGTGGCGAACGAAGGCGCGGTGAGGATCGAAGTCGCCGACGCACGCGGCCTGATCCAGCTCGCGCCCGGACAATTTCCCGGCGGTGTGGATGACAAGCTGCGTCAGGTTTTCGTCTATCGGTTTCCCTCCACCGACTACGGCTACGCGATCCAGGCGGACCAGGTGCTGCCGGAAATCGGCGTGACCGAGGTGACCGTTTACGAACTCGCTGAAACCGACCGCCGCATCACCAGCGATCTGGAGTTGGACATCCGCGAGGCTCCGTTGCGCGAGTGGGAGATCGAGATTCCGTCTGAATATGCCGTGGCATCCGTCACCGGCGCGCAGGTCGCCGACTACGCGGTGGGCAGCGACGTGAAGGATGGCAAGCGCCGCCTGAAGCTCATTTTCAAACAAGCTGTTGGAGACCGCCAGCTCGTCAGCGTGAAGCTCGAAAAGAACGACGCGGCGAAGGCCGGTGCGTGGGAACTCCCGTCGCTCGGATTTCCCGGAGCGAAGTCACGCCGCGGCTACATTGGCGCGGTGGCGGCTGCGGGCTATCGGCTGGTCGCGGGGAAAACCAGCGGCGTGGCGGAAGTGCCGATCACATTTTTCCCGAAGAAAACCGGGGGATTGCAACAATCGTTCCGCCTGCGCGACGGCGAGTGGCAGGTCGGTCTGACGATCGAAGCCCTCGGCCAAAGTGTGCAGGCGGACGTTTTTCATCTCTACTCGCTCAAGGCGGGCGCAGCCTACGGCAGCGTGCTGATCAACTATTTTGTGGTCGGTGCGCCGGCTAACATGTGGCGGATTTCCGTGCCGGAAGGGATCGGCAATATCGACGTCACCGGCCAGAACGTCGGCCGCGACTGGCGGCGTGAGGGGAATGTGGTGATCGTTCCTCTGTCACGTCCGGTGCTTGGGACTGGAACCGTGTTGCTCACTTTCGAACAACCGATGAGCGCCCGCGGTGGAAATCTAACTCCGGGCGAGGTCCGTCCGCTGGACGTGCAGGCCGAGCGCGGATACGTGCAGGTGGTCAGCCCGCTGCAGGTGAATTTCGAAAAGCCGGTGAGCGAAGGACCGTTGCTGGCGATCGATGCCAGCGAGC
The DNA here is from genome assembly GCA_039915545.1 of Luteolibacter sp. GTDB lineage: Bacteria > Verrucomicrobiota > Verrucomicrobiia > Verrucomicrobiales > Akkermansiaceae > Luteolibacter. The sequence continues at coordinate 3,117 of JBDSNC010000032.1, forward strand.
TGCCCGCCGAGTTCCGGCTGCTGAGCAGTGCTCCGACGTTGGCCGCTTGGCAATACACGGCGCGCGATTTCAAGATCGGGATGAAGATCGAATGGTTCGAACAGGGCGAGACGGTCGAGCAGGTCGTCGATTTCCTCAAACTCTCCAGCCAGGTCTCGCGTGACGGCCAATGGGTGACGGATGCGCGGTTTTTCGTGAAATCCAAGGGCCGGAATGCCCTGCGCATGGTACTGCCGAAAGGCGTCGCGCTGTGGGAAGCCAAGGTGGACGGCGAGGCGGTGAACGCTCGCTCGGACGGGGGTGAGACGCTGATTCCCCTGCCGCTGAAAACCGACCCTAACCAGGCGGTGGAAGTTGCCCTGCGATATGGTGCGCGTTCGGAAAAAGCGACGCGGCCGAGACTGGTCGCTCCCGTGTTAGCCGCGCCGGTGGTGATCGGCGAGTGGACGGTGACCGGTGATGAAGGCCGCCAGCTCGTGCCACGCGGTGGCTCGGCGGAACTGGTGAAGCCGGTGCTCGCGGAGACCGGATGGGAATGGCTGGCAAGGCATCTGGCGGGACTGGCGAGCCTGTTCGTGTTAGGGGTTGCGGCTTTGTTCCTGGGAAGTGGCGAGCCTGCGGGAACGCGTAGGATTTTCGCGATCCTGAGTGCGCTCGCTTTCATCGCCGTCGCGATGGGAATGGGACTGTCAGCGGCTGCTCATGGCCGGGTGAATGCGTCTGTTTTGGAATACGCGGCACCGGTCGTTGCCGCAGGCAGCGTGGTGGCGGTGGAGATCGGCAACGTCGCACCGTGGGTGGCGCGGACCGGTGTGGGGATGTGGCTGCTTTTCGTCCTGGGTGTTGGCGCGATGGCATTCGGCCGGGTGGCCAAAGTGGGAATTTGGGTGGCGGTGGGACTGGCACTGATTCTTGCGGCGTTTTTCTCGATCCGTGGTGGTGCGGCGTTGTCGTTCGGCGTGATCGCGTCGATCGGCTTGTGGTGGCTGCTGCCGCGCATCTGGCAGGTGATCCGGGATGCAAGGGGACCGAAGGTCGTGGAAGCCGTGGCGGCGATGATGATTCTAGCAGCGTTGTTTTCCAATCAGTCCAAGGCTGAGGAAATTCCCGGAGTGAAGCCCGCCGAATCGATCGTCCACGATTGGACGATCCGTGACGGGCGCCTGCACGGCACCATGGAAATCACCCTGCGCGGAATCGCGGGCGATCGTTTCCTCCTGCTCCAGCCACCGGCGACTCTCAGTGGGTTCGAAGGCGCGGGCCTGCGGGTGGTGAAAGCTCCATCCGGCGGCGCGGACGCCTATTTCATCGTCGCAGATAACAGCGGGCGGATGACTGGTAAAGCGACTTTTGAAATGCCGCTCGCCGATCCCGTCAAAGGCTGGCAACTTCCCGGCGGACCGGCAGCGATGCGTCAGGTGACGGTGCGTTGGGATCAATCCGGCTGGGAATTTTTCTCCAATGCCGCGGCGAAGACGCAGGTTCTGACAGGCTTGGCGGTTAGTGAGAGTGGAGCGACCATGGTGCTCGGACCCGCGAATCCAGTGACCATCCAGGCGCGTCCGAAACAACGCGATCTCGGAGCCGAGGAAATGAAGTTTTTCTCCGAAGTCTCCAACCTGTTCCTTCCCGGACCGGGCGTGGTGAACGGCAGGCACCGGGTGTCGATCCGTCCGGCGCAGGGACGTGTTTCGTCACTGGTGATGAGTGTGCCGGACGGATTTACGGTCAGCGATGTGGGCGATGGGCCGGTCGGCTCGTGGCGTTTCGATCCCGAAAAACGCGAGTTGCGGGTGGCGGTGGAGCCGGCGCAGGACCACGCATTTTCCCTAACGATCGAAACCCAGCGGGGCGAAGGCACGCTGCCGATGAACCTGGAACTCGAACCGGTCCGCGTGAACGGAGCGGCGGGTGAGGTCGGATTTCTCGCGCTGGCATTCGGCGAGGACGCGCAACCGGAGACGGTGGATGTCGAGGGACTCTCGCGGGTGAACCCGGAGGATTTCGGCGGCAAGCTCATCCCGCGCGACAAGGAGGGAAATCCGCTGGTGCTTTTGCAACACGCGTTCCGCTATGGATCGGGAGACGTGAAAGCCCGCGTCAAGGTGGCGGCGGTCGCGCCGGAACTGCGGGCGGAATCGTGGCAGCTCGTTTCGCTCGGCGAGGACCGGATGGTGCTTTCTACGGATCTATCTGTGACGATCACCCGCTCTGGCGTGTTCCGTCTGGCGGTGGAGATTCCGGATGGCTTGGAAATTGAAAGCGCGACCGGCGAGGGGCTCAGCCACTGGACGGAAGGCAAAAGCGGCAACACGCGTATTCTCACGCTCCACCTGGCAGGAAAAACCATTGGCAAACGCGAGTTCAATCTCACGCTAACAGGGCGCCCGCCGGGAGCCCAGGCAAAGTGGGCGGTGCCGCGGCTTTCGCTGCGTGAGGCATCGCGTGAAACCGGAGTGGTCACTATTGTCCCCGAGCGCGGCCTGCAGGTGCTCACGGTGGACCGCCGGAATGTTTCCCAACTCGATCCTCGCGAACTCGCCGATGCGCCGAAAGACTCCGCCCGCGCCGCCTCGCGTCCGGGTGCGCTGGCCTATCGGTTGTTGCAGAGCGATTGGTCGCTCAACCTCGCGATCAGCCGGCTCGATGCGTGGGTCACAGCGCAGGTCTATCATGAATCGACGCTGCGCGAAGGCCAGATGCTGACGCGGGCGGTGATCGGTTATAAGATCGAAAACGCTTCGCTGAAATCCCTGCGCGTGAAAATCCCTGGACTCGACGCCACCTCCGCCGCCACCGTGCGGGCGAGTGGTGCGGCGGTGGCCGACTTCGTGCCGGTCGAGGGGCAGGAAGGGCTGTGGGAGATCCGTTTCAAACGCGGTGTGGCCGGGGAAACCAGCGTGGACATCGAATACCAGCGCGCCAGCAAGGACGACGGTACGGAAGTGATCCAGCCGATCGTGTTGGAAAACGTGAAGAAGCTTTCCTACTTCGTCGCCGTGCGCGCCGGGGGCAGGCTCGAACTGGAATCCGGCACACCACCGCGCGGCTGGCAGAAGGCGGACTGGGCGGTGCTGCAATCCACGCTCGGCCAGGTCGCCGGAAACGTCGCGCCGCTGATGGCGTGGCGCGTGGCCGATCCCGAAGGCCCGCTGCCGGTGATTTTGAAACGCCACCAACTGGCGGACCTTCAGAAGCTCCGCGTGTCAGACGGCAGTCTCACGACGCTGATGTCGCCCGATGGTGATGCTCTAACGGCTGTGGATTTGAAAATGCAGGTCACCGGAAAAGGCACGCTGCGCCTGAAACTACCGAAAAAAGCGGCGCTCTTCAACGTGCTGGTGAATGACGAGGGAGCCACGCTGGTCCGCGAGGGCGACGAATGGTTGTTCTATGTTTTTCCGTCACCGGAAGTCGGACGTCCGGCCACGGTTCGTTTTGTTTACTCCGCCGGCACCTCGAAGGGGGCGCGTCTTGAAGGGCCAGTTCTGAATGTGCCGATGGAAAACCTGACATGGCGCGTGCTTGTTCCGGAAGGCTGGAGAATGGCGGATCACGGTGGTGATTTCGATTTGAAACAACAGGAAGCGATGGGCTCGTTCCGGCTGGAGGACTATCAGTCGTTCGTCCGCAGCAAGAAGCAGAGCGATTCGAAGAGCGCTGTTGCCCTGCTCGACCAGGCAAACGGCTGGCTCGCCGCAGGTGATCAGGAAAAGGCCAGTCTCGCCTTCAGCAACGCCGTCCGCAGCAACCAGCTCGACGCCGCATCCGGCGAGGACGCCCGCGTCCAGCTCCGCCAGTTGAAAACCCAACAGGCGGTGCTCGGCCTGAACACCCGCCGTCAGAAGCTCTCGCTGGACAACAATACGTCGAACGCGCCCGCCGCCAACGAACAGCTCGAACGCGCTGCCGAGGCGAACCCGGTCCTGCGTGGCAACTACAACTACGATCCCAAACAGTTCGACCGTTTCCTGGAAGGCAACACGGCTGATGAAAACTCCGCGCTCAAGGAAATCGCCAATCGCATCGTCACCCAGCAGCTCGCCGCCGAGCCTGCGCCGGTAGCGCTGGATGTCACACTGCCCGAGCGCGGCACCGTTCTAACGTTCGGCCGCAGCGTGCAGGTGGATGGCGACCGCCCGATGGCGATCGAGCTGAAACTGAAACGCTCCGGCAGCGGCTACGCCTGGCTGGGCATGCTGCTCTGCCTGACGGTTGGCGCGATGGGAGCTGTGAGAAAAATGGCCTGAAATCAGCTCATCCACAGGAATCACAAAACTTCATGCGCGGCAGTATAACAGGAGATCGCACTCTCACTCCGCTTTCCCTTTCTGCTTCTTGCCGGGCTGGCGGGCGGGACCTGCCTTTTTAGCAGGTGGCGGAGTGACTTGCTTCTCCTTGGCGGCGAATTGATCACTGCTCACGGCACTCCCTATGACGATCTGCTTTTGCAGGCATTCCACTTTCCACTCTTCCATTTTCTCCTCGAACCTGCGGTTTCGCAGCTCCACCTCGCGCAGCGTGATTTTGCCGAGGTCCACGGTGATGCGCTCGTTGGGCTTCATGGGGGCGATCGCCAGATTGCCGAGCGGTTCCTTGACGACCTTGTCGGAAACATCGGTGGAGCGGGAGACGAGGACTGTGCCGGTTAGTTCGGCGTCGGTGACGGTGGTGGACGAGGTGTTCGTGATTTCCACGCGCAGGGCGAAGGTCTTGTCCTTGGTGTCGCCCTGTCTGCCGCGCATTTCATGGTTCGAGTCGAGGAGTTGGCGCTTCACACTGAGCGTGACCAGGGGTTTCGGTTCCTCTGCGGCGTGGGTGGTGGCGGAGAGAAATGCGACTGTGAACAGGGTGATGAAGGTTTTCATGGCAATTGGGGAAACAGTCCGAATCCCGGAAAGTTGCCGGAAATCACCCCTCGCGCCGGTTCATGCTCGCGCCTCTTCCTCCCAAGCACGTTTCAGAGCGGGGCCTAGCGGGCTGTCGAGTGCCTGCTCCCAGTGCTCGCTGGTCCGGATGACCGGGAGCTCCGGGAGGATGCGTTTTTCGCCCCCTTGAGGCTTTTCGAGTGAGAGTGCGTGGAAATACTCACCGCCGCCGGCAGCCGGACCGACCACCTGATGGGTGGTGCGGCCGAGTCCGAGCAGGGCGGTATGGACCCAGCGGGCACCGAGATTCGGGCAGAGGATTTCTCCGGAGGCTTGGATCGGGAAATCATCGGAATTGCCGCCGAAGTCGATTTCCCAGCCTTGGGTGCGGAAAACGGATTGCTCGTTCTGCCACGAATCCGCGAGGCGGGGGAGTAGCCAGAAGCGGACAGCTTCGTGGCCGTCGTTGGGAGTGACGAGCAGACGAAGGCGGGTTTCGACGAGGCCGCGAAGCTGGCGCAGGGTGGTCACAGCGATGGCCCGGTAGCGGCGTGCGGCTTCCTCGGGGCCGTGTTCGTCCGCCATTTGCGGCAGGACGAGGCCGGGCAGAGGTTCTTGGATGGGCAGGGAAAGCAGGCGCACGGTGGGGAGTTTGCCCGACTGGATGGGGTGGCCAAGCCACAATTGCTTTGGAAATGCTTATTTTCCACGTTTGAAAACAATCTTGCCCCCAGACGAGACTCGGGGGATGCTGTGCCCCAGCGAAACTCATGGCAGCAAAGGACAACAAAAAGCGGGGCGAGGTCCCGGAACCGACGCGTTGGTCAAACGAGATCATCGGTATCATCCTGATCACCATCGGCTTGCTGCTGCTCCTTTCGCTGGTGAAATACAGTCCGGCGGATCTCCCGCGGTGGGGGATGCTGGAGGCCTTCGCCGGGAAATCCGGTGCGGCGAGCGAGAATCTGATCGGACCGGTGGGGGGCGTCCTTGGTTTCCTGCAGATCCTGCTTTTCGGCGCGGCGGGCGGGCTGATCCCGGTGGGGTTGATCTGGTTCGGCATCATCAAGCTGGCGTTCAACGGCAAGGTCTGGCCGAGGGCGGTGATCGGATTCAGCATTCTTTTGTTAGCCGGGGCGGCGTGGCTGCACGCGGCGGATATCTTTTTCAAGGAGTGGTCGCAGAACTGCAGCCTGAACAGTCCGGGCGGCGTGATCGGCGCGGGTCTGGGTGGTTTTGTGCTCATCAACGTGATCGGCAAGGCCGGCACGCTCATTGTGACCACGGCCGCCTACCTGGTGGCGCTCATTTTGCTGACGGGGCAGGAGCCGGTGCGTTTCGCCAAGACCTGTTACCGGTTGATACGGCTCAAGTTTCACGAATGGCAGGCGGGCCGCAGCGAGGCTGGGAAAATCGCCGCGCGCGAGGCTGAGATGCTGGCCGAGCGAGAACGCCAGCGCGAGCAGCGCCGCAAGGACCGCGAGCAGACGAAGGCACCGGTTTCCGCGAAGTCCGCCAATGAAGATCCGCAGGCAATGCTGCCACTGCGTGAAATTCCCACTCCTGAAATCATCGATGCCTCACAGCGCCGCGCCATCGACCCCGAGCTCATCGGGAAGAACCCCTTCAGCCGCAAGCCTTCCCCGGAGCACCAAGGTCTTCAGGAGGGCCGGTTTCCCAACTACGAGATCCCGCAGTTCACCATCCTCGATCCGCTGCCCGAGGTGGAGGACTCTGATGCGGACGATGATCATAAGGAGGAGACCCGCCAGATCATCATTGATACGCTCAAGGCCTTCGGCATCGACGTGACGGCCGGGCCGATCACCCGTGGCCCTACCATCACGCGTTACGAGATCTATCCCTCCGTCGGGCTGCGCGTTTCCCGTATTTCTCAGTTAGAGGCGGACATCGCCCGCGCCACTTGTGCCGAACGGATCAATATCCTCGCCCCCATTCCGGGTAAGGACACCGTCGGCATCGAGATCGCGAACAGCAAGAAAGTCGCCGTGCCGCTCCACGAGCTGCTCTACTCCACGGATTTCAACTCCTCCAAGAAGAAGATCCCGCTCGCGCTCGGCAAGGACGTCTATGGCAACACGGTCATCGCCGACCTCGCGGCCATGCCGCACTGCCTCGTCGCCGGGGCCACCGGTTCCGGAAAATCCGTCTGCATCAACTCGATCATCGCTTCGATGCTCTTCAAGTTCAGCCCGGACGAGCTGCGCTTCATCATGGTGGACCCCAAGGTGGTGGAAATGCAGATGTATAACAGACTGCCGCACCTCGTGGTGCCGGTCGTCACCGATCCGAAAAAGACCGTGGCCGCCCTCAAGTGGGTGGTCAACGAGATGGAAAAACGTTATAAAATCTTTGCCAAAGTCGGAGTGCGGAATTTCGACAGCTTCAACTCCCGCCCCATCCCGGAGAAGGAAAAGCCGGCTCCCGTGCCGGAGCCGGAAGTGGCCGAGGAAGAGCTGTTGGATGATGGTCCGGAGCCTGAAGTCCCATTCGATCCGAGTGAATTGCTTGACCCCGCAGTCCCTAGCAGTCACCAGGCCCCACCGTGGACGATGATGGAAGACGAGCCGGACGCGGAGAAGGACTCGCTGGCTTCGGCTCTCAGCGATGGAGACCTCGGCCCGGAAGCGGATGAAGAGGACGAAGAAGTTTACGAAGAGCACATTCCCAGGAAATTTCCCTACATCGTCGTCCTCATCGACGAGCTCGCCGACCTCATGCAGACTGCTCCGGCGGATGTGGAAATGTGCATCGCCCGGATCGCCCAAAAGGCCCGTGCCGCCGGTATCCACCTCATCATCGCCACCTAGACACCGCGGGCGGACGTGGTCACAGGCATCATCAAGGCGAACATCCCGTCCCGCATCGCCTTCCAGGTTTCCTCAGCCCTCGACTCCCGCGTCATCCTCGACACCAAGGGCGCGGACAAACTCGTCGGCAAGGGCGACATGCTCTATCTGCCACCCGGCTCCGCCAAACTCGAACGTGCCCAAGGTGCCTTCGTCACCGATGCCGAGATCGAGCGCCTCATCGACCACTGCGCCGCTCAAGCGAAGCCGCAGTTTGAAAAGGAAATCCAAGCGTCCATCAATGGTGAAGGCGGCGACGACGATGGAGACGACGTCTCCCAAGCGGACGAGGAACTCATCATGAAATGCATCGAAGTGGTGCGCCAGGAACAGAAGGCCAGCACCTCGCTGCTGCAACGCCGGCTGCGCCTCGGTTACACCCGCGCGGCGCGGATGGTGGACATCTTGGAACAGCGCGGAATCGTCGGTCCCGGAGAGGGCGCGAAGGCTCGGGAAGTGTTTCTGAAGTGACGTTTCAGCGTCCTTGAAAAAACTGCCGGAAAAGACAATTTTCCGGTTGTCAAAACCCTCAGCGCCACTCTTACTGCCGCCCCGCCCGCGAGGGTGGTCAGTGTGTAAGGCCCGATAGCTCAGTTGGTAGAGCAGTGGATTGAAAATTCACGTGTCGGCGGTTCGAATCCGTCTCGGGCCACCTCTTTCAATCCTTTGGTGTTCAAAGGAATAAGCGGCTGGCGGAGCGTTAAATTTCCCAAGCGGGGAAAATCTGCCGCCACAATCGTGCGACGGACTATTTTGTTCCAAAAGATCCTGCCATTTCATGGCTCCGTATTTCTGGGGCACCGTATCCCGAAAAGCTAAAACAACGGTGACCCAGGGAAGAAAAACCGCTGGATCGCCCAACTGATTCCCACAATTGCGATGAACGCGGAACCGATGGTTTGGATTTGAACCGTGTATTTCTTAAGCGGCCTGAGAATCAGAAAAGCGGCAAGGAGGATCGCGATTTGCGCGAGTTCGACGCCGAGATTGAACTCCAGCAAGGGAGCCGCGAGCTGTCGGCCGGAAATTCCACGGACCTTCTCCGCGAGCACGCTGGCGAAGCCGAGTCCGTGAAGCAGGCCGAAGCAGAAAACAAGGATCAGCCGCTGTTTGCCGAGCTTTCGGGTGAGGAGATTTTCGATGCCCACCCACGCGATGGTCAGGGCGATGAGGTGCTCCACCCAATTTCCCGGCACCTTGACGACACCGAAGACAGCGAGCGCGAGACTGATGGAGTGGGCCAGCGTGAAGAGCAACGATTGGCTCATCAGTGCCCGCCAGCCGGGGACTAGCAGAAACAGGCCGAGGATGAACAACACGTGGTCCGGACCCATGACGTGGTGAAATCCGGATTGCACCCAGCCAGCGGTGGCGGGCAGCGGTTTTGCAACCGGCTTGCCAGGCGCGGTTTGTTTCAACAGCACGAGGCTGCCGCCGGGCAGGGCGCTGAGGATCTGCGATTCGTCGGCGCTCTGGGTGAGAATGATGAGGTCCGTCATCTGCCCGTCGGACCAATGCGCGCTGAGTTCGCCGGCACCGGGGACGGCATCGGCGATGAGGGTGCAGGTGACGAGGGCGACATCGGATGAATTTTCAGGGAGAACGAGCGGTTCTGATTTGAATTCGGGGAACTCGATCCGCCACGGGATGTCCTTGTCCGCGAAGGTCAGCCGGATAAGCTGGCGCAGGCGGGCCTCGGTCTCCTTACGGACGCGGGCCAGCTCCTGTGGCGGGGATTTCATGACCGCCTCGCGACTCATCGGCAAACCGCCAAGCACGTCGCGGGTTTCCGGCATCATGGCGGCGATGTCCATTGTGCCTTGAAGCTGCCATTGCTTGCCAAGGTCCTTGAACTCCAGTTCCACCGACGCGACCTGATGCGCGCTGGCCAGCGGAAGAGCACCCGCGAACAGCAGCAGGCAGGCAAAAATCCGGAAGAATTTCGTTAGCATGTCGGAGATTTCTGCGGGAGTCCGGTCGGGTGGATCATCGGTGGATACATTCAAGCCGCGGGGGAAGGGCCCATGTCAGCCTTGCGGCAGTCGGTGGGCTGGTTGGAGTTTCGGCTGCCAGGAAGCCCCGCTGAAATGACAGGTGGAGGTGAGAAAAATTCGGATCATGGTAAAATGTTTTTGCAGTGAGTTTTGCCGGCGACAGGTCTTTCAGTTAGGCTCTTTTCACCAAAGATGTTGAGATGAAAGCTTCGTCGCTTCGATCGGATTCTGGCGCTTGAATATTCACTCGACGATCAACATCCAGCCACGGCTGGCCTCGACGGAAATTTCGTCACCGGGAGCGAAGGTTTGTTCGGGTTGGAAACCTTTGATTTCCGGAGCGTGCAACTTCACTTTCCCCGCATCGAGGCCGAGGGCCTTCCAGTCGGCGGTGAGCTTGATTTTGGTGGCCTTGCCCCAGTTGCCGAGAGCGACGAGCGTCTTGCCTTGTTTTTTATAAACCGAGGCGATGACGCGCGCTGGGTCGGCTGGGTCGGTTTTGTCCACCTTGATGGGGTTGTTGGCGTCCCACCAGCCGATGAATTCGGAGTCGGCGATGCCGAAGGATTCTTCGAACTTCCATTGCTCGCGGGGATCGCCGCTCCACGGCCAGCGCGTGCGCATGCCGAAGACCATGCCGTGCCACGGGTTCGGGTGGTCCAGCATCTCGCTCATCAGGCCGTAGGGGATGCCGGAGATTTCCACTAACATGAACTCGGGCGAGGCGTCGGCGTTGAAACTCTCGCCATGCCAGAGGCCGTTGTAGTAGGGGTAGAGTTCCATGAACGCGATGGATGAATTCGCCCAGGCGGCGAGACCGTTGAAGTGGTTCCATGAGTGCATGTTCACGCGGCGGCCGGTGTTGCCGTCGGCATCGAGGATGCGCCTGGCGCGCTGCATGGATTTACGGTCGAGCGCGGTGTCGTCGATATAGAGGCCGTCAATGCCGGCCTTTTTCACGAGGTAGTCGAGGCCTTCGAGGTAAAAATTGTTCCATCGCGAATCGGGGGTGGTGATGACTGCCAGATCGAGCGAGCTCTTGTATTGCGGGAATTTCAGATTTTCACGCCAAGCGGGCACGATGTCCTCACCGACGTGTTGCTTCAGCCACGGGTGCGGGCCGCCGGAGTTGGTCACCGGCCAGGCGACGCCTTCCTTGCGCTTGAGGATGACTTCGCCATCGAGGCTCTTGAGCGCGAAGAACTCCGGCAGGTTCTGCGTGAGTTCGCGGTTGGTGTAGTAGACGCCCACGCGCATGTCGTCGGCGTGGGCCTTGCCAATGAAGTCCTTCAAGCTGCCGAAGGAGTCGTCGTTGAAGGGGTAGTTGATGTAGGGGTTGCAGGGGCGGTTGTGGTGGACTTCGAGGATGTTGGCACCGTCGGCGTGGAGTTTTGCGGTGTCCTCGTTAGACGCGCCTTGCTTGGCGTGGTAGTAGCGGTCGGTGAAATGCTGTTTGACGTCGAGGGGCTTGAAGGGGGTGAGATAGAAATCGATGTCGAAATGGAGGCCGCCTTCGCCCTTGCCGAGGGTTGTGACTTTTTTCGGACCCGAATAGGCAGTCAGCATGGCGGCATGGTCCGCGTCGTTTGCGATGCGGATGCCTCCGCCGCCCCAGGACTCGGGGAGGTTCAGCGGTTGGAACGCATAGTAGGCGTTGATGAGCGGGCGGCGGTAGTTGCCACCCTTGAAGCGGAGCATGGTGCCGATGTTTGCGTCGCCAAGCCAGAGGGCGTCCTGGTTTTTGCGCGTGTCCCATTTCCAATCGAGTTTCTCGGGGGCCAGCCCGCCTTGGAGGCCCAGGCCCATGGCATATTTGGTGACTCCCTTGGCGAAAGGGACTATAAATCGCACGTCATCCACCGGGACCCCCTCGATCCACGCTGCGTTAGTTTTGGATTCACTGGTTAGTGTCATCGCGAGACGAAGGTTGCCATCGAACTCCAGCCTTCCCTTGACGAGGAGGCTGAGGTCGGGCGTGCTGTTGACTGCCTCCCATTCCACGCCCACCGGGGTTTGTTTGGTGAACTTGAAATTGGAGGGCTTGAGTTTTACGGACTTGCCGCCGATGACGACTTCGAGGCTCGGAGCGGATGCGAAGGCGTCGCGGCCTTTGTCGAGAATCCTGGTGTTACTTTCGGAAAAGAAGGAGGTGAATTGCGCGGGAACGCCGCTTTCGCCGAGCGTGATGTTGCGGCCGAGGATGCCGAGCGTGCGGGTGGCTGCTCCCACGCGGATGGGCGTGAACGGACGTGTCACTTCCGTGTCGCTCTCGCCGATTTTTGAATCGAGCCACTTCAGGCGGGCGAGACGCCAGGCTTCTCCGGTACCGGATTCCTTCAACGGCTCGCCTTCGACCTTGATGGAAAAAGCAAGGCTCTCGGCGAAAAGCGCATGATCGTCGCCACCTATAATCGGATCGATCTCGCTTCGAAACCTCGTCGTTCGGAATTGCACC
>JBDSNC010000043.1:0-4570 GCA_039915545.1 Luteolibacter sp.
GATCCCCTCCACCGTTGCCAGCCTCACCCTCACGGCGGAAGCTTCCGTGGAAAACGGCGCGCTTGAGGGAGTGGAGTTCTTCGACGGGGAGCAATCGCTGGGCACTGTGACCGCCGCCCCCTATCAATTTGAGCTGACGGAATTGAAGGCCGGCCAACATATCTTCCGTGCCAAGGCAAAAGCCACCGACGGCCGCAACGCATCCTCCCCCCTCATCCGTGCAGCAGTGGTCGGCCCTTTCCAGGCGGGTGTCAATCTGAACGGCAACTCACTGAACGCCGACGGTGTTCCCCTGCAATCCCAATCCGACGCTCTGTCCGCCGGACTCACCATCACAAACACACAGCCCGTCAGCACCTCCGGCAGTCTCACTCTGTATCCCTCACCGGACGCGCCCACCGGAATTCTCCTCTCGAACCAACTCCTGCGACTCAGCGCGACCGGCAACTCCGAACTCGGCATCACCTATCCGATTCCGAACGGATACTACGACGTTTTTCTCTTCATCGTTGAGGATCAGACCAGCTACTCGCGGAGCATGCGGCTGCTCGTCGAGGGTCAGCTGCTCGCCCGTGGCATCGGCGACCAGGCGAAGGGCGAATGGCACAAATACGGCCCCTACCGGACCAAGGTGGTGGACGGAACTCTCAATCTCGGTCTGCAGCAGGACACCAAGGGAGTTCCCAAGGTCGCCGCGTTCTCCGTCTATCAAGCCGCCGCTCCGCCGGCATCTTCGGATATCAGGCTGGGCATTGAACAAGCCGGCGGCTTGTCCGTGCTTTCCTATCCGGCAGGACTGACGAACCCGAAAATCGAGGCGTCCGACGACCTGCTCAGCGCCTGGCAGGATCTCGTGGCCCCCGTTTCCTACTTTTCCGATCAGGAGGTGGTCCCGGTGCCGGTGGACAGGCCGAAAAGATTTTTCCGGCTTCGCAGCGAGTGAACATCCGCACTAACGAACCACCCGCAGGCGGACGAACTTCCGCTCAGCCCCGGCTTCGAGCGGAACGGTGACAAGCTCGGTGGAAGGATCGCCGTTGATGGATTCGGACGTCGCGGAGGACTGGTCCTGGGTCTGCCAGCCACCGACTGATAGATCCGGAGAAGCAAGAACATCGAATACAACACCCGCAGTCCTGCTTCGGCGGAAATGGAACAGCGGAACCAAGGTGTCCCCGTTGTTCTCCAGTGTGATGAAAGGCAGCGAGCCCTCCGGCGGAACAGCCAGCGGATCCAGATTCATGGCATATGCCAGCAGGTTGCCGACACCGTCATTGTTAGGGTCCGCTGCGGGAGTTTGCGATGCGGCGGGCAGGACGAGAAATTGCGGATAATTTGCAGCCCAGGCTTCATAGCTGCCGGTGGCCAGGGTCACGGCGGACGCTTCGTTGGTATAACCAGAATCATCCACGCCGTTGGTGGCACGGATACGATAGACATGGTGTGTCGAAGCAGTCAGTCCGGTGTCGCTGAAACGGACCGCATTGGCAGACACGGTGGCGATTTCGGAAAAGGTGCCACTGTTCCCGGTCTTGCGTTCGATTTTGAACCCGGTTTCCGTCGGCGAGTTGTCGGACCAGACGAGGGAGATTTCGGATTCACCGGTATGACTGACCGCCAAACCGGAGGGTGGGGCCGGAGCTGGCGGCGGGACCACTCCGAAGGCCCGCATTTCGGTAAAGGAGAAATAAGCGCCGTCGGTTTTGACCACCTGCAGATAGCGGTAAGGCATGGTGGCATTCACACTTGCGACGAGCGTGGAAGCATGAGGCAGGCTGCTTTCGCCCTGGTTGGCAAGCACCACGTAGCTGGAAAATTCCGGATCGTTCGAGGCCCGCACCTCGAAGTTTTTGCGGGTGACCGGTTGGTCGGCATCCTGTCGCGTGACGATTTGCAGACCGCTGATGCGGAAGTTTTCGGATAGATCGACTTTCCACGCGGCCATCGGGTCGTTGAGGGTCGCGGACCAGTACTCGTTGAGGTTTCCGTTGTTGGCCTTGGACGCGACATTCGCCGGGCTGTAAACCGATGAGGCCGAGGCAGGCTTGTTGAGCGCCACGTTCACGGGGAACGAGGAAGCGATGTTGGACCATGCCGAGTCACCACTTGCATTCGAGGCACGGACGGCGAAGGAGTAGGAATTCACTCCTGTCTGCAATCCGCCGGCGCTGAAAATCGTCGTATCCTGCGCAATATTGGCCAGCGGTTGCCAGGTCCCGCCAGTGCCGGTTTTCCAGAAAACCTTGAAACTGGTCTCGTTGTTGGAATTGTCCGTCCAACTCAGGTTGATCCGCGTGCCGGAAATCACGGTCGCGGCAAGGGCGGTGGGTCCGCCGGGAGCACCGGGCGGTGGTGCGGGAAACTGCGGCCAACCGGACGACACGGCACCGAACCAGATCGCCCCCATTTGATTGTATCCCGCCTGCCCCGGATGCACCCCGTCCCCAGGCTGATAGAAATTATTCGCAGGAATGGGATCGGTCAGGACGATGCCGCTGTTCATTTCCACAAGAACCACCTTGCGCCCCGCACCGGCGTATTGCGCCACCAGATTCCTAGCCGAGGCGTTGAATGAATCCACGTTGCCATTCAGATAGGCCGCCGTCCTGCCCTGCCAGCTCTGGGTGATCGGAATGAGCGTCGCCACAAAGAGCCGGCGGTCCGGCGCGTTGACGGTGATCGCGTCGATCAGGGACGAAAGACGGTTCACCGCGGTGGCTACGGGGACGTCCTGAAGGATGTCGTTGGAGCCAGCGTGAAGCAGCACGATGTCCGGATTCACCGCAAGCCATGCCGGCAGATGCGCGAGGATTTCATCCGTTCGATAACCATCGTGGCCTTCATGCTCCGGATCCATTCCAGGAAAGGCGTTCTCGATGCTGTTGCCGACGAAATCAAAAGGCAGTCCCACGTTGGTCAGGCGGATTCCAAGTTCCTTCCGATAGCCACCGGGAATGCTGCCGTTCGGGTAGTTGATGTCATTCGTGCCACGCGTGATCGAATCACCCAGCGGCATGATTTTCACCTCGGGTGACTGGCCCGATGCATGGGGCGCGATTTGGAAGAGCAGGAGAATGAAGCCGGTGAAAACGCGGATGCGTTCATCGTCAGAGCGGGGGAAGATATTCATAGGGTCAATCAAAGTGGAAAAAGTTCGGATACCTCTCGCGAGGGGATTGGATTCACGATCCACCCGATGAGGGAGACGGAGATCAAATGCGATCAGAGGAAATTCCGGCAAAAACGCGCCGGGAAGTGAAATGGGCAAGACTGCCCGAGCCGGAGGAAATCCGGCGGGAATGGGAGGAGAACCCTAACTCGGGAACTCAGGGCGGAGTGAGCCGCAGGGGGGATGGCGATTGACCGTTCAAAACAGGAGTAAAATCCACGATTCGGAGGCACACGGCAACAAAATTTTCCCAGCTCCCGTGTCTCCCTCCCCCTTTCATCAGCTTTCATTCGGGCACGCGAATTGCTGTTCAGACACAGAAGGCGGTTTGACGCCGCTGGATTTCAGAAACCAGCGGTGGACGAGCGGCCCGCGCATGAACTAACCTCCGACCGACCACTCATGGAAGCGCTCAAACATCTCTTGGACAACAACCGTGCCTGGGCGGATTCGATCATCGCCAACGACCCGGATTTCTTCGTCAAACTCTCGACCCAGCAAAATCCGGAATACCTCTGGATCGGCTGCTCGGACAGCCGCGTGCCCGCCAACCAGATCACCGGCCTGGCCCCGGGCGAGATCTTCGTGCACCGCAACGTCGCCAACGTCGTCGCCGAGACGGATTTCAACGTGCTCGCCGTGATGCAGTATGCCGTGGACGTCCTGAAAGTCCGCCACATCATCGTCTGCGGCCACTACGGTTGCGGCGGTGTGCAGGCGGCCTTGGAAAATTTCCGCCACGGCATGATCGACAACTGGCTGGCCGGCATCCGCTCGCTGAGCCGCCAGCACCGCGACGAACTCGGTGCGCTCGAACCCGCAGCCGCCGTAGACCGCCTTTGCGAGCTCAACGTGATGGCCCAGTCCCGCCACGTCGCCCACACCACCATCCTCGAGGACGCTTGGGAACGGGGTCAGGAAATCTGGATCCACAGTTGGATCTACCGCCTGAGCACCGGCCTGATCACCCCGCTGGCCCCGGCGATCAAGGGGCCGCTGAGATACTCCGGCACCCACGAAAAGCCTGTTGCGGACGAATTGTAGGATTCCGATTGTAAAATCCCGGTTCCGGTGCATCTTCCCGCTGTCCACAAGCGACAGGGGGCGTTCTGGTTTCGACGGGATGCTTGAAGCGCTGGCTGCACGTAGAGGTTGGTCGGTTGGCCTCTTTAAAAAGCCGCCCAAAACAAATAAATGCAGACTCTAACGAGCTCGCACTGGCCGCTTAATTGACGACCACGTCAGAACCCCGACACCTGCTGAGGGGGATGGCGAACACTTGGCAGGCTGGGATGAGCGTCGGGTAACCGGGCGTTTTTCCGAGATTAAACAGGTTTCTAGGAAGGGCAACGCCGCATGTGGGCCCAGCTCGTCCGAAACTCCAGACCACATGCTAAACGT
>JBDSNC010000046.1:0-4621 GCA_039915545.1 Luteolibacter sp.
GAACCGCCCGAGCAGGCGAAATCCGCGGCGCTCGATAGGGTCGTCAGCCGCTCGAAGCAGTTCAAGGTCGGCGGCGGCGACGGCATCGTCCGCGCCTCGGTGGCCCTGCTGGCGGAGGAAACCAAGGACGAACTGTTGCGGCTCACCGAGGAGAAGGACGATTGGAAAGTCCCCATCACCATCATCCTCCATGGGAAACCCGGCGATCCGATGCCGCCGCGCACCGTGCACATGGATCTGCTCGCCAACGAAAACGGCTACGACCTGCGGATGGACGTCCACCTCAGCCGCGGGATCGAGCAGGAGCGTTTCAAATATTCCACAACGTCCGCCCTGCTTTACGAACGATCGCTGCGCGGCAGGAAGAAGGAAGACGACGACCGCCCGCTGCTGGTGCCGCCCTGGCTCGCGGACGGGCTGCTGGAGGCGACCGCCTGGCGTCTCGGCCGCAGCGACCGGCGCTTGTATGAGGCGCTTTTCAAGACCGGCGGATTTTTCAAAATCGATGGCCTGCTTGGCATCGACGAGAAGGAGTTCGAGGATCTCGACGGTGCCACCCGCGCTGCGTTCCGCGTCTCGTCGGGCGCGCTGGTGATGGCACTGCTGGAACAACCGCAGGGCAAGGAAGGCTTCCGCGCGTTTCTATCGGAAGTCGCCGGATTCGAGGGCGAGATGCCGACGCTGCTGCGCAAGCATCTCCCGGAACTCAATCTATCTGAAACCAGCCTCGCCAAGTGGGTCCAGCTGCAGCTCGCGGCGAAAGGCGCGCAGAATCCGCTGACCGACATTCTCACGATCAACCAGACGGAAACAGCGCTCGGCGAGGCCCTGCGTCTGAATTTCCGCACCGAAGAGGGAATCGTCCAACAGAAGGAGCTCACCGACTGGCCGGAACTCTCCAGCCTGAAGGAGCCCGAACGCATCGCCTCCGTCCGACTCGCCCAGGACGCGCTGGTCCGGCTCAGCTACCGTTGTTTCCCGTCCTATCGCCCGCTGCTGTCGGAATACCAGTTGATCCTGACCGCCATCGCCAAGAACAAGACCACCGATGTCGCCACCCGGCTCGCCGCGCTGCAGGAAACGCGCGAGACGATGAAGGCGAAGGCCGCCCGCGCCCGCGACTATCTCGACTGGTTTGAAATCACCCGCGCCCGCGAGACCAGCGGCGTCTTCGACGACTACATGCGCCTCAAGGACCGGCTGAAGGCGAATCCCCACCAGCGCAAGGACGAGCTCTCCAACTACCTCGACAAGATGGACAAGATTTTCTATCGGGAGGAACCGAAGAACCCGTCGATGCTGCCGCCCTAACCTGGATTTTCACCCAAAGAAATCATGAGTGACTCCACTCCAAAAATCGTCGCCTGCGCGGATCGCATGCGGGAGGTCTTTCGGGATGGCATGCTCAAAAAAATCATCCTGATCCTGGCCATCAATCTGGTCTTCATCGCACTGGGCTGGAGCTTGCACGTGAAGTGGTTGGAGCCGGTCGGAATGCTCGGCACGGGGTTGCTCATCGTAGTGCCGCACGTTCTGCGCATGCAACGATGCCTCACCCAACTCCCCTGCCCTGCCTGCAGTGAAAAAGTCGGCGGGTATTTTTCACTGAACTGCCGCTATCACCTCAAGTGTCGGCACTGCGGACAGGTAACTCCCACCGATTGCAGCAGCCTCGCAGGGGATCCGTCCAAAATTTAGAAAGCCTGTCCGACTAACGCCATGACCCTGATCGACCAACTCGGAACCGCACTCGGGCTCGCCACGCTGGCAGGACTGAACCTGTATCTCACCGTCTTCGTCGCGGGGCTCGCGGTGCGGTTTCATTGGATCGAGCTTTCCGGCACTTATGAATCGATGGAGGGACTTGGCCATCCGTGGGTGATCGGCGTGGCGGGCGGAATGTTTCTCATCCAGTTCGTGGCCGACAAGATCCCGTGGGTGGATTCGATCTGGGATGTGGTCCACACGGTCATCCGCCCGGCGGGCGCGATCTTTCTGGCGCTGGCCGTCTTGGGAAAAATGGATCCCACGGCAGCAACCATCGCCGCCTTGTTAGCGGGCGGCGCGGCGCTTTCCACCCACGGAACGAAGGCCGGCATCCGCGCGTTCCTGAACCTGTCACCGGAGCCGGTCACCAACACCGTCGCCAGCATCGCGGAAGACGGCTTCGTGCTCGGCGGCCTTGGCTTGATAGGGCTTTTCCCAACAGCCGCGTTTTTCGTTTTCATCGCCATCGTGGTCCTCTGCACCGCCGCCGCGGTCTGGTTGTGGAGGGCGATTTTCCGCCTGCGCCGCAGGCTGAAAGCAAAAGACCGATCCGGTGATGCCGGATCGGTCCTTGCGGAAAACGATGTTCGTTAGAAAATCAGGCGAGCGCGAGGAGCTTGGCCTTGAGCTGGTCCTTGGTGACGCTGGCACCGACGATCTGATCCTTCACCTCGCCATTCTTGAAAAACAGGAGCAGCGGGATGGAGCGCACGTTGTATTTCACGGCGAGTTCGCGGGCCTCGTCGACGTTGACCTTGCCGACTTTCGCCTGGCCGTCGAGGTCGGTGGCGACCTGATCGATCACGGGGCCGATCATTTTGCAAGGGCCGCACCATTCCGCCCAGAAGTCCACGAGGACGGGCAGTTCGGAGTCGATCACTTCGGATTGGAAATTTACGTCAGTAAGGTTCAGAGCCATGGCGGGAGTCTGACCCAGAAAGCCGAAACGTCAAGAGCCGCCCTGCGGATTGCGGGGCGGCTCTTGTGGAAAAAACAATTTTCAGTTCGCTCGATCAGCCGACTGCAAGTCCGCTGGTGCTGAACGCCAGGAAGAGCACGGCGGCGGCGAGGAGGGTATTGATGATGGGAAGAATCATGATGATTTGATTTTTAAAGGGTTATTCCATGAGCTGCATCCAATCGCCTTTCTTGGCGTTGTCTTCGGCGTTGATCCAAGTGTTGGCGGTCAGGAGTTGGAAGGTCAACACGGCGAGAGCGGCGACGAAGCCAACGATCGAGAGGATGTTGGCGAGTCCTTCACCGCTGCCTTCGTCCTCATCATCGTCAGCTCCTGCGAGCGTACCGGCCTGGGAAGGAGCGGAAAAAGAGGTGCCGAGTGGCTGGGTAGGTGGCTGAAGCTGAACGGTCGCCTTAGGAAGGGCGATGGTAGGAGCTCCACCGGCCGGCCTTGCGGCACCCGGAAGACCCGGAGCGCCAGGCGAGGTGGCCAGGCGGATGGTCGGAGCCGGCGACATGGTCGGCGGGCCGCCAGCGGTACGGAGAGGGATGGTGGGTGCGGGAGCCGGTGGGCGTGGCGCACCGCCGGGAACCGTCGCCGTCGGAGGACCGCCGGGAATCGGAGGCCTCACGGGTGGGGCCATCGGCACGGTGGCGGAAGGAACTGCCGGTGGTGCGTCGGCGGCTTTCAAGGTGACGCGAACGGTTTCCTTCTTGAGAGGGACACTGGACGTTTGCTTGGACGGAGCTGGTGGTTGGTTTTCGTTTTCGCTCATGCGCTCACAGGGTTTTGAATTCCTAAGAAACTCAGTAAGACAACTTGCCCCCCCTCTGTCAAACCCCCAGCTCGGGATTTCTTAAAATTGCGCAAGTCACAGATCATAAATCATATCGGGCGGCATCCGGGAGACTTTTTGGGCGGGAAACGCCAGTTCGCAAAGGTAAGGCAGCAGCAGAGCCGCAGTTAGTCCGGCGGCGAGTGCCTGAAGAAGCAATTCATTGAGCTCGGGACCGATCTTGGGGTTGCTCGGGCTTTGGGAAATCACCGGCTCCGAATGAACGATCAGTCGCGGCGCTGTTCCGATCAGTCCGGTCGCCGTCGCGGCCCGCAAAACCCGCAGCCGCTCGACCTCGGAATCCGCCACCAGCGAGGCCCGGCGGGCGCGTTCAAGCTCGCGGAAAGCCGGAGTTTCCGGCAGCGCATCACCATGGATTTTCTCGATCCGGGTGACGGCCACCGCGTTTTCCGCCGATGTATCCCGCGCATCCTGAATGAGTTGATCCAATCCGGCGAGTTTCGCGGTGTGCTCCTCCCGCACTCGGTCCCCTTCAAATCCGGCGAGGCTCTGCGGAATGGAGGCGGCGACGTCCCGGGCCAGCTCCTTTTGCGCGAGTGCGACGGAAATCTGGATCAGATTCGTGTCAGGAATGACTTTCACTTGGACGACGTCGGCGAGAATTTCCCGCGCGGTTTCCTGATCCACCTGGAACTGCTTGGTCAGCTCGAGGTTTGAAATGACGCGGCCGAGGATGGCCGATGATTTGAGCAACTTCGCCGACTCCTGCGGACTGCGGGCGTTTTCAATCTCCACCAGCGCCGTGCTGCGGTATTTGCTGGGCGTTAGAAAAAGCACCATCCCTCCGCCCAAAAGACCCAGCATGGGAACGATCAGTAGTCCGGAGCGCACCGTCCATTTCCAACGGCAGTAGACCTGCGATGGCAGAAACCGACCTGTCGTCCCGCTGTTTTCCATCCTTGCAGATTGATAGATCGGACCTCCCCGCCACAAGCGGAAACTCCCGCGCCGCCGCAGATTTTTAATGCTCTTTCCCCCGCTCCGTGATTCCTATTCGTGCAGCCACCATGTCAGCCGAAAAGACCGCCATCACCCCCACC
>JBDSNC010000082.1:0-6571 GCA_039915545.1 Luteolibacter sp.
GTGCGCGGTTTCAGCAACTGCCATGGCGTCGGTCAGAAAACCGGACTCCGTCTCACGCTCACCCGTCATAACGTCGAGAATATCGACCGTATTCTCGACTTCATCGAGGATCATGAAATCCAGCGCGTCTGCTTCTATCACCTGGTGCCCGCCGGCCGTGGCAGCGGGCTGCAGGTGCTCGGCGCGGACGAGGCACGCGGTGCCATCGACACACTGATCTCCCGTGTGGAGGCGTGGCACAAACAGGGCGTCCATCGCGAGCTGCTCACCGTGACCCAGCCCGCCGACGGCGCATATTTGTTAGTCCGGATGGAGAAGGAATTGCATCCGAATCTGGACGAGGCCCGGAGGCTGCTTTCCTGGAACGGCGGCGGCGCGAACAGCTCCGGCCGCGGCATCGCCAATATCGACACGCAGGGCAACGTGCATCCGGACCAATTCTGGCAGGACGTCCAGCTCGGCAACGTGAAGAAGATGCCGTTTTCCCAAATCTGGGAGGGTGGCAACGAGGCTTCGGCCGGAGAGTTGGAGGCCATCCGCTCGATCGGCCTGCTCAGCCAGGAGGAACGCCAGTCGCGGCTGAGCGGTCCGTGTGCCGACTGCAAGTGGTTCCCCATCTGCGGCGGCGGTTTCAGAACCCGCGCGGCTTTTTGCAATAACGGTGATCTGTGGGGATCGGATCCCGGCTGTTATCTCCGTGAGGAGGAGCGTCTCGCGGCGCAGGGCCTGCTGGCCTAGCGAGCGACGCTGTTTGTTGGGCAGGGCCACCGACCGGGGGGGAGGTGGCCTTGCTTTTCCTCACACCCCGGAATCACCCATCGCGTCGTATGCCTTGTCTTGAGCTGGATCATTCCTTATCTTCCCGCATGGCGAACGCCTTTGATTTATTGGGAATGAAGCCCCGTCTGGTGGTTTACGAGGAGGACCTGCGCGAGGCGTTCCGGGCGGCGGGAAAACAAACGCACCCGGATGCCGGCGGCGGTGAGGGCGAGTTTTCCGCGCTCAACGAGGCGTTTGCCGTTCTATCAAGTCCGTCGCGCCGCCTGCGCTGCTGGATGGAATCCCGCGGACTGCCCGTGGAGACGCGGGGCACGATCGATCCGGACCTGATGGACTTGTTTGCCGACGTGGGAGCCGTCACCCAGGAGGCGGAGTTGATCATCCGCAAGCGCGATGAGGTGAAATTCGCACTCGTCCGGGCGATGCTGGAGGGCAAGACGCAGATTTGCCGGGAGGCGGTTGAAGCCGCGATCTCGAAAGTGGAGGGGCGCATCGACGGCGAGTGCCGGAATTTCCCTTTGCTCGAGAGTTCAAAAAATCCCGATGCCGGAGCCGCCTCGAAGATCGCGAGAAACCTCGTTTTCCTGGAAAAATGGCGTGCGGGACTGCGTTCCTGCTACGCGAGACTTGTCTAACGAACCGGCTTGGCGTGTGGCGGAGCTGGACGGACGGGGATCGCCACCGGCGGCGCGCCTTTCGCGGGTGTAGATGCAGGAGCAGCCGTGCGCGAGAATTCCGCGGAGCTGCTCAGATACCAGATCATGGCCCCGCCGCCGATCACGGCGATGAAGAGGAAAAGCGCGAACAACAGTCCGAGGCAGGATTTCATGGGGTCTTTCTAAAGTGTGCTCCCCGCCGTTGCCAGCGGGAATTCGAAGCTTACGATTGGATTCTCGCGGCGAAGGCACCGTCCGTTTTCTCGCGGAACGGCAGCGCCTCGCGGGTGCCTTGGAGCGAGAGTTCCGGATGACCGGCGAGGAATGCTTCGACCTGGCCGAGGTTCTCCTCGCGCTCGATCGAGCAGGTGGAATAAACGATGCGGCCGCCGGGTTTGAGGCAGGCGAGGGCGTTTTCCAGAATTTTCCGCTGGGTGATCGCGATCTTCTCGATGTCCGGTGCCTGCAAGCGCCAGCGCACGTCCACCCGACGGCGGATCACGCCTGTGTTCGAACACGGTACGTCCAACAGAATGCCGTCGAAGCTGCCGTGCCACTCGGCGGGCGCGGGTTGCGTCCAGTCGTGCACGGAAATTTTAGCTTTCCCCGCATGCAGGCGCTCGAGGTTTTCCTCCAGACGCGGCAGGCGCTTCTCGTTGGAGTCCGTACAAACCAGTCCGTCCGCCGATCCCAGTGCTGCTGCAATGAGAAACGCCTTTCCTCCCGGCGCGGCGCAGGCGTCGAGAATGCGCTCGCCGGGTTTCGGATCGAGCAGCTCCACCGAGTGGCGCGTCGCGGGATCCTGGATGTAAACGGAGCCTGAGGCGAGCAGCGCGGTGGGCAGCGATCCATCGAGTTGATAGAATCCCGGCGCGCCCTCCACCGGTTTTCCTGGAAGCGTTTCGGGAATCTCCGGGGCGAGGGGGTTTTCCCGGAAAAACGTCACCGCCGGCAGGTTGTCCCACTCCATCAGGGAAATCGCATTGCGGGTGCCGAACGCCTGTCTCCACCTGTTATAGAGCCAGTCCGGGTGCGAATGGATCACCGTCGGCGTGAGGTCGTCCGTGTCGTCGAGCAGGCGTTTTTTCGAAAGCGTGGCGCGGCGCAGCACCGCATTGATCAGACTGCGCACGCTGGCTTTTCCTGCCTCCACCGTCTCGTTCACCGCCGCGTGGTCTGGCAGTCCGAGGATGAGCAGTTGGCAAAGTCCCACCCGCAGGATGTCGCGCGTTTCCGGATCGAGCTTCCCGTCTCGCAGCTTGCCGATCCAGTGGTCGATCATCCGCCGGTGCCGCAGCACGCCGAACAGGATCGCCTGCAACAGCCCGCGGTCGGAGGACGAGAGTTTGCGGCGCTGGGCGTGGCGTTCTATCAGAGTTTCGGCGTAGTCATGTCCCTTGGCCCAGGCACGGAGGGCGGAGACAGCGGCTTGGCGGACGTGGAAATTCTTGGCTGGCATGGATCGGGAAAGAAAGGCACCGCGATCACGTAATGTCGCAAATCGCAGGAGTGGGGTATCCCTATTTCGCTGCCGTGACAAATGACAGCAAAATCAAGCTGGTGGGCTCCGGGATCTCCCCCCCCGGAGCCAGCCGCTTCGGTTTTCTCAAAGTTTGAGAAGTCCCTCCACCTCCAGAAAATCCTGCCCGTGGATCAAGTGGTCCAACAGTGGAACTCCCGTCAGATCCTCGACCACGCCCTTGTTCGTGATCATCGCGGTGTCCATTTCGTCCTCAAGCTGGTTGAGATAAATCCCGGCGCAGACGAGGCCCCTGGCGCGGATGGCATTTACAGTGAGAATGATGTGGTTGAGCGCGCCGAGCTTGTTGCCGGCGACGAGGATGACAGGTAGTTTCAGATCTGCTGCGAGGTCGGAGACTCGGTAGTTCGGGGCCAGCGGGACTTCCCAGCCACCGACTCCTTCGACGAGGACTTCGGGGTGTTTTGCCGAGAGATGGTAAAATCCTGCGATGAGATCGACGGGACTGACCGTGCGGTTTTCCAACATGCAGGCGACGTAGGGCGCGACCGGCGTGTTGAGGTAAACCGGATTGATTTCTTCGAGCGGAATCCCACCGGACACGGCTGACAGAATGGCGGCGTCCTCGCGGTCCCCGCAGGCGATTGGCTTGTAGCCGACGGCATCCACTCCGGCATTCCGCAGGGTCTCCACGAGCAGGCGGGTGACGTAGGTTTTTCCGACTCCCGTATCCGTGCCCGTGATGAAAAAGCTCATGCGCCAGCATGCCTCTCTGGCTGAAGGCGGGTCAAGGAACACAAGTGACAATTTTGCCTTTTTCCGCAGGGATTCCGCGTTCATGCTGGGCGCACATGACAGCAGATTTCCTGGTGATCGGTGCCGGCATTGCCGGGCTATCCTTTGCATTGCGCGCCGCCCGCCATGGTTCGGTGATCGTGCTGACCAAGGGCGACGCCTTCGAATCCAACACCGCCTGGGCGCAGGGCGGGATCGCCTCCGTCCTGCCGGAAAAACTGCGCGATCCCGGCGATTCGGTGGAATCCCACGTCGCCGACACGCTCGACGCCGGGGCTGGTCTCTGCAAGGAGGCCGCCGTCCGTACCATCGTGGGCGAGGGGACAGCGGCCATCGATGATCTCGTGGACTACGGTGTCGCTTTCGACAAGGAGGGCGACCATTTCCTCCTCGGAAAAGAAGGCGGCCACTCGCACCGGCGCATCCTCCATGCCCGCGATACCACCGGCCGTGAAGTCGCCCGCGCGCTCATCGAGTCCGCCCGCGCGAATCCTAACATCACACTGCTGGAAAACCACTTCGTCATCGACCTCATCACCACCGCCAAGCTCGGCGCGGCCGTCGATGACCGCGTGGTTGGTGCCTACGTTTTGGAAACAGGCACGAACGAGGTGAAGGTCTTCCGCTCGGACCGCGTGATCCTCGCCGCCGGCGGCTGCGGAAAAGTCTATCTCTATACGACCAATCCGGACTCAGCCACCGGCGATGGCGTGGCGCTCGGCTGGCGCGCCGGCGCGGCCATCGCGAACATGGAGTTCATCCAGTTCCACCCCACTTGCTTTTACAATCCCGGTGCCATCGGACCCGAAGCGCGGTCCTTCCTGGTCAGCGAGGCAGTCCGAGGCGAAGGCGGCATTCTGGTCAATGCGAAAGGCGAGGACTTCACGAAAAAGATCGACCCCCGAGGATCGCTCGCACCGCGGGACATCGTCGCGCGCGCAATCGACCGTGAAATCAAACGCACCGGCGCCACCTGCGTCTATCTGGACGTCACCCACAAGCCGAAGGGCTTCATGAAAGAGCGTTTTCCATACATTCACGAGACGCTGCTGAAATTCGGCCTCGATTGTGAAACCCAGCCGATCCCCGTCGTTCCCGCCGCCCATTACCAGTGCGGCGGTGTGTTGACGGATGTAAACGGTAAGACTTCCGTCCGGGGGCTGTATGCGGTCGGCGAGGTCGGCTGTACCGGCCTCCACGGGGCGAACCGACTCGCCTCCAACTCGCTGTTGGAAGGCAACGTCATCGCCCGCCGTGCTCTGGATGAAATGCTCAAACTTCATCCGCCCGGCAAGATCGTCATGGAACCGCCACCGATCCCCGAGTGGGAATACGGCGACACCGCCGAGCCGGACGAACTCGTCGTCATCTATCACAACTGGGACGAGATCCGCCGCCTGATGTGGGATTACGTCTCCATCGTCCGCACCGACAACCGCCTGCGCCGCGCCACCGCGCGCTTGCGGAATTTGAAAAAGGAAGTCCGCGAATTCTACTGGGGCCACCGCGTCAATGCGGACATCCTCGAACTCCGCAATCTGGTAGCAGTCGCCGGCCTCATCGTCGAGTGCGCGTCACGCCGCAAGGAATCCCGCGGGCTGCACTACACGCTCGATCATCCGAACACCGACGACCGCCTTTGCCATGACACCGTCATCCGCAAGTTCTGAGCATGACACAGGCATTCCTGCCTGTTCTTCATGTCATTTAACCGGCGAAACCCGCACGTTCCTCAACTCGAACGGCGCGCCTTCCAGTTGGAATCCAATCTTTCCCGTGGCTGGCACACACTTCGTGACGTGGTTTTGTTTCACACCGTTGATACTGATTTCAATGCTGTCCCCCTGACAGATAATGTCGCCCGTATTCCACTCTCCCAAGGGCTTTTCGTTGCTTGCCGCAACATGGTCGAGTTGCGGAGTCTTCGCGTCCGGCGCAGTTGTGAGCTTTTCGGCAAAGGTTGCACCTGCCATCGGCAACAGGTCTCCGGCGTGATCCATCTTGAGCTGCGCTTGGAAACAAACCGGCCACGGAGTAATGTTGGCAGGTCCCGATGAAATATTCAGGAGCACGCCGCCATTGCAGTTCTTCGCCGCATTCGCGGGCCAGCGCCACTCGAAGTGAAGTTGATAGTTCTCGTGGTCAGCCTTGGTGACGAGGTAGCCAACGGGCTTTCCCACAATCGCAAGCACCCCGTCGTCACCCGCGGTGCAGACCGTATTGATGTCCGCCGGGGTGGCGGTGATGAACTCCCAATTCGAAAGCGTTTGCTTCGATAGAAGTTCTTCAGCGCGGACGAGCGGGCTGGTGAGCGCGATGGAAGCAAGGAGTGAGGTGAGAAATCGGTGCATGGGATTTCAGGAATGCTGAGCCCATGCGCGATCGGAGTAAATTTGATATTTCGCGGCGGAGGCTGAATCACGCCTCGATTTGCTCGAGAAGCAGCTTCAGGATCTTGCGTGCCGAATCCGGGATGACGGTGCCGGGACCGAAGATGGCGGCGGCTCCGTTTTGATAGAGGAAATCGTAATCCTGCGCGGGGATGACACCGCCGCAGACGATCATGATATCCTCGCGTCCGAGTTTTTTCAGCTCGGCGACGAGCTGCGGCAGGAGCGTTTTATGACCCGCGGCCAGCGAACTCATGGCGACGATATGCACGTCGTTCTCCACCGCTTGCTTCGCGGTTTCTTCGGGAGTCTGGAACAGCGGGCCGATGTCCACGTCGAAGCCCATATCGGCGTATGCAGTGGAAACCACCTTTGCTCCGCGGTCGTGGCCGTCCTGGCCCATCTTCGCGACCATGATGCGCGGGCGGCGGCCTTCGGCGGCTTCGAATTTTGCGATGAGATCGGGGATG
>JBDSNC010000106.1:0-4600 GCA_039915545.1 Luteolibacter sp.
GCGCATTTCCGAGGAGCCCGGTGCGGTAATTCCGCACGCCGGGATCTGCGAGGGGGGCGTCGGGCAACCGACGTCTCTACCTTAATCGCTAAAAAAATGAAACTCGCGGCCATCATTTTCCTCGCAGCAACATTGCCCATGTCGATCTTCGCCAAAGATACCAAGGAACAAACCTTTTGGAAGTGGTTCGAGAAGAACCAGGACGAACTCTATCACTTTGAGAAGGACCGAGAGGCTGTCTTCGACCGCCTATCCGCAGCAATGGGCATGGTGCACGAGCATCTTACCTTCGAATTCAGTCCGGTTCGTGAGGGTGGGACGCGCGAATTTGTAATCAGCGCCGGAGGCATCAAGGATGCGTTTCCCAGCGTCGAGTCTCTATATGCTGCCGCACCGAAGCTCCCAAAGTGGAAGATTCTCAAATACCGGCAGCGGCGCTTTCCGATCAATGACATTGAGTTCGCAGATAGGAAGGTGAAGTCCAAGGATGTTCACTATGCGATCTTCAAGGACGAGGATCCGAAAAAGGTGGGGATCATGATTTTCCTCGACGGGTACACCGAGGTAGACAAGGGAACAGTGTGGGGGCAGATAGGCTACCTTCTGTTGGACGAAGCCTTGGGAGAATACGCAATGGAGACACGAGTTGGAGCGATTGTATTCTTCGACCGAACTTCGAAGTATTTCGAGCATGCCAGCCCGCTTTCCGAATTACCGTCCCACTTCGATGAGAAGTTCAAATAAAATAGAAGCGGCGAATAAGATGTCTAATCGAACATATTGCCCGGCTCCTGTTGTCGCCGCCATGACCGCTAAAACCTCAACCCGCAGTCGAAGCCTTGCCTCCGGTCAGGCGTAGGAGGACTCAACGTTCGCTAGAAAATGAGAGCCAAGCAATCCATCATATTCTTTGCAGGGCTATTCCTTGGAATCGCTGCTGGAGTCATGGGCTATCGATTCTTAGTGTCGATGAAGGCATACGCGAGTGTTTCTCAACATGTCCTCCAAGGTCGTCAGATCTTGGAGAACATTCAGCAATACACCAAGACCAATGGAAAGGCGCCCGATCAAGATTGGTTCGATGGTCTTGGTAAGCTTACGATTACGAGTGAGGGGCATCACTGGACCTACTATACACCACCGAAGCGTCTGGGGCAGGAACGTGATCTGGTGATTTCGACGGCTACCGATTACGGGCACCGAATTCTTGGCGGGTTTGCGGACGGCTCGGTTCTATTCACTAACCTTCACACAGAAAGAAGCGAACAAGCCGTGGATGGCAAGCCTCACTAGCCCCTCCGTTTTCAATGCTTCCACGTAAATGGAGTCAGTCCTCGCCGATCAAATTCTTGGAAGCGGCGCTCGCTAATCAACGCGAGAATTGGGTCAGAGGCCGTCTGAAAAATCAAAGATTCGCAAGATTCGCGGTGCCAAAATCTACTTGTTTCCCAGCATTGGCCATTCCCAACAGGCGGACTGAAGATCCGCGCTCCAATTTTCAGACAGACTCTCAGGCGAAGATATGACTTCTATTTCCCAGTCCCGGCGGGAGCCGTATCCACGGCATCGCCTTCCTTGAGCATGGCGTTCGGATTCACGATGACGGCGGTTTCAGGAGTGAGGGAGGCGGAGGTCATTTCCACCGAGGGGCCGAGGTTTTTGCCGGGGAGAACTTCGACGTAGGTTACCTTTCCCTCCTTCACGGTGGCGACGAGCGGCTTGCCCTGGCGGACGATGAGGGTGTTGTTGGGGAGGGCGTAGGTGTCCTTGGCCGGTGGCAGTTTGAAGCCGGCGGTTCCGGATAGTCCCGCCGGCAGGAGGAGGTCCTTGTTTTCGATGAGGAACTCCACGCGCATCGTGCCGGATGCGAGGTCGAAGATCTGGCTGGTGCGGGAGAGCTTGGCTTTGAAAGTCTGGCCGGGGAGTTCGTTGAAGCGCACGGTGGCCTCGCTGTCCTTCGTCAGGCGCAGCGCGAGATCCGGCGTGGCGCTGATGACGAAGCGCAGGGTGGCGAGCCGCGAGAGCCGGTAGAGCCAGCCCTCGGCGGTGGAGGAATCGCCGCGCATGCGGTCGCCGCGGTCGAAGTTTCTGGCGGAAATGGTGCCGTCGAAGGGCGCGGTGACGGTGGCGAATTTCTGAAGCTCCTCGACGCGGGCGAGATCGGCTTTCGCCAAACGGAGCGCGGCGTCGGATTCGGCGGCGGTGGAAACGCGGAGTTCGGATTCCTCCTGGGAAACCGCGCGGGTGGTCAGCAGTCCGGTCGAACGCGTGGCCACCTGGCGGGCGGTTTCGGCGCGGGCGGTCGCTTGGTCGACGGCAGCGCGCGCGGCCTCCACCTCGCGGTCGATTTCCGGCGCGTCGATGACAGCGAGGATTTCTCCGGTTTTCACGCGGTCGCCGATGTCGAATTTCCGCTCGCGGACGATGCCGGTGGCGCGGGTGAAAATGGTGGCTTGCCCGACGGGTTCGGTGCGGCCGGGGAGTTCGTAAACTCCCGCTGCCGTGCTGGCGACCGGGAGCACCGTGCGGACGGTGGCTTTCTCCTGCGCGACCAGCGGCGACGATGCCGCTAACAAAGCAAGGAGGGTGCGGGAGAGGATGGGAGAGTTCATGGATTCGTGAGCGGGTGTGGAGTGGTTTCTCTTTCCAGTTTCCTGAGGTGCATGCGGTGGGTGAATCCGCGGACGGCGGCGAAGGCGATGGGGACGAGGAACAGCGAGGCGAAGGTGCCGAAGACCAGCCCGCCGATGACGGCGCGGCCTAACGGAGCGTTCTGCTCGCCGCCCTCCGCGTGGCCGAGGGCCATCGGGATGACGCCGAGGATCATCGCGAGCGCGGTCATGATCACCGGCCGGAGCCGCGTGGTGGCGGCCTCGACAGCTGCATCGTGCGCGGTTTCCCCCTGATCGAAGCGGTCGCGGGCGAAGCTGCTAACCAACACGCTGTTAGCCGCGGAAACGCCGACGACCATGATGATCCCCATCAGCGCGGGAACGCTGAGCGGCGTGCCGGTGAGCCACAGCGCGAACAAGGCGCCAGAGACGGAAACCGGCAGTCCGGCGATGGCGACGAAGGGCAGCGTCCACGATTGGAAATTCACGACCATCACGAGAAACACCAGCACTGAGGCGAGCCCCAGGCCGCCGATGAGCTCGGAGTAGGCGGTCTCCATCAGCGCGGCCTGGCCGGAAAGTTCGATCTTGTTAGCGGGTTTGAGTTTTTTCCGCAGGTCGGTGAGGATGGCTTCGAGGTCCTTGGTGATGCTGCCGATGTCGCGGCCCGAGGCGTTGGCGACGACGGTGAAGGTCGGCTGCAGCGAGGTCCGGCTGACGCTGGCGGGCGAGCGTTTTTCCAAAACGGTGGCGAAGGAGCGCAGCGGTACCGTCGCACCGCCGGCGGTGGACGGGCGGATGGGGAGATTGAGCAACTGCTCCACCGCCTTGAGATCGGTGGGCGTGGCGATGATTTGCACGTCATAGGCCGCGCCGGTGGCGGGGTCCGACCAGAAATTCGGCGCGACGGAACCGCCGCTGCCGAGGGCTGCTAGCAAAACATTCGCCGCGTCCTGGGCGTTGATGCCGAAGCTGCTGGCGCGGGCGCGGTCGATGCGGATGGAGTAGCTGGGTTGGTCGAGCACCTCGCGCAGCGTGACATCGACCGCACCGGACACTTTGGCGAAACGCTCGCGGAGTTCCTTGGCGAGCGCGAGATTTCCCGGAACATCGCGGCCTATCAAGCGGACCTCGAAAGTGGTCGGCGCGCCGGATGCGAGCGTCTGGCTGGTGGCGTCGGCGGGGCGGAAGAACGATTGGATGGTGGGGAACTTCGCCGCGAGCATGCTGCGGATTTTCTCCACGTAGCCCTCGCTCGGGCCGTGTTCGGGATCAAGCTGCACGAGGATCTCACCGTCGGAGGAGCTGATCGCGGTGGTTTCCACCCAGGCCTGGTTGACGGAGCTGGGCGTGCCGATGTTTTCGACGATGAACTGGAGTTCGTTTTTCGGAATGATCGTGCGGATCTCGCGCTGGACGTCCGCCATGACTTGTGCGGTGTCGTCGATTCTAACGCCGCTGGGGATGCGGACAAAAAGGCGGATCAGACCGGCGTCGGTCTTCGGGAAAAACTCGCGGCCGGAATTCACCACGGCGAAGACGCCGAGCGCGGCGGCGAAGAGCACGGGCAGTAGGATGAGGATTTTCCGACGGAGGATGAAACGGAGGATTTTTCCCTGGATTTCCGCGACATGATCGACTCCGGCTTCGATGGCGTGATGGATGCGGAAGAGTCCGCCGGGTTTCCTATCACCGCGCTTCTGTTCGGCGCGCTGTTCTGCGGGAAGAATGATGGAGGCGAGTGTCGGCACCAGCGTGCGGGCCAGCAGATAGCTGGCGATCATTGCGAAAACCACGGCCAGAGCGAGCGGACGGAAGACGAATGAAGAGGTGCCGCTGAGCAGGAAGATGGGCAGGAAAACGATACAGATCGAGATTGTGGAAACAAACTCGGGGAAGGCGACCTCGCGCGCGCCGTCGACGATGGCCTGGTGCACGTCCTTGCCGAGGCCGATCTGGCGTTTGATGTTCTCGATTTCCACCAGCGA
>JBDSNC010000130.1:0-19982 GCA_039915545.1 Luteolibacter sp.
GAGACGCAGCAGCCACTCTGGCGGAAGAAGCCGCCAAGCCACTCGCCACCAATCCCGCCCTCCGCGATCTGCTGGAAGCCAAACGCCGCAAGGCCGATGTCACCATCGATCACCTCACCGGCGACGAACTCATCAGCGCGGGTTACGACGAGGAAAAAGCCCGCCAACTCGTCACCTCCTGGAAACAGTTTCTCGAAGACAATCAGGACGAAATCACCGCCCTTCAGATCCTTTACAACCGTCCCCACGCAAAGAAGCATCTCGTTTACGAAGAACTCAAGACCCTCGCCGAAGCCGTCGCCCGGCCGCCCTATCACATCGCCCCCGCCGAAGTCTGGAAAGCCTACGAGCACCTCGAAAAGCGACCCCTCACCACCGACCCGGTCAAAACCCTCACGAACTTGATCACCCTCGTCCGCCACACCGTCGATCCCCAGAAGACGCCGCTCGCGCCCTTCCCCGAACTCGTCGAAACCCGCTACCAGCAATGGCTCGCCCAACAACAGGAAAGTGGCTTGGGCGTCTCGCCCCAGTCCCTGAAAACTCCGCCGCAGGCGCAAACTCCCAGATTCACCCCAGCTCAGATCCACTGGCTCGACGTCATTAAAAACTACGTCGCCCTCAGCGGTGCCTTCGCCACCGACGATCAGGACGCCTACCTCGACGCCTGGCAAAGCGTCGATTCCGATGAAGGCGTCCCGCTCGCCGTCGCCCGCAAGGCCTTCGGCGGCGATCCCAAGGACATCATCGAAGAACTCAACTCCATCCTCGTCGCCTGATCCGGACTTAGCTTAAAAGTGAAAAAGCCTGTTGAAGTCATTCTCCGAACGGTTCATGTTGGCGCTGCCCGCCGGGTGGTTACCCTTGGCATCCAAGGCAAGGATCCGGCGCGGGAATTTCTAATGGAACTCCTCCAACACGACCGGAACCAGTTCGAGTTTGTCCAAAAGCGCATCCAAACCATCAGCAACTACGAGCGATACGAAAACCAGATCACCTTCCGTCACGTCGGCGACGGGCTGTTTGAATTCAAGCGCCCCGGCATCCGCCTCTATGCCTTCTATGACGAAATCGGCGAACAACAACAACTCATCCTCTGCACCAACGGCGGCTTGAAGGGCAAAGCGCAATCCCGCGACATCCGCCTCGCCCACAGCCTCAAGGCGGAATACTTCCGCGCCAAAACCCTCTCCGACACCATCCTGCGACTGATCGAGCCATGAAAATCATCATCTCCAAGGGCGATCCCAATGACCCGCTCGTTCAAGCCTTCGCCGAGCCACTCTCACTTGAGGGCGAAATCGAATACTGCAAGCTCGAAGCCGTCGAGGAACTCCTCCAGTTCATGAAGCGGGAAGGGATCAACCGCACCGAACTTGCCGGGCGCATGGGCGTGCCGCCCTCCCGGATCACCAAGATGCTCGATGGCAGCGAAAACCTCACCATCGCCACCCTCGTCCGCGCCGGCCGCGCCGTCGGAGGTGAATTGAAGATCCGCTTCCAACCGGCCAAAAAAGCGGGCACGGCGGCAACACCCGATCCCCAAACCCAGGCGCCCTCGGGCACCGTCTATCCTACCGGGAAAAAATCGAAATCGTCGCCCGCCTCCCAAGTCCTGAAACCGGCCAAGGGCAAGTCGGGGTCGATCGCTTCAAAATCTCTCAACCCGGACGAATCCATCCATCGCGTTGCCGAAGATCCCACGCCCTACCGCACAGCGAAAAAAGTCGACAGCCAAGACGCCAAGGCCGCCAAGAATGTGATTGGGCAACGCAAATGATGCCTCGATCCGCCTCCAATGCCCCAACGGGGCGCAAGACGATAGCCCAGGGCAAGGCCCTGGGTCACCGCCCGCCCACGAATCCGAGCCCTGAAGGGGCGACACAAGGTTGGCGGACCGTGAAGATCGGAGATATCGCAGCCGAAGTCCGATACGGATCTTCTTCCAAGACTGGTGAGAATGCCGATGGAGTTCCGGTAATCCGGATGGGAAACATCATCAATGGCGCACTCGATTTCACGAAACTAAAATACCTCCCGGCCGAGCATCCAGAGTTCCCTTTGCTCTTGCTTGAACCCGGCGACATTTTGTTCAACCGGACGAACAGCGCTGAGCTCGTTGGCAAGACAGCCGTCTATCGCGGTTATCCAAAAAAGTGCTCCTTTGCGTCCTATCTGATTCGGGTCCGTCTCCGTGAGGGAATTCCGGAGTGGGTGTCTTACTATCTGAACTCGTCCTTCGGCCGTGCTTGGATCAAGACGGTTGCTTCGCAGCAGTGTGGTCAGGCGAATGTCAACGGATCGAAGCTCAAGGAATTGGAAATTCCATTTCCCCCAGTCGAAGAACAACGCCGCATCGTCGCCCGGATCGAGGAACTCTTCTCCCGCCTCGACGCCGGCGTCGCCGCCTTGCGCCACGCCAAAGCCCAACTCCAACGCTACCGCCAATCCGTCCTCGCCGCCGCCGTCACCGGCCAATTCACCCAAGCCTGGCGCGAACAACACCTCAACACCGAACCCGCCGAAGATCTGCTCAAGCGGATTCTCGAAGATCGGCAGAAAAACTGGGGTGGAAGAGGCAAATACAAGCAACCAAATCCAGTTGAAATCTCCGCAGGAGCGCCGACCGCAGAAAAGCCGTCACATTGGCCACCTGTGAACCTCGACATGATTGTCGAGCAACCCCAATACGGCACATCGAAGAAGTGCACCGCCGCTGTTGCTGGCTCATCCGTTCTACGAATCCCCAATGTCATCAACGGTGTGGTCGATCCAACCGACCTCAAATATGCGAAGTTCAATAACTCTGAGCTCCAGAAACTCTCGATCCGCGAAAACGACCTCTTGATGATCAGATCCAACGGCAGCCTTTCGATTGTTGGAAAGACAGCTCTGGTTCGAGAGCCTGACACGAAGCATTTATATGCCGGCTACCTAATCCGGATCCGCCCGTCGACTCCTGCAATCGACGGCAGATTCCTAAGCCTCACGTTGGCGTCCCGCCCCATGCGTTCCCAGATCGAGCAAAAGGCGAAGTCCACAAGCGGAGTGAATAACATCAACGCTAAAGAAATTCAGGCACTGACACTCAGTCTGCCGCCCCTCGCCGAACAACACCAAATAGTCGCCGAAGTCGAAGCCCGCGCCACCGCCATCGACCACCTCGAAGCCGAACTCGACCGCCAAATCTCCCGCTCCAAGCGCCTTAGGCACTCCACTCTAGCTGCTGCCTTTGCGGGCGAACTGTTTTCATAAACTCCAACCGAAGTCATCAATGAGCACACAGCCACCACTCCGAGAATCCTTTTCAGCCGTCCTAGTAACGCAAGGGGATCGGCGATTCTACACTCTCACATTGGACTCAGATGTCTTAGCTGCGACATGCGTTGCAACTACTAGGATTGAAGACCCCGAAGAAGGTTTTCAGCGAAGCCTCGATAAGAAGCGAGCGATTTCTATCAAAGAATACATAGAGCACGGCGGCGTTATCCCAGGAAGTATCGTCCTTTCAGCTCAAGAACGTTCGAACCTGAAATATGACGGCAAGAAAAAGACAATTCAGTTCGATACATTGGCAGGCGCATTTCTCATCATCGATGGTCAACATCGGGTTTATGGGTTCAAGC
Organism: Luteolibacter sp.; assembly: GCA_039915545.1. Taxonomy (GTDB): domain Bacteria; phylum Verrucomicrobiota; class Verrucomicrobiia; order Verrucomicrobiales; family Akkermansiaceae; genus Luteolibacter. Next base: position 3,627 of record JBDSNC010000130.1, read on the forward strand.
TATCGAACAGAAAACTCCGTGTTCCAGTTGTCATTTTCTCCGGTTTGAGCAAACGAGACGAAGCCCGGTTGTTTATTGACATCAACACACTGCAAAAATCTGTACCGAATGAACTGTTGCTCGACATTAAGAAGCTTGCAGAGACAGAAGGCAACCTCGAACAAGAAGCGCGGCAACTCTTCGACGACTATCAATCGAACCCGGAAAGTTACCTGTGCGGATTGATGTCACCGCGGGAAAAAGCACCGGGAAAAATCACAAGAACGACATTCAATGCCGGAGTGAAGCCAATCTTGCAGCAATTCAATCAAGCAGACACGGACAAGATATTCGATATATTTAACGCCTATCTCATTGGACTCTCTAGCGTAATGCCGCCAGGGCTTGATCTGAAAAACCTGATTGTGAAGCCGCTTCTCTTCCGGTCGTTCTGTGCAGTATTTCCAGGGGTTGCTCGGTTAGTGAGGCTTCGATTCTCTAAAAGTTACTCAGCAGGAAATTTTGAGGATGTCCTTCTGCCCATTGGCAGCCTTCGAAAGACAGTATTTACTTCCCCTGGAACCAGCTACCGAAAGTTAGCGGAAAATCTCGAAAAAGCGATAAACAACGCAGACAACGACCTGTGAGGCACCACGTCGATTTCTTTAGGAGTCGACTCGTCGCTCCTGTTGGTTATTCAAAATTGGGGAGTGTGCGCTTGTCTGATTGGGTTAATTCGCCGTCCGCAAGCCTTGCTCCCCCGTCCGCTGGTGGATATCCAATAGTTTTAAATTCGCTTGAGAATTTAGATCATCTTTTCGCAACCGAGGGAGCGAGATTTGCTTCGGTTGCATTTGAATCGCTTGATGCGTTTCGCACACGGTGGGCAACAGCAGAGGATCGCGATGGGGTCGGCTGGCGATTTATAGGGTTGTATTATTCTGCGTATTACGCCGCGCACTCTCTGCTTAGATTTCAAGGCCGGTCGCTGACCAACATCTCTTCTTGGAGCGGCGTTCAATCTGAATTCAACACACTTTATCAAAGTCCTGCACTCCCAACCCTTGGCTTACGAACCGGCTATCATTGTTTGGCATTAAGCCCTGACAAGAGATCCGTTGAAATTCTTGACGCGAATGCGTCAGGAGCGTTAGGGTCCCATGGAGTATTGTGGCGCGAATTTCGACGCGTTACGGATAATTCATACGCAAATAACGCTCTTAACACTACACACCAGAGGTCTGCGGCAGCTGAATATGCGGGAATAATTGCTCAGCCGGCTAGCATTGACTCGACGTCGCCATCGATTCAATGGCCATGGATGGCGGCGATGAGGAATAGGATCAATTATCAGATTCCTGATGACGTATGGGGAGCTCCAAACAAACGGATAACACCGAGCAAGATGAAAGTTATTCACAGGTTGATCTTAGAGCCGACACCGGAACTGATAATCAGTGGTGCGGCTCACGCAGAGGCAATCATCCGATTTGTGGCATCCTGCACCTATACGCTATCGATTCTTGCTTCGCTATGTAAAGAAATGGAGCAACGCGCACCATCTAGACAATTTCTACCCCGGTTTGTCGCCGAACGAAGCGTGCTTCTTGAAAAATACTGAATAATGAACAACGACAATTCTGCCTCCATCGTCTCCAAAGTCTGGAACTATGCCCACGTCCTCAAGAACGCGGGAGTCGGTTACGGCGACTACGTCGAGCAGATCACCTACCTGCTCTTCCTCAAGCTCGCCGATGAGATGACCGAGCTGGGCTTCGACAACCCCATCCCGAAACAATTTGCCTGGTCCAAGCTGAGCAGCAAGAGCGGCGACGATCTCGAAGTCCACTACCGCCACACCCTCGAGAACCTCGGCAAAGTGCCCGGACTCGTCGGCATCATCTTCCGCAAGGCCCAGAACAAGATCTCCAATCCCTCCGACCTCCAGCGAGTGATCAAAATGATCGGCGACGAGGATTGGTCCGGCATGGACGTGGACATCAAGGGGGCCATCTACGAAGGCCTGCTCGAAAAGACCGCCAGTTCATCGGACAAGGGAGCCGGCCAATACTTCACGCCCCGCCCGCTCATCCGCGCCATCGTCGATGTCATGGGACCCAAGCCCGGGCAAGTGATTGGCGACCCCGCCTGCGGCACCGGCGGCTTCCTGCTCGCCGCCCACGACTACATTTCCCAGCACAACAAGCTCAGCAAGCCGGAGATGAAGCACCTCCGCACCCAAGCCCTGCGCGGCACCGACATCGTCCCCGGCGTCGTCAGCCTTTGCGCGATGAACCTCTACCTGCACGGCATCGGCTCCACCGCCGACGCCAACGACCCGCCAGTCGACCGCGCCGACGCGCTCGCCCAGCCCAGCGGCAGGAAGTTCGACATGATCCTCGCCAATCCGCCCTTCGGCAAAAAAGGCGGCTACACCATCGTCGGCGACGACGGCAAGATCAGCACCGAGAAGCAGGAATACGAGCGCGACGAGTTCTGGGCGACCACCGCGAACAAACAGCTCAACTTCCTCCAGCACATCGTCAGCGAACTCAAGGTCGGCGGCACCGCCGCCGTCGTCCTCCCCGACAACGTCCTCTTCGAAGGCGGAGCCGGCGAAACCATCCGCCGCGAACTCCTCAAGCGCTGCAACGTCCACACCCTCCTGCGCCTTCCCACCGGCATCTTCTATGCCCAAGGCGTAAAGGCGAACGTCCTCTTCTTCGAGCGCAAGGAAGCCAGCGAAAAGCCCTGGACCAAAGACCTCTGGATCTACGACCTCCGCACCAACCAGCACTTCACCCTCAAGACGAACCCGCTCGCCAACAAGGACCTCGACGACTTCAAAGCTGTCTATCACCCCGGAGCCTTCGCCAAGCGCAAGGAAACCGAGCGCTTCAAGAAATTCACCTACGCCGAGATCGTCGCCCGCGACAAAGCCAACCTCGACATCCTTTGGCTCAAGGACGACAGCATCGAAGACAGCGAGAACCTCCCGCCCCCGGCCCTACTCGCCGCCGAGATCGTGGAAAGCCTGGAAGCCGCGTTGGCGGAGTTCCGCGCGGTGGAGGAGGCGTTGGGAGTTTCAACGGAGGACTAAGACGATGGCCCTCGAATTTTTCAGAAGTCCCGAGAGTCTTGAGGAAGAGACGGAATCTCGCGAGATGTTGCGTCGATTGCCGCAGTTGTGAGCATGTGATGACACTCTGGTGCTTAAGCTGGCGGATGCGTGGACGATGGGGAAATAAAGCGGCGCGTCGATGTGACCTTCGCTGGTTTGGAGGGGAAGAGGAGCCTCCGGCAGGGGAGGGTGAAGTGCGACGGCCGCAGACGCGCCGCTACAGGGGGAGGATTCTACCCTCATGGGAGAAATCAAGGTGGCGGTGGTCGTGGGTCGACCTTCATGGCGACGAGCCAGAAAAGCACGGCCCATGCGCCGCCGAGGAGCCAGCCGGCGACGACATCGGTGGGCCAGTGGACGCCCAGATAGACGCGGCTGCAGCCGACGAGCACGGTGAGCGTGACGGCGACGGACACGGCGAAGACCTGCGCGCGGGTTTGCCGCTGGGTGCGGTCCAGCAGGATGCCGAGCGTCAGATAGACGACTGCGGACATGGTGGAGTGGCCGCTGGGGAAGCTGGGGTTTACCACCCGGACGCTGTGCTCCACCAGATCCGGTCGCGGTCGGTCGTAGCCATTTTTCAGGATGCCGGTGAGCAGACTCCCTGCCACGACCGATGCCACGCCGAACCATGCGAGGCGCTGCCGCCGGGCGAGGAGTGCCACGCCGAACGAGGTGAGCGTCACCAACGTGAGAACGGTGAAGCCGCCGAGCGCGGTGAGATCCCGCGCCATTTCCTCCACCCACGGCGGGCCGATGGGATCGGCCGTGTCTCCCGGCTCACGCATGGCCATCAGGAGGGACTCGTCAAAGGGGCGTGTCTCCAGTTCCCGGATCTCGCTGGCCATGTGCAGGAATCCGCCGAGCGCGCCGAGCACGACGAGGATCAGCACGGGAATGAGTGGCCGGCTCCGCCAGGATTGGAACAAGCTGCGGGAAGAGGTGGGAGGTGGCTCGCTCATGGATCTCGCCCACACTCCACCAGCCGCGCCGACTTGTCGGCTGATTTCTGCGGGAAATTTCGCGGGCTGGTCCGACCTGTAAACCCATCGTCGCGGGGCCGGGTATCCCTCAGATGGATAGATCCACCGTGAGATCGCCGCCGAGGCTCTCGATGGCGTGGATGAGGGTGGCGGTTTCGGTTTCCTCGGGGATGGAGACGATGCCGTGGGCGCGGAACATCGGGTGGCCGCTCATGGGGGCGCTTTCGAGTCCGGTGGTGAGTTCCTCGACGTTTCCTCCGGCATGGGCGATGGCGGCGGTAAGCTCGCGGACGATGCCGGGGCGGTCGTTGCCGAGGACATCGACGACGACGGTGCGGCGGGGCAGGGGATCGGTGGCGTCCTCGCGCACGGCCTGAACAGTTAGGCCGGGGATGCCGGGGGACTGGAGGTCACGGAGCAGGGCGTCCACCGCGTCCGGCGGGCACTCGATGCGGGCGATGCCGGCGAATTGTCCTGCGAGGCGGGCCATCCGGCTTTCGAGCCAGTTTCCGCCGTGGCGGGCGATGGTGTCGGCAAGGGAGTTGACGAGGCCGGGGCGGTCGTTTCCGAGGAGTGTGATGACCAGATAGCTATTCATGGATGGAGGAAAGCAGAGGGCTGCGGGAATGCCAGAGATTTTCCGCCCTCCGGTCTTGTGAAACGCGGAAAAGCCATTCACGCTCCGCGCAATTCGAATGATTACCCCCATGGCAAACGATCACCCGTTCCAGATGCTTTTCGAAACCCTCGGGCGCATTCCTGCCTCTCACGCGGAATCGGTGAACCGCCAGGCTTACGAAATTCTCTCGGACATTCTGACGGTGCCGGTGGAGAAAAACGGCCGCTGCATCCTGCTCCGCGCGCCACGGGCCGGTCATGGGAAAACCCACCTGCTTTCGCGCATCCAACATTATCTGGGATCGACCCATGAGTTCATCCCGCTGCATCCGGCGTTCGGCTGCCGGATCGATGCTGCATCCGTCACGGATGATACGCTACGCCGGCTGGTGCGCCCGCTGCCGGCATCGGGCGGACTGTGTGTGCTGGATCTGGTGACGCGGCGTTTGTTCGCCGCCGCGCTGCAGCCGCTGGTCGGCTCCGGCGAGGTGCCGTGCCAGGACCGCGAGGGGGCTCTAACGGCGCTGCGCACACGGCCGATCGAAACGTTTGATTTCCATCATCCGAATGCGGTGACGGCGCATTGGGCGCGCGAGAATTTCGAAGTGCTCGGCCAGCGTCTGAGTATGGAACTCGCGCAGCGTTGCGCGCTTCCGGTGCGTGAGATCGCCTTCTGGGTGGACGCGCTTTTCCGATTCGCCGCCACGCCGGTGGAAAACTCCGGCCGCGTCCGCGCTCTGGCGGAAAGCGTGCACGCCGGAGGTGCTGCTGACGGCGAATCGATGGAGCGTCTGGAGGCGTTGCTCGGTCTGCTTTCCCAACTGATGCGGGTGGTGCTGGTGGCGGACGACCTTGAAGGATTTTCCGCCGATGAAACGGCTGCGCTCCGGTTGGCGGCGTTCCTCGGCTCGCTCCGCCAGTCGGTCGAGCGGCTGGATGTGATTCTCTCGCTCAATCAGGACATCTGGCAGAGCGCGTTCCTGCCGCGCCTCAGCGGTGGTCTGGCGGACCGGTTGTCGGAAGTGGTGATCGAGCTCGATCCGCTGACAGAGACGGAAATGGTCGCGCTGTTGGACTCCCGAGTTCCGGGCTTGGGCAGCCGCGTGCTGGACAAGATCGACGTGAAATCGGCAGGCACCCACGCCCGCGGCCTGATCCGTGCGGCGGGAATGGCCTGGCTGAAGGCGACCGCGATGGACTCCGCTCACTCGCCAGAGCCGACGGTGGTGGTGGAGGCACCGGCATTGCCCGTTTTCAATCCGCCACCGCTGATCGCTGAAGTGGCCGAGCGGGTCATCGAAACGCCTGTCATCGAGCCGGTCGTGGAGGCTCCCGAGCCAGCGCCGGAAGTTGTGGAAACTCCCGCGCCGTCTCCCTTCGAAGCGATGGCGGAAACCGCGCCGGTTTTCGAAGCCACACCCGCGGTGGAAAAAATGCCGCCGCTGGTCGATGAGCCGGTCGTCTGGCCTGCTGCGGAATTTTCTCCGTCCGAGCCGATCGAAGTGATCGCCGAGCCGGTGGTCGAAACGGCTGTTGATTCGCCATTTCAGATTTCCACGCCGGAACCCGAGCCGGAGCCGGTGACGCCGGTTTTCACCTCGCCCGAGTGGCAGCCGGCCCCGCAACCGGTCGAAGTGGAACTCGCGCCCGCCGCGCAAACCATTGCCGAGCCCGTGACCTCGTGGCAACCGCAGGTGGATTCGCCATTCCAAGTCGCGACGCCGGAATTCACCCCCGAGCCAGCACCGGTCCAGGAGTTCAACCCGCCGCCGGTCCAGCCGACACAGGAGTTCAACCCGCCGCCCGCGCAGACTTTTTTCCAGCCCGCACAGGAGTTCAATCCACCACCGGTGCAATCGCCCTTCCAGCCCGCGCAGGAGTTCAACCCGCCGAGCACACAGTCACCTTTCCAGCCGGCACAGGAGTTCAATCCACCACCGGTTCAGTCTCCTTTCCAACCATCGCAGGAATTCAATCCGCCGGTGGAATCACCGTTCCAGTTCGCGCCTCCCGTTTCCTCCCCCGAGCCACAGTCCGCGACTTTTGCGCCATCACCTTGGCAGGAAACGCAACCGGCCGCCGCCTTCCAGCTGCAGGCGGATTCTCCCTTCCAGTTCGCGCAGCCTGCCCCTGAGCCGGTCCCGCAATCGCAGAATTTCATGCCAGCCGCCGCGCCCGCGTTCCAAGCCAGCCCTGAGCCGGTTTTCGCGCCGCCGGTCCAGCCGGTCGAGTCCACGCCGCCGCCCGCCGCGCCGGATACCGATCGGGTGGACGACCTGCTGCGCCAATTCCGCGAGCGCTACGGTCGCGGGAGCTTGTGAAAATTTTCACAAAGCCCTTGCGAATTGAGCCTTTCTGGGTGCTTATTTGCCCGGCAAATCCGGCATGAGTACCACTACCAAAGAAATCGAGGCACCCGACACCATCGCCCGCGCCGCCAGAGCTGCGGACCATTATCATGCGGAAACGGACGACCTCGTCGGCGAGCGGATGGTCCTCAACATGGGCCCCTCGCACCCGGCCACCCACGGCGTTCTCCGCCTGATTCTGGAGCTGAACGGCGAGATCATCGATTCGGCCGATCCGGACATCGGATTCCTCCACCGCGGTGACGAGAAAATCGCGGAAAACATGCATTATAACCAGTTCGTTCCCTACACGGACCGTCTGGACTACCTGGCACCGCTCGCGAACAACGTCGCCTACGCCTGCGCCGTCGAAAAACTGATGGGCTGGACGCTGCCTCCGCGCGGCCAGGCCCTGCGCGTGCTCTGTTGCGAACTGGCCCGGCTTTCCTCTCATATGTTAGGTGTCGGAGTCTGCGCCATGGACGTCGGCGCGATGACCGTTTTCCTCTACACCTTCACCGAGCGGGAGAAGATTTATAACATGTGCGAGCAGCTCACCGGCGCCCGCTTCACCACGTCCTACACCCGCGTCGGCGGCCAGCTCCGCGACATGCCGCCGGGCTTCGAGGCGACCGTCCACCAGTTCCTCGACGAGTGCCTCGTGACCATCGGCGAGATCGCCAAGCTGCTCGACAAGAACAAGATCTTCATCGACCGCATGGTGGATGTCGGCGTCATCAGCCGCGAGTCCGCCATCGCCTGGGGCATGACCGGCCCCAACCTCCGCGCTTCCGGCGTGCCGCGCGATCTCCGCAAGGACAGCCCTTATCTCGGCTACGAGAAATATCAGTTCGACGTGCCGATCGCCGAGGAAGGCGATTGTTACGCCCGCTATCAGGTCCGCATGGAGGAAATGCGCCAGTCCATCCTCATCTGCCGTCAGGTGCTAGACACCATGCCGGACGGGCCGATCAATCTCGCCGATTCCAAGAGCATGCTGCCCGACAAGGAGCGCGTGCTCATGTCGATGGAGGAACTCATCCATCACTTCATCGTCGCCACCCAGGGCATCGACGCACCGGCCGGGGAAGTTTATTTCGCCGCGGAAAATCCCAAGGGCGAGCTCGGTTTCTACATCCACTCCAAAGGCGGCGGAGTTCCCTACCGCCTGAAAATCCGCAGCCCCTCGTTCTGCAACCTTTCCATCACCTCGAAGCTGCTTCCGGGACACATGGTTTCCGACATTCCGGCCATCCTCGGTTCGCTCGATTTCGTGATGGGCGAGTGCGACCGGTAAGTCGATTTTCGCGGCAAGCAACCCCTTCCCATTTCCCATGTCCTCATCCTCTCTCGAAGAATCCGTCGCCTCGCACGAGACACCCGGCACCCAGTTCTATCCGCCGTTCGCGGTGACGCCGGAGCTGGAGGCCGAGGCCGACGAGCGCATCTCCCACTATCCGGTGAACCCGCGCTCGGCGACGCTGCCGCTGCTCCACATCGTGCAGCACAAGTTCGGTTACATCTCCGCGGCTTCCATCGAGTGGGTCGCGGCGAAGCTCTCGCTGGAGCCGATCAAGGTGCTGGAGGTCGTCACTTTCTATCCGGGCTTCCGCCAGTCCGCTCCCGGGAAATTCCACATCCGCGTCTGCCGCACGCTGTCCTGCGCGATGGGCGGTTCCTATGAGCTGATGGAGAAACTTTGCGAACTCACCGGCATCGACCGTTCCGGCAGCGATTCCCATCATCATCCGGTGACGGTTTCCCCCTGTGGAAAATTCTCCGTCGAGTTCGCCGAGTGCCTGGCCTCCTGCGGCAGCGCCCCGGTCTGCATGGTGAACGATGATTTCCACGAAGGCATCGCTCCCGAAAAAGCGGAAGAGCTGCTGGCGAAATACTCGCAGCCGTAACCGCCGGCAGAATGCCCGCTGGATTTTATCGGCAAATCCCACAGGCCGTGTCGCTGGCATGTTGTTGAACGATCCGTAGGAATCCGCTACGTTCCGCCGTATTCCAGACCGCATGCCGATCCACCACCACATTTCCAGATTCTGGACCGGGATCGTCGTGCCCATCACGATCGGGGTGATAGGCAGCCTCATCGCCACCTGGACGGCGCAACATGTGGAGCAGGAGCGGCGCACCGGACAACTGGTGGAGGCTCTCCAACAGGAAGTGCTCGGCAACGCGCATCACCTCGATGCGGTGGTTTCCGAGTCCGGCCGCAAGGCGCTGGCGAACATTCCCCAACGCTTTCTTTTCCAAGCGGATTTTTATTCCTACGCCCGTCGCGATCCCTGGGTTTTCCATCTGATCACGGGCTATCAGGACTATGACAACGTCTATCGGCTCTTCGCAGAGCTGGCGGTCATGATGAAGCAGCCACCGACTCCGGAAATCCTCGCGGAGATCGAGAAACGGCGTGAGGAGCTCCACCGGTTGATCCGCGATCGCCTGAAACTGGACATTTCCCACAAATGAGCGAGCCCGCAGCCATCACCGCCGACGTTCCACCGCCCGAGGAAATCTCGCGCCTGCGGATCTGGCTCTGGCGTCTGGGGATCGCAGCGTGGGTGGGGGTGATGGCCTTTGCCTTGATCGCGCTCCACCGCGAGTGGGCGGCGTTTCATCTGGATGATCTGAACGACGCGCTTTCGAAGCTCGGTTGGAAGCACGTCGTTTTCGCCCTGCTCTGCACCGCGCTGAGCTATCTGAGCAACGCGTCGATCGATCTCTTCTCACTGCGCTGGCTCGGAAAAAAGATCCCCGCCCGCGATGCGCTTGGCTGCTCCTACATCGCTGCGGCTTTCAGCATGAATGCGGGCGGCACGCTGCTCGGCGGCGGCGGCGTCAGAATGCGGTTGTTTACCAGCCTCGGACTGACACCCGCTGAAATCGCAAAAATGGCGGGCTTCGCGATGATCGCCGGATGGTCCGGAAACGCGCTGGTGGCGGGTGTGCTGTTGCTGATTTCCCCATCGGTGCTGCCGCTGATCCACCCGATCCTCGTGCGCGAACTTGCAGTGCTTTTGATCGCCGGCGTGGGCGTGGTGATCGGATTGAACGCGTGGCGCAGACGCTCGAAAGATGGAGAAAACACGCTGCCTCCGACTTCGTTGCTAGCAGGTTCGATCCTGGTATCCGCGCTGGACTGGGTGATGGCGGGCATGGCCATCCGCGTGCTGATGCCGGCGGATCTGGGCGATGTGGGAACCGCCGGATTTCTCGGCGTGGTGATCGTTTCCCAATTCCTGAGTGCCCTGAGCCATGTGCCGGGCGGGGTGGGGGTGCTGGAGCTTTCCGTCACCAAACTCATCGGTGCAGCGTTGCCCTCCGCGTGGCTCGCTGCAGCGCTGTTGTCCTACCGGGTGCTTTTCTATCTGATTCCGTTCGTGCTGGCCGCCGCGTGGATGGGCGGGCGCGAGCTGTGGGAGCATCGCCGGCATTTCACCCAAGGTGCGGAAATCATCGGCAACGTCTGGCGCAAGCTCGGCCCCCGGCTCGGTCCGTTGCTCGCGCTGGCCAGCGGATTCGTGCTGCTTCTATCCGCCAACACGCCGATGGAACCGCTGCGCCGCGACTGGCTGATGGACCGGGTGCCGCTGCCGTTCGTGGAAACTTCGCACTTTCTATCAAGCATCGCGGGGGTGGCGCTGATCATCGTCGCGCGCGGCCTCCAGCGCCGGGTCCACGCCGCGTGGTGGGCGGCGATCCTGCTCTCGGCCTCGGGCGTGATTTTCTCGCTGCTGAAGGGGGCTGACTACGAAGAGGCCGTGATCCTCGGTTTCCTCCTACTCTGCCTTCTGCCCTACGGCGATTATTTCCACCGTCACGCGGCGGTCTGGTCGCGGCGCTTCACGCTGGAGTGGTGGCTTTTGTTAGGTGGACTGACGTCGGTCTCGGTCTGGCTCGGTTTTTTCACCAGCCGCCATGTCGAGTATCAGAACGATCTGTGGTGGCAGTTTTCCTTCGAGGGGGATGCCTCGCGTTTCCTGCGCGGCCAGGTGGGCGTGGCGGTGCTGCTGATCGGTGTGATGCTGGCCCAGTGGTTCCGCCGGACGCCGCCTAGATCGGCTGCGGGGAGTGGTACGGTGGATAAGGCGGCTTGGGAGAAGATCACCCGGCTGGTCCGGTCGGCACCGCAGTGCCAGTCCTACCTCGCGCTGCTGGGCGACAAGATGTTTCACTTCAGCGAGAGCGGGAATTCCTTCGTGATGTATGGAGAACAGGGCCGGTCTCGGATCGTGATGGGCGATCCGGTGGGCGACGAGGAGGAGTGGGACGACCTGCTGTGGAGTTTCAACGAGGAGGCCGAGGATGAAGGCTACCGCGTCTGTTACTATCAGATTTCGGCAGGCAGCATTCCGCACTACGTGGACATGGGGATGCGGCTCTTCAAGCTCGGCGAGGAGGCGAGGGTCTCGCTGAAGGAATTCGATGTGGAGAGCTCGGCGGCCAGAAAACTCCGCAAGGCCCGCAACCGCGCCGAGCGTGAAGGGCTGAGCTTCGAGATCTGGGCGCCGGATCAGGTAAGTCGGGACATGGCCGCGCTCCGCGCGCTCTCGGACGAGTGGCTGGCGAAACACGCCGCGCGGGAGAAGAGTTTTTCGTTAGGCCGGTTCGACGAAGCGTATTTGGAACGCGGATCGGTCGCTGTCGTCACGAGGGACGGAGTGCCTTGCGCCTTCGCAAACCTGTGGTGCGGAGGAGATCACGAGGAACTTTCCGTGGACCTCATGCGCCACGGCGCGGAAGCACCGAGCTGCGTGATGGATTTCCTGTTCACCGAGCTTTTCCTGTGGGGCAAGGCGGAGGGTTACCAGTGGTTCGGCCTTGGCATGGCTCCCTTGTCCGGCATGGCGGCGCATCCGCTCGCGCCGCTCTGGCAGAAACTCGGCGCCCTCATCTATCTGCGCGGCGGGGCGTTCTACAACTTCCAGGGCCTCCGCGAGTTCAAGGAAAAGTTCAATCCCGAGTGGGAACCCCGCTATCTCGCCGTGCCCGGTTCGTGGCACCTTCCCGCCGCCCTCACCGACATCACCGCGCTGATAGGCGGGGGATGGCGGAATGTCATCGGACGCCCCAAATCCTCATGAGCACTGCTGAAACCGTACTCCCTCCCAAGAAAAAACGCCGATGGCTGCGTCGCACGCTGGCCGTTCTCGGAGTCGTCATCCTGATCCTGCTGGTGAAATTCATCATGCACCTCGTCCTGCCGCGGAATTTCAGAGGCAGCGGCGAAATCCTGCCCATCGAGCTGCTGCACGGCCACTATCAGACTTTGTATTACAACGAAACCGCCGAGCCGCTCGGGATCGTGATCGTCGGAACCGGCGACGGCGGCTGGTCTTATTGGGAGGAGAACGTGGCGAAGCATCTGGTGAAAAAAGGCTATGCGGTCGGCGGCTGGGACTGTCGCGGATTCGCGGATACCCGCCAATACGACCAAGCTGAGCTGGCCGCCGGATTCCGTGCTGCGGTGGAAGCCGTGCGCAAGCGCGCCGATATGGATGATGAGGAAATTCCCGTTTGGTACGGTGGCTGGTCCACCGGCGCTGAACAATCGGTGGCCGCCGCCGCCGATCCGGAGCGCCCGCCCGGCCTCGTCGGGCTGCTGCTGGCCGCTCCCGGAGAACACGGCCGCTATGGCATCACCGAGGCCGACCTGCTCGGCGTGGAACCGTCCGGACCCGGCTCTTTCGCCCTCGCCGATCTCGCTCCGAAACTCACCGGTCTGCGCATCGTGCAGTTCGCCGCCGGACTTGATCCTCTCGACGATACGACATGGCAGAACCACTTGGGCGAAATTTCCCACAAGGTCATCAAGCTGCCGAACAGCCTCCACGATATGGGCGGCGCGGGCCCGGAATTCCTTCAAAAGCTCGACGAAGCGATGAAATGGACGCTTTCCGACGCCAAAAAGTGAGTTTTTCGGGAAATTCGGTTTTGCGAACCCCGCCCAAATAGCGATACTCCGCCCGTCCTTCTCCATGATTACCTACACGAAGCAGCCCCACCCGAGAGAATACCGTCTCATCTTTAAAAATGTGGACCGCGAGGGCTGGGACCCGTCGATCGACTGCTACATGCGCGACGGTGGCTACGATGAGCTGAAAAAGGCCATCACCATGCAGCCCAAGGACATCACCGAAGAGGTGAAAAAGTCCGGCCTGCGCGGTCGCGGCGGCGCGGGATTCCCGACCGGCATGAAGTGGACCTTCATCCCGCCGAACAACACCAAGCCCGTCTATCTGATCTGCAACGGCGACGAATCCGAGCCCGGCACTTTCAAGGACCGCTACATTCTCCATCAGGATCCGCACCAGCTCGTCGAGGGCATGGTCATCTCCTGCTTCGCCGTCGGCGCGCACACCGCCTACATCTACATCCGCGAGGAATTCCCGGAAGCCGCCCACATCGTGGAGCGTGCGATCGAAGAAGCCCGTGCGAAGAATTTCCTCGGCAAGAACGTGTTAGGATCCGGATTCGATGTGGAAATCTACGTCCACCGGGGTGCGGGTGCCTACATCTGCGGCGAGGAAACCGGCCTCATCGAGTCGCTCGAAGGCAAGCGTCCTTACCCACGCATCAAGCCCCCGTATTTCCCTGCGGCGCTCGGCCTCTACATGTGCCCGACGATCGTGAACAACGTCGAGTCGCTCTGCCACGTGAAGCACATCATCCGCATGGGCGGCGACGAGTATGCGAAACTCGGAGTTGCCAGAAACACCGGCACCCGCATCCTCTGCGTTTCCGGCGATGTGAAAAATCCCGGTTATTTCGAAGTCGAGGTCGGCAAGATCACCATGCGCGAGCTGCTCTACGACATGTGCGGCGGCCCGAAGGACGGACGCGAGTTCAAGGCCGTCATCCCCGGCGGATCCTCCTCGAAGATCCTCAAGTGCAACGAAGTCTTCAAAATGAAGAATCCCGACGGCACCACCAAGGACCTCGATTTCTGGGACATCCAGATGGACTTCGACACCCTCGCCGCCTGCGGATCGATGGCCGGTTCCGGCGGCGTGATCGTGCTCGACGACACCCGCAAGATGTCCTGGGTGCTCAACAACCTGAACGCCTTCTACGCCCACGAATCCTGCGGCCAGTGCACGCCGTGCCGCGAAGGTTCGACGTGGATGAAAAAAATCTCCGACCGCCTCGTGGAAGGCACCGCCAGTCCGGCCGATATCGATACGCTGGAAAGCGTCGCCTATCAGATCGACGGCCGCACCATCTGCGCGTTCGGCGAAGCGTCGTCCTGGCCGGTCGAGGCGATCATCGCCAAGTTCCGCGACGAGCTTCTAGCCGATACCAAGCCGGCGAACGCGGAGATCGCGCACAATCCCGAAGAGGAAGCCCAGCGCCGGTTCCTGCAACCGGCCTGATCCCTCGTGATGAAACCGCAGGGCAAGTCACAGGTCGTCGCATTGGTCGCCCGCGTCGTCCTCGGCTGCTGGTTTCTCTACAGCGGAGGCTTGAAAATTTTCGGCACGGGATTGGACCGCTTCACCCGTGATGTGGCGAACTATCACATGGTGAAACCACCGTTCGATGCCGTGGCCGCCTACTCGGTGCCGTGGCTCGAATGCATCGCCGGCCTCTGCCTGATGCTCGGCATCCTGCGCCGCGGCGCGATCCTCACGACGGCGGGGCTCGTCGTCGTTTTTTCCATCTCCATCAGCTGGGCCTGGTATCACAAACTCGAAATCTCCTGCGGCTGCCACGGCGGCGACGCACCGATCCAATACTGGAACAAGGTCGCGGAATTCACCGGCTATTTCATCCTGCTTGGGTGGTTGTGGTTCCTCGAAACGCGCCGGACAGCGGTGCGTCTGTGACTGTGGCAAATGGTGGGGGCGAGACTCCTTGTTGGAATCTTACTCCGTCACAAACGAGATTTCCGCCGATGATGCGAAGTCGTTGCCGGATTGTTCGGAGATTGCCGTAAAGCGCGTGTAGCGCGCGGTGACCGGCTGGTCGAAGCTGACGCTGTCGAGTTCTCCTTTGTTAGGAAATGCGCCGCTTTTCACGGTGGTCCATGTCTTGCGGTCGGAGCTCACGGCGAGTTCATACTGTTTGATGCGGCCGTTCGCGTTGCCGTCCTGGCGGGGAAGCTGGGTGAAACCTTTGAGCTTCTGCGGCGAGAGCAGGTCGAATTCCAGCGTGTGCGGGAACTTCACCAGCGTGAGGCCGTAGTTGGTGTGCCAGTAGGTGTCCGGATTGCCGTCGAGGATTTTCGATGCCTCGCCTTCGCCGGGCATCTCGCTGCTGGCGTTGAGCAGCACCACCTTCACCGTTTTCTTCGGCGCGGGGATTTCGGCCGGGGATTCGGCGGATGCGTGAAGCCCCTTGGCCTCGGCACGCGCGACAAGTTTCATCGCCTGGCTGATAGCGATGGGGCCTGTGTATTCCTGCGCGGCTGCGCCATCCACCGAGTAGCGGATCGCCGCGCCCGGGGTGGCGCTGGTGAGGGAAACGAGATTGCGGGTTCCGTCCACCGAGATGGCGACCGGTGCCGTGTCCGGCGGGGAAACACGGGCCGCAGTGGCAGGATCAGTTTTCGCCGTTAGCGGACGGACGACAAATCCGAAGCCATAGGGGCGGGCGGATGTGATGATGTCCCGCTCCATGGGGTTGGGACCGCAGGACGCGCCGCCGAGGCCGAGCACGGCGGCATCGAGATCGAGGCGCACGCGGTCGGGTTTGTTAGGTAGCTCGGTCGGGTGGGCGGCTGCCAGGAGTTCCGACGGCGTGTATTCGAGCACGGTGGCGGACATCCGGCCGAAGCCGGCGAACAAGGCACCCGCTCCGGAATTGTCGCGCAGGGCGACCCACGAGACGTCCTCGCGGTTGCCCATGTCCTGCGGTTTCGCATAGGGCTCGAAGAAGCTCTTCATCTCGCGCGACCAGCGCCCGAAGAACGAACCGGTCTTGCGGTCGGGGTAGTTTTCCTCCGGGCCGCGGCCGTAATACTCGGCCTTCGCATAGGAGGAAGGAAGCTCCATGGTGAATCCGACTTTCGGCAGCACGATATCACGGCCTCTCGTCGAGATGGCGGATTGTTGCGAGACGGAACCATCGGCAAACACCGTCCACGAGTTGACCACGCGGAAAGTCGTGGTCTCGGCGGATAGTGTGCCGGAAGCATCGACCTTGAGGTGGTTGGAGATGAAATCGCGGACAACTTCGGCTTTCTCGCCTGCGTAGTCGGTGACCGCGGTGAGTCTAACGACATTGGAGTCGGAATCATCCACCGAGAATTTCACGGTCGTCGGCACGAGTTGGCGCAGACCCGTGGCGAACCAGTTTT